>VBOL01000157.1 GCA_005887945.1 Nitrospirota bacterium
CCAGGAACCGACTCGGTGGCTGCGCTCCCCAATCTAGAGAGCATCATTCGCGGACTACTCTATGTGTATATCTTCTCCCTACCTTTTAATCGCCTCCTCTTCATTGAGCGAAATGGATTCATAATCCTGCTCATCCTCCTGGTGCTCTGGTGTGTGGTCAATCGCCGGCACTTCTTCACCCGGACGCCGATAGATGTTCCCTTGGTGGCTTTCGTGGCTTGGGTGGCGGTGACGATCCCTTTCGCCACATTTCCAGCATACAGCGCTAAAGAGTTCGCCAAGCTGTTGCAACAAGGACTGATTTACTATGTCGTCGTGTACTTCTTTAAGGATGGGCTCCATCGAATCCGGCTTCTCTCTCTCCTTGTGGGCGTCCTCATCCTTGTCAGTGCGTACGGCGTTACTCAGTTCGATATCCATGACCGACAAGCGGTGGTCTCTTTTTTTCCAGGCGAGGTTTGGCTTACCACCTATCTGGTTATGTTTATCCCGCTATGCTTCGCACTTGCACTGTGTGAGGAACGGCCATGGCCGAAAGCTCTGTATGTCAGCGTCAGCGTACTCGCGGTGGCCTGTCTGCTGCTGACACAGTCACGAGCTGCGCTGGTGGCCTTTGTCTGTGAACTATGGGTGCTTGCCTGGTTAATCAAACAGCGGACCATTTTAGTCGTGGCAAGCATGTTTAGTCTCGCGCTGGTCGTGGCCGCAGTGTTCGTGGTAGAAGTCGGCACAATGGCGCAAGGCGTTCCCAGCGTCGTTCCTCAGGCGTCCGTGCCCATCAGAACCGATCTCTCATCAGTCGTCCATCGTCTGGATATCTGGGCTTTTTCGCTTTCCCAGATCGTCACGCATCCGATTGTGGGGATCGGCTATGGCAATGAAACTTTCAAGTTGAGGTATGGTCACACACCGGAAGAAGTGCCGCCAGGGCATTCGCCAGTTCGGAACCAGGGGACCCATAATATCTTTCTCAATTTGGCCCTCCACGTCGGGCTGCATGGTCTGATGCTGTTTCTCTGGCTGGCAGCGCGTATGGCCCACACGGCGCTCGCTGCATTTCGTCAAGTCACAGACCCAGTGTCCAAGGCAGTGTTGTTAGGAACGGGGG
>VBOL01000158.1 GCA_005887945.1 Nitrospirota bacterium
TTTCATCCGGTTTGCCCGCGCGAAGAATCGGTCCTATACGGTCGACTGGACCTATCTGAAACTCAATGGCTACTGGGAAGAAACGATTCTCTGTATGGATCCCTTCAGCGCCGTGAATCGGCGTGTGGATGAGTTGCTCTCGCAGGTGACGGGGCTACGGTTCTACCGATGATGATGACTGCTCTCACACAGACGCATGTGCGGATCTCACAGCTGGACCGAACGCTGATTACTGCCGTCGTGTTGCTGTCCAGCGTCTTTCCCGTCGAGTTGTTTTCCCATACGTCTCCTGCACCGAAGGGCCTCGATGGGCAATACAGCGGCAAGCAGGGGCAGGTGCTGGTGGTCAAGGTAAAGGGCGAAGAACAGGCGACGGAGTTGAAGGGCACGTTTCTGAGTCGGACGATTCCATTCTTCCGGGAATTCAGGTCTGGGGAGCCGGCCGGCTATATCGGGTTGCTCGGGATCGACATGCAGGACGAACCGGGGACCTATGAACTTGCCGTCGAAGTGAAGCAGGGCGAACAGGCGAAACAGTTGAGCTTTAATGTCCTGGTGGCCAAAGAGAAGTTTGCCGTCGAGCATCTGACGCTGCCGAAAGAGAAGGTCGATCTGGATGAGAAGAGCGTGGCACGTTGGAAAGCCGAGCAGCAATTAGTACAGCAGGCGCTTGCAGAGAACTCACGCCTGAAATTATGGCACAGCAGCTTCGTGGAGCCGGTAAACGGGAAGCGCACCGGCATTTTCGGCAGCGTGCGGATCATGAATGGAAAACCGCGCAATCCGCACAATGGAGAGGATATCGGCGCGCCGATGGGGGCCGATGTTGCAGCCAGCAATGACGGTGTGGTGCGCTTGACCGTGGATCACGTCTTTTCCGGCAAAGGCGTCTTCATCGATCACGGCCTGGGGTTCTATACGATGTATTTCCACCTGTCGGAGGTGTTGGTCAAAGACGGTGACTTGGTCACAGCGGGGCAAATCATCGGCAAGGTAGGGGCGACCGGCCGCGCCACCGGCCCGCATCTCCATTGGGGCGTCAAACTCAACGGCGCCCGCGTGAATCCCTATTCGCTGCTCGATTTACCCTTCAAAAACGGTACGACACCTCCAAGTATGGTGACTGATCCCACGCCTGAAACTACAACAGATCCGCAAGCCGTGCCTATCAAAGAATAGCTGCCCAACCCGGTGTGCAGGACGCAACCGTTCCCGCGCCTTCCGTGACGACCCTTCCGGACTCTGCTGGGTGGAGCCACTCGGCCAAGGCCACTCCGAGAGGCACGGCAGCGAAGCCACTGGTGCAGCCGCTCCACTTTTACTGTGCGTGACCTGTCAACCCGCCGAGGATGTCTGGGAGATTTTCAGCGTTGGGACTGTTCTTCACGGAAGCGTTGATCTCGTCGAGTAGCTGGCTGGCTTCCGGGTTAATGGATTTGATGGTCTGCTGAAGATTGCCTGACATCAGTTCACGCTGAATCTGGGCCTCGGTGATTTTCCCCTCATTGATGTTCTGCTGCAGCATCTGTCCAAGCTGCTGCACTTTGGCGAGGACATCGGAGGGTAGAGCATCCAGGATGCCTGCCGTATTCTGAGATAGAGGGCCGCCTGGAGCCATTTGCGCGTAGACCTCTGCAAAGAGAAATACACAGCATGCGATTGTCAGTATGGCGCTCAATCTTGTCATAGCCTGCCTCTTCGTCTGTTCGTACACTTCGCTAACGTCGTTGCGACAAGGAAAGTATCTCAGGCTGCCGGCAGGCTGTCAGCAAAATCTAGTAGTTCGACTCGAGGCTCGAAGGGGTCTTGTTGAGTACTGTTGCGGTGGCGCGCGAGAGGGCTTCGTCGTGCGTGTGGTCGAGGGTATAGACGCGGAATTGGACCAAGCGGGTAGGCAGCAGGTCGAGGAATTCTTCTAATGGGTCGGTTGAGATGCCTTTGGTGCCGGGGTCATACACATAGAGAGGGCTGCCGCGCCGGTCTTTCGGGTCTGGCCGTGGGTCGAGCGGCGCCATGTCGACACGGAACTCCACTTTTTGGAGGCGCGCCGGCAATTCTTTTTTGATCTGTTCTTCGAAGTGCGTGTGGCTGGGAAAGTCCATGCCGCGTTCTTGGCCCTTTTCCTTGAGCACGGCGCTGTAGGCCATCCTCCATTTTACGTCGCGGACGAGAATCCGCTGCCATTCTGCACCCAGGCGCCGCTCGATGGCATGGCGTGAGGTCTTCCATCCCCGTACCTGTTCAAGTAAGGACCAGTCGGTCAGTGTCAGGTACTCGTCCATCTTCTTGCGAGGATCGTGGGGAAACAGGAGTTTCATGGTGTCGCCGAAAATGTCACGGAGGTGGATGTCGATCGCGCGCGTGGTCCGGTGATAGTAGACGTTGGAGTAGAGATACATGCGGGTATTGAGGAACATCTGTAGGGCAGGAAGGCCCGTCTTATGAATCGTAAATCCCTTGTCCGTGATGATCGTGTAGTGAATGAGTCTGGATAGATCGACCGGCCCGACCGCAACGCCGCACATATAGGAGTCGCGCAGGACATAATCGAGGTTATCAGCGGTATAGCTGCCGGAAATGACCGGTTGGAGCATGTTGAGCCATCGCGGAATGCGGGAGTTGTCTTTGCCCTTTTCCTTGAGAATTATATGCGCGATCTGATCGGGGTTGAGTTCCTCGCCTTTGGCGAAGGGGCCTGACGGGCTGCGCCGGATCTTGCGGATGATCGGGCCGAGATGGTCGCGGATGATGATCTGTCCGAGTTTTTCGTGACTGGCATGGAAGGCATGCAAATAGTTGTCGTCGAAGAAATGGCAGAAGGGGCCGTGGCCGATGTCGTGCACGAGTGCCGTGACGCGGAGAAATTCTTCGACATAGTTCGCCGACGGGACCTCCTTTACCGCTTTCTTGAGAAACGGATAAAGATGGTGTGCAAAGCGGCCTGCCACATGCATGGTGCCGAGTGAGTGGACGAAGCGGGTATGTTCCGCTGAGGGGTACACCCATCGGGCGCTTTGGAGTTGATAGATGTACCGGAGGCGCTGGATCCAGGGGGAGTCGATCAGGTCCTTTTCCGTCCGTTCGTGTGAGTCCGCAGTGGAGAAGGGCACGGTAAAGGAGACGTATTGGTGGATCGGATCGGCGATCAGCGCCGACCCATCATATGGAGCATTAGATTGAGGAGCGAAATCAGACATGGCGAGCGATTATCTTAGCGTACATCTTGAGGGGGCGGCAATGGCTCTGTCTGGTCTGGTGGGTGCGACTGCCGATGTTTAGTCAAGAAATAGTAGGCGAGTGGGTAGGCGAGTGCCGCACCGAGGAGGCTCAAGACAAATCCGCCAAGAAAGAAGGGCATGGCGTAGGGCATGCCCTGTTCATAGATCGCGCCAAAACTCACATCATGCCAGTCGAAGGAGGGGCTGTCCGATCGGCCGAGCAAGAGCGCACCGACCCAGTAGGTGGCACCGAGGATAGGGACCAGGGTCCAGGGATTGTTGAGAAAGGCGCCTGCCATGAGCGCGAGAAAGTTGAGGCGCAATGCCCAGGCGCAGATGAGCACCATGACGGTGTGTAATCCGTAGGCCGGGGAAAAGCCAATGAAGACTCCGATGGCGAAGGCCAGCGCCGTTCGCTGCGGCGATTCTTGCAAATGGAGGACCTGCTTCAGCAGCGATCGAAATGAAGGGATCGTGGCCATGGCCGTCGTGGGTGACGCTGGTTACGTGAAATGTTCGTAACTGGTGTTCGCCAACCAGTGACGCCGGCCGCGGGAGGACACGGCCTGTATCCCGAAGCGAAGAGGGTGTATTTGTCCGATGCAAGTCAGGGGAAATCCTCGCTTGAGGGCTGTCTGTTCGAGTCGTGGCCGCTCTCGTGGTGATACGGTAAAGAGCAATTCATAATCCTCTCCTCCGGTCAGCGCGAGGTCCACCGGATCGAGTTCCCGGGATGCAGCATAGGCGTGGCAGGCCGGCGATAATGGGAGCGCGCCCAGATCGAGGTCCGCCCCGACATGGCTTTCCTCGCAGATGTGGCGGAGGTCGCCGGAGAGGCCGTCCGAGATATCAATCGCGGAGGTCGCGAAGCGATGGGTACTGAGCCACTGGCCTTCCGCGATGCGCGCGGTTGGACGCATGTGCCGTCCGATCAGAAATTGCCGGTGCCTGGTTGAGAGTGGAGCGGTGCGCGAGTGGCGTTTCGCACGGGGTAGTGGTTCGTTCAAGAGTCTCAGGCCGGCCAATGCGTCGCCGATTGTGCCGGTCACGTAGAGGAAATCTCCGATTCGTGCACCGCTCCGAAACAGGGCCTTGCGGGGAGGGACGATTCCGATCAGCGTCACGCTGAGAAACCATCCGCCGCTCGAAGCCGACGTATCTCCGCCGATGAGTCCTACGTGGTGCGGGCGGCAGGCGGCCATCATTCCTCGGTACAGTTGATACACGTGGCGGCTGGTGCCGGTGCGGGGAATGGCCAAGGCGACGAGCAGATGCTGCGGAGTTCCTCCCATCGCCGCGATGTCGCTGAGATTCGCTGCTGCGGCGCGGAAGCCGATATCATCCATCGTAGCGGTTCGGAGGTCGAAATGGACCCCTTCTGTGAAGAGGTCGGTCGTCAGCACTGTCCATTGGCCGGCCCGTGACGTAATGATGGCGGCGTCGTCGCCGATCCCTTGAATCACCGAGACAGTGCGGCGGCCATGGCGCCGGTGGAGGGCTCGAATGAGATCGAATTCGTGGATCGTGGGACGGGCCTTCGTGCGGACCGTGAACGCCATGGTTGCAGGTTCCTGAAAAACCATTCTGAGTAATTGTGAAACCAACGACCCGCAGATCCTAGATGACGGGGAAACGCCCCTGCAGGATAGCCGAGCGAGACTGGTGTGACGGGTTGATCTGGTTCGTCTGGTTTGTTTTGTTCATCTGGTTAGTCTAGTTCAACCAAACAAACCAAACAGACCAAATAAACAAGAGAAACCAGCCGATTCTCGCGCTTCACGTGCCACAGCCTCTGGCGGACGCTTTCAGCATCCTGCTAGTGGAGTTGTGTAGCCCGCATTATTCATGAGTGCTTCTGCTGCAATCGCGGATTCGCCGCTGCGACAAGCCTGGGCGCGGTGGCCCGGCGTCCAGGCCGGCGGGCTCGCTGCTCGGTCGGTCAACAACTGTTTCAAGTACGCCTCCCTCCCTCGCCGCTCCGCGCGCCTGTCTCGCCTGGCGACTGCGCGATTTCGCGACGAACTGTCATGAATAATGTGGGCTAGGAGGCGTTGCCGTGCTGGTTGCATGCACCGGCAGCGAGCGAGCGGCTCGCCCTGTCTTCGTGCGTGTAGCGTGTTTTTTTGAGTGTGGCTGCGGCGTATGGGGCTTGCCCGTTGGGCGTGTGGATTTCGAGCCCCGTCGGAGGGCCACCTTCATCACATCATCCATCGTGTCGGCAAAGACGAGGTGGATGCCCTTCAAAATGTGCTTGGGAATCTCGTCGAGATCCTTCTTGTTTCGTTTCGGAAGAATCACGGTAGTGAGTTTGGCCCGTTTGGCTGCCAAAAGTTTTTCCTTCAATCCTCCGATGGGGAGGACTCGGCCTCGAAGGGTGATCTCGCCTGTCATCGCCAGGTCGCGGCGTACCGGGATTTGCGACAACGTCGATGCTATGGCGATGGCCATGGTAATGCCCGCCGACGGCCCGTCCTTCGGAATTGCTCCGGCCGGCACATGGATATGGAGATCCTGAGTGGTGAACACGTCGGGATTGATGCCAAGGGTGCGCTCGCGCGACCGGACGTAGCTCAAGGCTGCTTGCGCGGATTCCTTCATGACGTCGCCCAGCTGGCCAGTAAGAGTCAATTGCCCCTTGCCCTTCATCGCCGTGGCTTCGATGTAGAGCACATCGCCGCCGGACTCCGTCCAGGCTAATCCCGTTGCCACGCCGATCTCATCCATCTTTAATTCTTCTTCTGGCACGAACTTAGGGACGCCGAGATATTTGTGCAGGTTGGCGGGATTGACGGGGAACCCCACGCCTTTGCCTTCCGCCACTTTCTTTGCCACCTTGCGCATGACGTTGGCGATCTCGCGCTCGAGGTTCCTGACACCCGCTTCACGCGTATAATTGGCAATGATCTGACGCACCGCCGGCTCGGCGATGCGGACATGCTTCTCGGTGATGCCGTGTTCGTTGAGTTGCCGAGGGATCAGATATTTCTGGGCGATGCCTAACTTTTCTTCTTCGGTATAGCCGGGGATCCCGATCACTTCCATCCGATCGCGCAAGGCGGGCAAAATGGGGTCGATCAGATTCGCCGTCGTAATGAACATCACTCCGGTCAGGTCGAAGGGCACGCCCAGGTAGTGGTCCGTGAACGAGTTGTTCTGTTCCGGGTCGAGCACTTCGAGCAAGGCCGCGGAAGGATCGCCGCGAAAATCCATTCCGACCTTATCGACTTCGTCCAGCATAAAGACCGGGTTGTTGGTCCCAGCTTGTTTCATCCCTTGAATGATGCGGCCGGGGAGGGCGCCGACGTAGGTGCGTCGATGACCGCGAATCTCGGCTTCATCACGGACGCCGCCGAGACTGATGCGGACAAATTCGCGACCGAGGGCGCGGGCGATTGACTTCCCGAGCGAGGTCTTTCCGACACCCGGGGGTCCGACGAAACAGAGAATCGGGCCCTTCATCTTGTCTTTGAGCTTCCGCACGGCGAGATACTCAAGGATCCGTTCCTTCACTTTCTCCAGGTCGTAGTGGTCCTCGTTGAGCACTTTGGCCGCAGCTTTGAGGTCGAGGTTGTCCTTGGACTTCTTGGACCAGGGCAATTCCACGATCCACTCGATATAGGTCCTGACGGTCGCAGACTCGGCGGTATCCGGGTGCATTTTCTCAAGGCGTTTGAGCTGCTTTTCGGTTTCTTTGAGCACCTTCTCCGGCATCTTCAGCTCTACGATCCGCTTGCGAAACTCAGTGATTTCTTCCGCGCGTTCGTCGAGCTCGCCCAGCTCTTTTTGAATAGCTTTGAGTTGCTCGCGCAAGAAATATTCGCGTTGGGTCTTGTCCATCTCCCCCTTGGCTTGTGCTTGAATCTTCTGTTGCATGGAGAGGACTTCGATCTCCTTGCCGAGGATCTCGCTGACTTGCCGGAGGCGCTTGATCGGATCAATGATCTCCAGGACTGCCTGGGTGACCTCGACCTTGAGGCCAAGATTGGACGCCACCATGTCGGCAAGACGTCCGGGGTCTTCGAGATTCTCGATGACGATCATCACATCCGGGATCAAGACTTTGCCGAGACTCACGATCCGTTCGATCTGTTCCTTGACCGTCCGCATGGCGGCTTCGGTTTCTAGGGCGGTACTCGCCGGCTTGTGTTCGGTGAGTTTGTCGATGCGCACGGAGTAATATGGCTCAGTTTGAATGTAGCCCGCAATTTTAGCTTTCGAGAGCCCCTGCACGAGAATTTTGATGCGTTCGTCGGGCAATTTCAGCATCCGCATGATGATGCCGACCGTGCCGATAGCATGGATATCCTCCGGTGAGGGATTCTCGACGTCCAAGGCCTTTTGCGTCGACAGGAAGATCATTCGATTGCCGGCTAACGCGGCTTCAATCGCTTTGATCGACATCTCTCGTCCGACAAACAAGGGGAGGACCATGTAGGGGAAGACGACGATGTCTCGGACCGGCAACAGCGGAAGCTGGTCGGGAATTTCGACGTTCTGGGGTGGCTGCAAGTCTTGCTCGATCGAGTCGCTCATCGGTATGGTTTCACTGTGGTGCTTAGTAGTGCATGAGATATGAGGTCGTGCCTTCGTTGAGTGTCGTGACTAGGCTTTTCGTGATCGTGTCGTGCGGCGTTCTCCGGAAGGCCGCATCCGATTCTGCAGATAGTCGCCGAAGTCCGGTCCCAGGGAGGGGTTCTTGAGTGCGAATTCGATCGTCGCAATGAGAAATCCTAACTTGTCCCCGGCATCATATCGCTGTCCCTGTATCTCCAACCCATACATCGGGGACTTCTTTGCCAACTCCCGAAGTGCATCGGTTAATTGGATCTCGCCATTTTTACCGGGCTGGGTCTTTCGCAGGATGGGGAAAATCTCCGGTGGCAGGACGTAGCGACCGATGACCGCCAGATTGGACGGAGCTTCGGCCGGCGCCGGTTTCTCAATGAGGCCCTCGACTCGATGCAATCCCGCTGCAATGGTTCGAGACGCCACGATCCCATAGCGGCTGACGTCATGGTGGGGCACTTCCTGCAGGCCGAGGACCGCACCGTGTCGTTTCTTGTAGGCATGAATGAGTTGCGCGAGGCCAGGGACGGGGGCATCGATGATTTCGTCGCCGAGAATGACCGCAAAGGGTTCGTCACCGATCAGCCGTTGGGCACAGAGGACCGCATGGCCGAGTCCTAGGGCCTCCGACTGACGGACGTAGCAGAAGTTTGCGAGCGTGGAGATGTGCCGTATCTGACTCAGGAGCTGCGCCTTGCCGCTGCCCTTGAGATTTTCTTCCAACTCGACGGATCGGTCGAAATGGTCCTCGATCGCGCGTTTGCCCCGCCCGGTGATGATGATAATGTCTTCGATTCCGGAAGCGACCGCTTCTTCTACCGCATATTGAATCAGGGGTTTGTCAACGAGCGGCAACATTTCTTTGGGAGACGCTTTCGTCGCGGGGAGGAAGCGAGTACCAAGGCCTGCGGCGGGAATCACGGCTTTGCGCACTTCGAAGCGTGACATGATTCGATACTATGTGAAGGGGTAGGCGATGTCAAGGAATGCAGGAGCGTAGCCCGCATTGTTCATGAAGGTTCGTCGCGAAAGCGTGCAGACGCGAAGCGAGACGAGTACTCGGAGGCGGGAAGCCCTGAAGCATACTCGTGCAGTATGTTGAGGGGCTGAACGGCGAGACAGCCCGTCACAGCCGCGTATCCGCGCTTGCAGCAGAAGCTTCATGAATAATGCGGGGAGTAGCGGCGTGAGACGATCGCGAACCGAGTCGTCGTCCACATGATGATTTATGACGTGTCTGCCACGCGTGCAGATGC
>VBOL01000161.1 GCA_005887945.1 Nitrospirota bacterium
GGCCCGACGGTCCAGCAGTCATCCACCCGAAGAAAAGTAGGTCTATCTGGTCTATTCGGTCTGTCTTGTGCGTTTGGTTGAACGAAACTAACCAGATGAACCAAATCAACCAGATAAACCAGACAGACCAGTTGCACCAGCTCAGCGGTTGCAGCGAGCGCAATCCCCTCGTTACAATAGGGGCTCCAATAAGGAGCCTAATGACGACCGCAACCAGCCCCACGAACGATCCCAAACAGTACCCTGCTCTTCGAAATCTACAGTTCTCGCCAATCAAAGAAGGTGAGGAGCAGTACATGGTCCTCTGGGATCCGACTGGACTGAGTAAGGAAAAGCTCGTTCTGCCGCTCAACTATTTTTTCATCATTCAGCATTTTGACGGCGAGCATTCGCTGGCTGAAATCGGAGCGCTCTATCTCAAACGATTCGGTGAGTTTCTCGTTCCGACCAAGATAGATCAGCTGGTCTCCGACCTGAATGAGAAGCTGTTCTTGGAAGGTCAGCGTGCTGAGGACGCTCGCCGGATGGCGCGGGAGGCCTATCGGCAGAGCCCGCTGCGCCGCGCATCGTTTGCCGGACGGGGGTATGAAGCAGACGGTGCAAAACTGAAAAAACAGATCGACGGATTCTTTACGTCGAAAGAAGGACCGGACTTCAAGCCGTCAGAGCATGCTGGGAAAAAGATCAAAGGCCTCGTCGCACCGACCTACGACCTGAAACAAGCAGGGCCGATCTACGCCTGGGCCTATAAAGAGCTGCAAGATGCGGAGCAGCCTGATCTGTTCGTCATCATCGGTACGGCCTCTGCCGGATTGGACTATGTGTTTGCCGTGACGGATAAGGATTTCGAGACGCCTCTCGGGGTAGTGTTCGCCGACCAACCGATCCTGAGTCAGCTCAAGGCCAAGCTCCCGACCTTCTTTGAAGACGATCTCTGCCACCAAGCGGAGCAGGCTGTGGAGTTCCAGCTCCCGTTTCTGCAGGATATCGTGGGAAGCAAAAAGCCCTTTACCATCGTGCCGATCTTGAGTGCTTTCTCCGCGGCGAGCCTGGGGGATCCGACCGTTCGTCAATCGGTCGACAAGTTTTTGACCGGGCTTCGAGAGGTACTCACGCAATCGGGCAGGGCCTACTGCGTGATCGCAGCGGGAGAGCTGGCTCATTTGGGCATGCGTTACGGAGACAAGGCGCCCCCGACGGACTTCTCCTTTCATCGCTGCATGCAGTTCGACCTGGAAATGTTGAAACCGGTGGAAGAGCGACAGACGGAAGAGTTTGCCAACTATATCAGGAAAGAACAGGACCAGCGCCGGATCTCCGGCTTCTCACCCATCTATTCCTTGCTGCGGTTGATCGAAGCGGAGAGTGGGCAGGTGTTACGCTACGACCGCGGGATCACCGATCAGTTCAATTCGACGGTGACATACGCCAGCATGGCCTTCTTCTAGTCAGGCTGCTGAAACAGGCCCCCAACTTCGTTCTCGGTTCGTCACAATCCTCAACGTACCCCTGAGGGTACGCCTCCGGTTGTGACTCGCCTGCGGCCTCGTTGGATGACCTGTTTGAGCAGCCTGCATTTGGTCATATGTAAATCGATTATGTGCAGAGAATCAGGTTGACAAGTCGGCTACTGACTAAGACAATCCTGATTCATTACAGAATAGAACTTTCACTTGAAATACTAGCTAGGCAAGTTACTCGAATCTCGAATTGGTGGGTAGGATGATAGCCAAAGAGTATTGCAAACGTAAGTATGTGGAGTACAAGGAGAGCCATCAGGGGACCCCTAAGAAAGATGACTTCTTCAAGTTTGCCAAGATTCCTGAAAGGCAACTGGTGAGTTTGTACGGAAGGGATGCCTATACCAAGTTGCAAGAGGAATGCGGCGACGAAGCCAACAAATTGAACCTGGAAAGAACTCCGAAAGAAACAATAATGAGGCAGTATGGCGACTTGGCATTGGAACTGGAAAAATTGCCCAACTCGTCAGACTGGCTTCATCACCGGTTGAGACCTTCTATTTCCGGTTTGGGGAAAGCCCCGCACTTCATTAAATGGTCTGAGTTTCCATCGAAATTTCAGGAATGGGTCAAAGAAGAAAATATAACTGGCTATGACAAAGTATTGGGTTACACCAACGAATCGGCTATAGGGTTGAAAACGAAGACTGAAAGGCAGGATGCCGAGTTTGAGAGAGTCTTGCGGGATATTCGATTGTGGTCTCCAGGGCGGAGAAGAAATAGCGAAGGGGAATACAAAATTGAGCTATGGGCGCATTTGAAGTCTCTTGGATATCGGATGGATGAAGAGTTCGGGGAAAGTAACGTTGATTTGCTTGTGAATAAGAAACACGCGATAGAAACCAAGAAGGATCCGCAACTAAGTGATTATGACCGGCTGTTTGGTCAACTTGCTAGGCATCTTCAACATCAACGGAATGTGATCGCCCTCATATTTGATGCTCCAAGCGAGGACAAATTTTTCAATTTTGTCTCGTTGGTCGACAAATATCTCAACAAGGAAGAAAGCTTCGTAGAAGTTATCAAGAAATAGATGCGTTAGCGCTCACAGATCTCTGCTTTAGGCAGTGTGCCGATAGCACCCATCTTGCGGGGTCGTTGCTTGACTTGACGCTTCGAAGCAGAAGAAGGAAACAGCGTGGAGGGTATTAAGTGCTCGATCTCTCCAGCGCAGCCGACCGTCATACGCCATATAGATCCTTACCTCGTCACTCGTGCAGCATCACCCCATCGGAAGTTCTCCGCCGACACCGTACCCACGACGGGGAACTTTACCCCTCAATCTGAGCCACTAGCCGCTAGTCTCGGCTGCTGAAACAGACTCCCAGCTGCGTTCTCACCTTGAACAGGTCCTCAACGTACCCGAGAGGGTGCTCCTTCCAACCTATTCTTTGGCTGATAACCACCACCGTCAAGCGGTATAAACAGGTGAAGCCGGCGATAGCGTTGATTTGGAAAGTCCTTCAAGTCGCGGAGCAGACCTTTCGGCGTCTCAATGCGCCACAGTTGCTGCCGTCCATGTATGCCGGCATGCAATATATTTTATGGAGTTGGAAGTACTGCGTCATCCAGCTGAAGATCGCCGCCTAATCCCACGTACACACCTATTGACAAGAACTCATGAAAATAGATAAAAGCTTACTCTTTAAGTTAAAAACCAGAACCGGATTTGCTCGAGCTGAACAGTCACCGCTTAGCGGGTATGCATGTACGGAGTGGGCCTATGAGCTGTCGGCGGAGGATCAGGATAAAGATGGACTGGCTTCCTGACGATCCCTCCAATGAAAATTGGCCTGTGCCAGACTTTTTAGTATCGGACATTGAGTCAGTTTTGGGTACAAGCGTGTTTACTGATTAATTAGAGAGGAGGGTGGAGGGTATGGGTGCATCAACGAAATGGGTACGATCAGGAATGGTAGGATTTGCATCCTGCCTGGCATTGGCCGGAACGGTGCCGGCATTCGCGGCAATGTCGCACGACGCGCATGTTGCAGTGGATCCCGCTGTCGATGTGGCGACACCGGTGAATGCGCAGGCGGGTCCGATGCTGATGGACAAGATGTCGAAGGCCATCGAGCAAATCGAGCGAGAGGTCCAGACCAAAGGGCCGTTCCAGGGTGCCGGAGCCCATGCGATGCAGCAGGGCGTGCTGCTCGTCGCGGAAGACCCGGATAAGGTGAAGGTCACGCAAGGTGCTCGCTGTCCGGCGCAAGCTCCCGTCCGCGCCTATGACATCTCGGCAATCAATGTTGAAATCACGGTCAACCGGTTTGGGGATTTCTACCCTGGCTACATGTATGTGTTGACGGAGAATGTGGCAGGTGTGCGGGAGGAAGAAGCGAAAAACTTGGCCGCGCGGGACAGTGACGATCCGACGTTTGCCGGCGGCGCAGTGTCAAACGGTTTGCAAGGCGATTTGATCCAACCGTTGGTCATTCGGGCGAACCAAGGGGATTGTCTCCGGATCACGTTACGAAACGAGATTGCAGAAGAACCGACCAACATGATCGTGAACGGATCGCAGATGCTCGTCGCCGGCACGGGCAAGCCGGCGACCGCCAATAATCCCGATGCGTTGGTACCAACAGGAAAGAGCGGCGAATTCGAATGGTACATCCCCATCGATTTGCAGGAAGGCGGGCGAGCGTTCCACAGCCATGCGACCAGGGATCAGTATTCCAGGGGCATGTTGGGGTCCATCGTCGTTGAGCTACGCGGGTCTCGACATCTTAGCCCGTTTACGGCTGAGGAAATGAAGAGCGGTTGGGAGGCCATGATCGATCTCGCGAACGGCTCAGACTTCCGCGAATTTGTCATTTTCTATCATGAGGCCGGTGACGAGACGTTCCGATTGTTGAATCGCAAGGGGGATATGTTGCCGCAACGCGATCCGCACACGGACACCTACCGGCCGGCGGCCCGCTTACTCAACTACCGCAGTGAACCGCACGGCACGAGACTTGAGCTGCAGGCGCACCTCGTCGGGTTTGCCGATGAGTCGCAGGGCTATGGGTCCTATACGTTTGGCGATCCTGCAACCACGATTCCCCGTTCATATTTGGGGGACCCGGCCAAGTTCCGGATGATCGGCGGGTCTGAGATCGTGCATTCGCACCATCTGCATGGCGGTACGATCCGCTGGGCCAGACAGCCTGGCACCAGCAAGCTCGATCCGACCTTGTCCAAGAACGGTCCCGTAAAGTTTCCGCCCATCAGCGATACGTCGGATCGACTGGATGTACAGTCTATCGGTCCGTCGGAGATATACGATGAGGTGACCGAGGGCGGGTCCGGTGGATTGCAGGCCTTGGCCGGTGAGTTCGTATTTCACTGTCATATCCCGCAGCATTATGTGACGGGGATGTGGGGATTCTGGCGCGTGTACAACACGCTGCAGGAACCTGGGTCTCAGACAGACGTCATGAAGCCTCTGGTTGAACTGCCCGATCGCAAGGGGAAGATCAAGCTCGCGGTCAGCTCGGACAAGCTAGTCGGTACGACCGTGGATTGGTATGGCGGAAAGAAGTACGAGATCACCAAGGACAAGACGGATTGGAAAGCCAATCCTGTCAAGGTCTCGATCAAGGATTGGGTAGAGTACATGCTGCCGCCACAAGGGTTGCCTGGCAAGACGGAAGATCAAGTGAAGCAGGCCAAGGCGCATGACGCGACGGTTGTGAATTGGAAGTGGGACGGCATGCTGGCGCTCAACGAGCCGGAGACGCCACACAAGTGGGCGGACTACGAGTCTCCGACCCCTCTGAAGCGTCCGGCAATTACGTTCGATCCGCAAACCGGGAAACTCGCGTTCCCCTGGCTGCGTCCACATCTTGGCAAGCGGCCGCCCTTCGCGCCGAATCATGGTGGAGCACCGTGGTTGGAACCTTTCCGTGTACGCGAAGATGGAACGAGAAGCACGGAGCAGGCCAAGCCGGGCGAACAGGGGCCGTGGAGTTTGTGTCCGGAAAATTCTCCGCGCAAGTTCTACACGATTCATTCCATTACGCTGCCGATTACCCTCAAGCCGGCGACGCCTAAATCCGCCGCGATTGTCGACCCGATCGG
>VBOL01000163.1 GCA_005887945.1 Nitrospirota bacterium
AGGTGATGATACAGCGCCATTTTGACGAAGAACTCTCCGACTTAAAAACCAAGCTCCTGCGAATGGCCGGGCAGGTAGAAGATCAGATCGACCAGGCCCTCACAGCACTGGTGACGCGTGACTCGGCCTTGGCCCACCAGGTCATTGAGCGGGACCACCTGGTCAACTCGTTGGATGTGGAAATCGATGAAGAGAGCATCCGGTTGCTGGCCCTCCATCAGCCTGCCGCACGAGACTTGCGGCTGGTGACGACTGCGATGAAAATCGCCACCGAGCTCGAGCGAATCAGCGACCTGGCAGAGAATGTCTGCGAACGGGCGATCGAGCTGAATGAAGAGCCGCAGCTCAAACCCTACATCGACATCCCGATGATGGGTAACATGGCCCGGATGATGGTGAAGCAAAGCATCGACGCGTTCGTCAAGGATGATGCCACGCTCGCCCGAAAGGTGCTCACGGACGACGATTTCGTCGATGATCTGATGGAGCAGTTGTTCCGCGAGCTGCTATCATTCATGCTCGAGGACACTCGCACGATTTCACGCGCCATTCGGTTGAGCTTTATTGCCAAATATCTCGAACGGATGGCCGATCATGCCACTAACATCGCCGAACTGGTAGTCTATCTCGTGGAGGGCAAGATCATTCGCCACATCACTCCGCCCGGATCTTCCACAAACAGCCTTGCAGAAAGCTAAGCCCTGCTGATCCTTCAAGTTACGGTTGATCTTTCCTCGTCGAGAAGAATCACGGCGGTGCCTCGCCCCGTGCCACAACAAGCTCAACTGCAAAAACACTCAAGTGACAGTCTCGCCTGTGGCGCGTAAAGCACGTAACAATCGAGAAAGGCGCAGTCCGGAGTTCGAAATTCGGAAAACCTCGAACTTCGGACCTCGAACCATCGTCAGTCTCGCCTGTCCCGCGAATCTCGCAAGGTGTCATGAACACCGCGCAAAGGCAATGAACGTCTTTAGCAGTCTGCGGAAATGCTATTTGAGCACACTAGAGTTTCGATGGTCTGCACGTGTGGGGCAAGCCCGGTTTGTCTGGTTATCTGGTCTGTCTGGTACATCTGGTTAGTCTAATTCAACCAAACAAACCAGATAGACCGAACAGACCAAATGAACAAGACAGGCTGGCGGAATTTTCAGCATCCTGCTAGCCCGCATTATTGAGGAGCGTGAATCGTGTGATGTGTGAGCTCTGTCCCTGCCTGTCGCGCTTTTCCCGCCAGGCTCGCCCGTCTCGCTTGAGTCAGGCATCGGCGATTGCAGCAGAAGCACTCATGAATAATGCGGGTTAAGGAAGGATGTAATTATGCCACGAAATGGCTAGAAAAGAGCATGTACTCAAATCGGTGTCGGCGAAGGACGATCTTGCTGCATCGGGCGAGTTGGTCGACGGTGCGGAAGATTTGATTCCACGTGTATTGGGGCATAAGGCAGATGAGCGTATCCAAACTGATGACGGTCTGCTCATTGAGATGGTCGAGAATGGTTGCCGTGAGAACATCGGTATTAGGATGCTCACATAGCAAAGGATGAACATCCGGACCTGATTCAAGAAGAGAACTCGTCGGCATAGGTACCTCCTGGTGAGATTATGGGAATGAGAGCCCCAGTTGATTGGCCTGGTGCGTAATCTTCGTCGGCGCCGGGCTGTATCGGACGGCCACGATGCGCATGAGACCCAGCGTGATTAAGATGCCTCCCAGTATCGCGAATTGATGCCACTCCCCGCCGGTGAACCATCGTGAGATCACCTCCGTCAGCATCACTACAAGGACTGTGTCGATAATAAACGTGACCCGGACGCGCCCGTCAGAGCAGTATGCGAGGGTGGTCTTCAACACTTCGACGACGGCCAGCAGGGTCAGTGTGTCGACCAATACCTGCCGAAGGGCCACTTCTACGTTGGCGGACAGAAGAAGCCGCAGGTCGAGAAACGTTTTTACGACGCCGCCTGCCAAACCAAAGAGAATCGTCAGGGTGAGCAGGCTCAGGATGAATCGCGTGCCCACTTCCCAGGCACGTGTGATGTCATAGGCCGTGAGCCTGATCATGAGTCGCTTGGGCCAGCCGTTCGAGAGAGTCTGTTCCATTGTGGTTTGTATCATGGTCCTATTCGTGACTCGATCACGCGCTTCAGGCACCTCGACCGAATGAGACGATGAACAGCATGACGTCGAGCACGAGAGTAAAACGCATGCCCATTGCAAAGACTGATGTGAAGAGATCAAATGCCATGTCTACGAGTTCCCTTTCTTGTGACGCCGGCAACCAACTCTTAAAACTCATCGATTGAAACCGGATGCAGCAGGTCGCGCACCGATAAGATCCCCACAATCGAGTCGCCTTTGAATACGGCCAAATGGCCTGTCCCATGCTGTTGCATCACATTGGCCGCCTCGGTCACAGATCGGTGGCCATCGATGCCGATGACGGGGCTGCTCATGATGTCTTCCACGGGGATGTGATAGGGTACCCGCTCTGCGCCGACGACTTTCCGGATAATATCCGATTTCCGGATAATATCCGATTCCGTCACTATCCCGATGATGCGGTCCTTCTGTTTCACGAACACGCTTCCGATTTTGTGGGTTTTCATAAGCTTCGCCGCCTCAATGGCAGAGGTACCTGCTTCGATATTCACCATTGGCAAGTCATGAGCCGATCGACTGTGATCATAGGGCCTCCCTTTGTTGTGTAAGTGTGGCATAGCTCAAGTCGAGGGTGTGATCGACGGACGATGCGCAGTGGGAGCAGACGATAACATTCATGCTTCGGACGGATGTGATCATCGTGCTGTAGTGCTGCCCTGTCGGCATCCGAAGAAGCGGGAAGATGACTCGGTCGCGCATCGTTAGCAATGTCTGAATCGCGCGAGTGATCGGTGTGGCGAGCAAGAGAGAGATCGTGAGCGCGAACCGATAGACGTCTGTGTTCTTCATGACCTGCTCCAGGGATAAGGTGAAAGGTTTTTGCATCTTCTCGTGCCTCTACCCTAACCGGGACACATTCCATTCCCGTGAATTCCTCGTAAATAGTGTGTAAATTCTCTATTGAACGGAGCGATTGGATGGTTTCTAATGTCGTGAAATTGCCGGTCACCCAGGCTCACGTTGGAGTGCCCACGACCAGCAATTTACGCACATGAGTATGAGCGAAGGATGCTCGACGAAGAGGAGAATGAGAAAAGGAGGAACTGCTTCTACCGTTCGATCAACGGCCAGCCTTCCCTTTGGACGCAGCATTCAGTGGTGTGATGAGAAGGAGTTAACTGCCCTACTGCAGCAGAGGATCACGTGTGGCGGCAGCGGCGCACCTATTGTAATCGTTGGTGTATTGTGACGAGGGTTTGTTGGGGTGGACCCATTCGATTGAAGAGCAGGTGGCGAGTGGAAATCCAGCCACGACCATGGTCCATCCTAACATGTTACGTATCAGCTCGTCCTCTATGAATCTATTGTACGAGGCAAGTTAAACCTGTCATCTGCAAACCGTCAAGCCAGACCAGAGAACAACCTCGCTTCTCATAATGCGCAGGATCGAACTGGCAGATGTTAGACGGTTCGATGGAAGCAGCATGGCCAAGGTTTAATAATATAGTATCGGTCTTAAGCTCATAGGGATACATACGCTTATACATCATAGTTAAACTATCACATCATCCACCCATTCGTATCATTGTTGTGTAGATACAGGGTCTGCTATCGTGCGGCCTCAATCACATGAACGGGAGGAACCTGTGACAGCCCTCGATAGTCTTATGCTCGATGCGAAACAAGCGATCATGGATGAACACCATCGCCGTTTTCAAGCTCTCCACCAGGAAGAGCGATGGGAGGAGGCTCTCGAACAAATTCACGTCACCCTAAGCTGCGCAACAGACCTGCTCAATGAGTCGCTCCGAGTGCTTGAGGAAGCCCTTGATGGCCACAACCACACCTCCAACAGCTCCCTCCCCCTCCCACAACCACGAAGTGAGTAGGTCGTGCCTCCGCCTCTCCTCTTTCACCGATAGGGGCATAGTCCACTCGACGATCTCCGATTGTGCTGATTCCCACTATGACCGGAGCGTGGCAGACCCCGGGTCACACCACGCGTTCGCTTGACACTGTCATACGCAGTTGTTGGGTTTTCGCTCTAGCGTGTTGGAGTGGGTTTGCAGACCGATACATCCAAGCTGGCGTAGCTCAATAGAAGAGCTCTCAATATCAAAGCCGTCAAGACGACTAGCGGTCTTTCTACTCAACCCCACGTCTACGCCAGTCAGAAGCCACCTTCGTCGCCTCACTTGTTGATTGGAGCAAGCGGCTGTCCGTTCTGCGACATACACTTCCAAAACTTAAATCTCTCCTTATCTATACCGACAGTGCTGACGATGCCGCCGTCCACATATGCCTCGAAATGGCCACCCGGTGCCTCTCTATCAACCGTCTTAATGCAGAGAGCAACCACACGTTCGAGTTCACGCCGTTGGGTATCTGAGAGCGCTGGATCGAATGGTATTGTTTTGAAAGACTTTCTATCGAGTGGTGATGTATGGGGCTGCTCGACTGTCGCTCCTGAAGCCGCCTCGGTCGAGGCTCCGAGCAGAAGCGTCCTCGCTTCGCTCAGCTCCGCAGCGTTGACCATCAACAAGATGAAAACCAAGCAGATTGATGAAGCAATCGCTGTAAATTTCATGCTCTGAGTAGATGTGAGACCCTGGCCAGGGAAGCGATGGTAGGGACGAAGGGAGAAGGGCATGGGAGCCTCAGGAGTGATAGGGGCCATATAGAGCCGGTATTGTAGACAGGGGTGCGGGAGAGCGCAAGGACATGAGAAAGGGAAATGGTGGGTTTCGGTTCCATGACCTGCGACATTGTGCCGCAACCAACCTGTGACGTGCGAGGGTGGACACCACCACGGCTATGCAGATTGTGTGGCACACGTCCCCGCAGATGTGGAAGCGATACAATCACATCCAAGAGGGAGACCTGACACAGGCGGCGAATAGGCAGGGACAGTACCTTGAAACGAACACGCCGGAAACACTTGACGGAACAGCAGAGAGGGGATAAAAGATAACTCCGCGAAATCATGAAGGGGCTGGCGTAGCTCAATGGCAGAGCAGCGGTTTTGTAAACTTGCTGGCGAAGAAAGGCCCCTTGTAATCCCCAATGGTTACAAGGGGTTTTTTGTTGCCTCGTTGGTTTGCGTAGGGTGGCGGGAGGTGGTATATAGCCGGTCACGGGCACAATGACGGGCACAGTCTGGATGAAAGCCGACGCCGCAGCCGGTGCCGCCGTGGGAGTGGCGGAAGCGGGACAGGTGAGCGGGCGCGTGGCGGATAGATATTGATCGCTGAGCTTCAGGAAACGCAGGGAGCAGAGGATCGATAAACCATCAAACAAACGCAGGATACTAAACACACCTTCCCCCGCCTCGTTCTGGCAAAGTATTGCCCCGGACCAGGGAGGCGTTACGCGTCCCGGTGCGCAATAACCGGTTTCCTATTTCTTCTTACGTCGGCGGATCAGTTCTGCTGCGCCCAATCCCGCAAGCCCGGTCACGAGCAACGTCAGGGTCACGGGTTCTGGAACTTGAGCAGGCACGCTTGCCTGGGCTTGAAGCGGTAGCAGCACCCCTGCGGTAACCAGAGCACAAAGAAAGGCTTTGTCTCCGAGAAGTTTCATGATGCTTCCTCCTATTGTTGATTCTCTCTAGTATCTTCCGGGCCTTTCACTTCTCTAAATCAGCATTTTCTGTACCGATATACAATTTATTGAAAACACGACAATATTTAGAATGGCGAGCGAAGCTCGGCGTGAAAGTGTGAAGAATTTTTACAGTCAGCAGGTGCGCTCAATATCGAGTGAGACACATAAATCATTGAAACCGCTTTAAAAGGTGCCTTCCTTTTGACTCCTGCCAAGCTGTTAAGATAATTGACATGTTAAACGAGAAGTTCGATATGCTTTCCCCTAATATTCGGAAGAGATGGGCCATGAATTCCTTCGTTACACTACACTTGCAATGATGGACCTTCTTACCTCGGACATGATTGATCTGCGCGTGTCACTCTCGTTAGGCATCGCCGGACTGTTCCTGGCCTTGGAATGGATGGTGCCGTTCCGCACCCCGGTCCAATCGAAACTGCACCATGTCTCAACAAACCTGGTCATTTTCGGAGGGAATTCCCTGGTGGTCCAGCTCTTTGTCGGGTGGGCCCTGCTGGTATGGAGCACCCGCGTAGACAGTGAAACATGGGGCCTACTGAATCAACTTCGGCTGGCGCCGCTCTCCCATGTCGTCCTGTCCGTGATCCTGCTCGACATCATTTATTATGGAGCCCATCGACTCAATCACCGCGTGCCGTTCCTCTGGCGGTTCCATCGGGCCCACCATAGTGATCTGGACGTGGATGTGACCACGAGCATCCGGTTCCACCTCGGCGAGGTGCTGATCGCGACTGGGATCAAAGGGGTGAGCGTGCTGGCGCTTGGCGTCTCGCCAGTCGGTTTCCTGGCCTCGGAAACTGCGCTCCTCGCTGCGGGGCAGTTTCAGCACAGCAACCTGCGATTGCCGGCGTTGCTTGAGCGATGGCTCCGGCTCGTCATCGTCACTCCGCCGATGCATTGGATCCATCACTCCCGCCGGTCAGTGGAACACAACACCAATTATGGGACCATGTTCTCTGGATGGGATCGGTGGTTCGGAACGTACTTCATGGGTGTTGAGCAGAGCCACATCAAGGTTGGCCTGGACGAGTACCCTACGCCGGAGGATGTCAACATCCTGCGCTTCTATCACATACCGTTTGACGCAGCCTGTCGTCGGATTCCGTAAAATGCCCCCATTTCGCGGCGCGCGGACAAAGAGGCATACTATTCTCAGTGACCTGCCCGGGCAAATCTGGTCCAGGATGAATGTTAGACTGGACCGTAACCAGGGAGGTCAGGGTCATGCCCAAGAAACGGTATACGCCCGAAGAGATCATTCAACATCTGCGGACAGTCGAGCTGGAGACCAGCAAAGGGCTAGCGGTGCTTGACGCGTGTCGGAAGCTCAGCATCACCGAGCACACGTACTACCGCTGGAAGAAAGAATACGGGGGGCTGCGCGTGGATCAAGCCAAGCGGCTGAAGGGACTGGAGCAGGAGCATCTGCGCCTCAAGCGGATTGTTGCCGACCAAGCGCTGGATCTGTCCATCGTGAAAGAGGTGGCCTCGGGAAACTTCTAAGCCCGACCCGCCGGCGCGAAGCCGTGGAGCACGCCGTCACGGTACTCCAGGTGTCCGAGCGTCGAGCGTGTCGGGCGATCGGCCCAATCCGGTCCTCCTCTCGGTACGTGCCGCGGCCTGATCAAGATAGAGCGCGGTTGCGCGAGCGGATCCTCGCCCTGGCCAAGGAGTACGGGCGGTATGGCTACCGCACGGTGACGGATCTCTTGCGGCGTGAGGGCTGGGACGTGGGGAAAGATCGTGTGTATACAATGTGGCGGCACGAAGGCCTCAAAGTGCCCACGAAGCAGCCGAAGCGAGCGAGACTCTGGCGCGCCGATGGGTCGTGTCTCCGGCTGCGGCCCGCGTACCGCCATCACGTCTGGTCGTATGACTTCGTGGCGGATCGGACGCACGACGGCCGGCCCTTTCGGATTCTCAATATTCTCGACGAGTACACGCGCGAGTGTCTGGCCTCGGTGGTGGCCCGCCGGATCCGCTCGCAAGACGTGCGGTTGATCCTGGCTGAGCTGTTCCTGAGTCGCGGGATCCCGACGCATATTCGGTCAGAGAATGGGCCGGAGTTCATCGCGCGCGAGCTCAGCAATGGCTGACCGCGCTGCAGGTGGCGCCGCTCTATATCGAGCCAGGGTCCCCCTGGGAGAATGAAGATGCGCGATCAGCTTCTCAACGGAGGGCTGTTCTATACACTGAAAGAAGCCCAAATCATCATCGAACGCTGGAGGATTCACTACAACACGGTCCGTTCGCACAGCAGTCTCGGGGGCCTGCCACCTGCTCCCGAAACCATCCAGCTTGCGAGCTGAGGACTAACATGGTAGGTGGTACAAAAACTCCCGGCTGGTCAGCACCGCGGAAACGGTCGCGTTGTACGACTGTCTCGCCCGGCTGGCGAGTGTGGCCTTGCAGTACGGCACCCCGCTGGAGACCGTCGGGTCGCTCCTCTCTGATGTGAAGGTCGAACCGTTCGGCATCGTCACCGGACACCCCACCATACATTTTTGTTCTAGTCTGCCTGATGCAATCGGGCAGCATCTCTTGAGCCTGGACCAGGATGCGCCCCACCCCCATGAAAACCGGCGTTCACAATTGCCCTAGGCCGCGCGATCGGTCGAGGACACGACCCGGAGCCTGTGGGAAAATCGGCGCGCCAGCGCAAGCAGAGCGAGTAGGTCTGACGTGACATCAATTGATAGCAACGGTACACTACCCCCTCACACCAAACGGGTACGCCATGCGAAAACACATACAGGGGGTCTTGGAGTGTCTTGGCCGAGCTCAACCCGCGCTATGGATCGTGGCCGGCCTTGCGGGTACCGCGGTGAGCGGTATCGGCGCACTTATGCAGGCGTCACCGCGGCAAATTCTTTTTCTATTCATTGCTGGATGTCTCATAGGCTTCGGGGGTTTAATCGCATGGCAACATTATCGTTCGTCCGACCCAGCGTCCGGTCAGACGCGACAGGCTAAACAACCATCTCCGTTAAACATTGAGTTTGAAGATTACCCGGCCATGCCGTATTTCCGGAGTGATATCGCAAATAGCCTCGTGACAAATGCCCCATGGACTCATGGGTATCAGCTACGAATAAGAAGTCCAATAAGGCAAGTGTCAAACGTCAGGGTTCTGCTGACGACCTGGCAAGAGATTCCTAACACTCCAGCAGAGCAACCCATCGTTTACTATTTACACCATCCGCTCGCCTTTGCGGGCGAAGAGGTATCGATGAACTTCAATAGGGGGGATGCCCATTGGGTGCCAATTATCAGATTCACGAAAGATGTGATGGCGACTCGATCGATAACTGTGGAAGGAAGGCCAAAGGCAATGTTCCATCACGACCAACAGCACAAAATACAAATCACGGTCACTGGCGATGACATCGAGCCTTTAGACAAACTGTATGTGGTCTGGGTGAAAGACTCCAAATTGTGCATGATGGTCAATGCCACATCATGACTTCCCGTGCTTCTTCGGCGTTGCGTGTGTCTTGGGTGGCTTGGGATTCGTACTGATGAGTGCCGCTTCGCTTTTACTTCCCCTTCGGCAGGAGGCCCTTCTTTTCGAGGTCGGCCACATGGTGCTCAAGTAGTCCGGTGACGTAGTCCTTGAGGGAGGTGTGCTCTAGAGCCGCGACTGCTTTCAATTTCGCAATCAGGTCCTTGGGCATGTCCCGCAAGTTAAGGACCGTTGTTTCTTCCTTCATATCCGGTTTCCCTGGAGACTCAGAGTACTCATTCCGTTCGGCACAGTCAAACACCACTTGACACCACGTGGTACAGAGACTACAGTAGTACTCAGTGGTGCTCAGCATGAAAGGAGAACACCACGATGCAGATGCAGCGACTCAACATTCAGCTTCCACGAGACCTCAAGGCCAAGCTCGACGCCGAACGTAACCGTGGCACGACCGCGGCGGGGTTGATTCGGCATCTCCTCGAACAGCATTTCAAGGGCAAACGGGCCGCATAACGCACAACCAAGGAAATAGTCATGATTGAGCTAATTGAGGACGACACTTGGGTACGCTGGGATGAGCCGATTCCGTCCGATCTGGTCGAGCAACTTAAGGCCGCTGCGATTCAAAACGGTCGCACATTCAACGAAGAGTTTACCGATCGGATGATGGTGAAGAGGGGGATGCTTCGGCCTGGCCACACACACTAGAACGGAGTGAGCCATGACCGTCGCCAAACTCATCAACTCCTATCGCGTGACGAACCTCACCGCACCAGACACGGGAATGGGTGCCCTCACGCAGGGAGAAGCGGGACGAGTGGCCGGGATAAGCAAGCTGATCGGTTGTGCAGCCTGGTGCCAGGCCCCGTCGTGCTCCCGGCGTTGACGCAGAGCGAAGCCACATCTCTGACCGTATGAGGAGGGCCGACCGATGATCGCTAGCTACAGTCCCCACACCGTTCGCCGTTGTTCAGGGGACCAGAACTTCGGGGACAGACACATCTTGCAGAGACAGCCCGACGCGGTCTCACGGGCCGGCTGCCAGGCGGGGCTGTTCTTGCACCAGCACTCTGGCGACGGGGCCGCGCACTCAACCGGAAAGGAACAGTTGGCCCAGCGCTTTTCCATGGGATGCTCAGGGGAGGGAGCGAATCGACAGCGCGTGATCCTTATCGTCCACCTTCGCCTCAACGCGATCACCCTTCTTGAGTTGTCCCATTGCCAGGGTCTTGCTATCTACATGCACACGGACTTCCTTGCCATCCTTGTCCTTGACGATATAGTCCCCGTAATCGATGTTCACCAGATCCCCCTTGATCACCTTGGCCTGTTCGAGGCGGCTCGCTCCCTCCTGATCGGCGGCGTGCGCCGCTTGGAACAGCCCGAGGCACAGCAACGCGCCACACGACAGGAGACCGACGACTTTGGGAATGGATACCATAGAAAGCCTCCTCGGTTAGATCTACACGTAGAAAGGAGTGCGGGAAAGACTATGTACCCTGACAGAGCCCACTGGGAAAATATATCGGACATGCTTAGTAAGGAGTTTTTACCTGAAAGGAGGATGCTATGGGCATGATCTACAAACGAGGCAAAGTGTTTTGGATCAAATATTATTGCGATGGGAGGCCCATTCGGGAATCCTCGCATTCGACAACCGAGACCCCTGCATGAAAGCTCCTGAGGGATCGTGAGGGGCGTGCGGAGATGGGCGCACCGTTGCTCCCGAAGGTGCGGAATACGACCGTCGAGACCTTGCTCGCCGA
>VBOL01000162.1 GCA_005887945.1 Nitrospirota bacterium
AAATCAGCGCCAGCGCCTTGAAGAGCATCCCCTCGACGGGAACAGCCTGGGCATAGAGCACCACCAACAGTCCCAGCGCCATGACAACCGTATTGACGAACAAGGTGATCGTGAGGCCCACATACTTTCCGAGCAGAAATTGGTATCGCGCCACCGGCTTGGACACAATCGTGTAGATGGTCTTCTTCTCGATCTCCTTGCTCACCAGTCCGATCCCGACGAAAATGGCAATCAACACCCCGAAGAAATTAATGCTCCCTAGCCCGAGATCCAGTATGAGACGGTGGAATTCCCCCAAGGTTAACCGTGACAGGAGCACAGAACTGCCGATCATGAGCAGGGCAAAAACTAGTAGATTGTAGAGCAGCTTGTCTCGCAAGTTTTCCCGGAAGGTATTCAGCGCGATCGATAGGACTTTCATGCGTGACTCTCCGGCGGACTCCGATGTCCTTTGACCTCCCGGATAAAGAGGTCCTCCAACGACCCCTTCTGAGGATTGAGCGACACCAGACAAGCCTTCGCACTGCGGATTATCTCCAACGCTCCCCTGACTTGCTGCTGGCTCTTCAGCACCACCAGCATCCGATCTCCTTGCATCACCACTTTGTCGGTAAGCGGACGTAAGTGGTCCAACCCTTCGGTGGTCAGACGATCCACGACCAGTTCCACTTGGTGACTCACCCCTTGATCCAGCAAGTCGGTCACTCGACCACAGGCCACGAGGCGCCCCTTCAAGATCATCGCGACCCGATCGCACAGCACTTCGGCATCGTGCAAGATGTGGGAGCTGAACAAGACCGTCTTCCCGGACTCTTTGAGACGCAAGATCAGATCGCGAACTTCTTTCCGTCCGATAGGGTCCAGTCCGGACATGGGTTCGTCCAGCACCACCAACTCCGGATCGTTAATCAAGGCTTGGGCGACCCCAACACGCTGCAACATACCTTTTGAGAACTTCCTGAGCTGGAGATCCTTCGCATGCGTCATGCCGACAAGCTCCAAGAGTTCGTCGACTCGCTTGCCCAGAACAGCGCCCCACAGCCCGAACAAATGCCCGTAGAACTCGAGAAACTCCCGGCTCGTGAGGTAGTCGTAAAAGTAGGGCGATTCGGGAAGAAATCCCAGACGTGTCTTGGCGCGAGGATCGCCCATGTCCAAATTGAATAGTCTGGCGGTCCCACTGGTTGGATAGATCAGCCCCATCAAAATCTTGAGGGTGGTGGTTTTCCCCGCGCCGTTCGGGCCGAGAAAACCGAACACTTCCCCACGCCGGACTTCGAGGCTGAGGCCATCCACCGCGGTCACTCGCTTTCCCCAGAATCCTACGTGGAAAATCTTGGAGAGTTGCTCAGTCTGTACCACCAGATCGGAGCTAGGCGTCATGGCTCACTCCCATGTCCTAGGGAAACTATAGGAAGGCTCTACCTTGGGAAAACTGTAGGTAGGCTGTTTTTTACGTTTAAAAAACGTGCGCAGCCGTTCCGGATGCGTCGAACTGGAGACCGAACCGGTCTTGCGATCCAACCGATAGTCTCCTCCGAACGGTTCCTGTGGCAGCATCGGAAGGGAGCCCACCGCCACGAGATCCGTCAGCGTTGCAGGAAGAGTCCGATATTGCGTCCGATAGGCATCCACAGCGCTCTCCAGTAGGCGAATATCCCGTTCGATGATAACTTCTTTCATCCGGTTCGCCAAGGATTCTCGCGTCTGCGGATCTTGCGTCTCCAGTAAGCGGGCTTCAAGAAACGCCAAGGCCGTGTCAGGGCTCCCCGCCTCCGCCGCCATGCGAGTTGCGAGGCCAGGGAGATAGGATGGGCCATCCGGTCTGCGGGCAGCCTCCATAATATATTCCGCTCCCTTGGCCGGATCGGCAACAGCCGATTGCTCAAGTCCGGGCGGTTGGCTTGATCGACGAGAACGCTCCCTCCTGCATAATAGGCGTAGGCATATTGAGGGTCGAGCGTGGTGATCACGTCCAGGGCGTGATACATCCACTCAAATTCGTCTGCGCTAATCCGTCTCTGCCCCACCACCTGCAGCAGCCTGAGCCAGAGGAGATCAGCCCCTAAGTGGTGATAGCCGAGCAAGGCCGGTTTCAGATATTCGCCCTTGGGAAGCTGGGCGAGCCCTTCGATCTGGACGACCGTCCGATCCTGCCGCCGATCGAGCTCCCCTTGCAGCCAGCCGAGGCAGGCCAGCAAGAGGAGCCCCCCCATACCGAGCAGAACCTGATTCAGGATCGGTGCGCTGCGATGATGTACGGATAATGTTGAGACCGTCATGAGAGAGACACCGGCAGGATGAGTACAACGGAATGTCCCGGCAGCCGGTCGGCTGCCGGGACCCAATCCTACGCAACTGATTGTCTTAGAATGACCCTACGGTGCAATCTGCAGCACCATTGTCATTACTTGCGCCCCAGTGTGAAATGGCACCATCTGCATCCAAGTTTGCCTCTGCAAAAGCATAAAAACCGACGTCCGTACCCGCTCCGCCGCCAGGTGCTGCGAGTACGGTGGCACTGTTGTTAAAGCCGGCTCCTCCACATGCGAGAACTGGCGGAACCACGGCTGCCGCTGCCGGGAAAGTTCCGTAGTGATACAGAACACTTCCGGTTGCCACGAACCCAACGTCGAGAAAGGACGCGCCGGCAGGAGTAGTAAAGGTTCCCCCCCCGACGCAATAGTTCACTATACCACCGGCCACAGGCGCAGGGACTGACCAGGGAAAAGGAGCGCTTTTTGCGTTGAGGGCGGGGACGTTGCCCGGCCAACCGAGCACTGCCACGTAACACCCTCGTTCAGCTTGAAAGGCGGTCAGAGAAGTCCGGATCGCCCCTAAGTTTGTCTTCGCCTCGGCCTGGCGCGACTTCATCTGATACTGCAGGAAGTTTGGGATGGCGATGGCCGCCAAGATCCCGATGATCGCCACGACGATCATCAACTCGATCAGGGTAAAACCCTTTTGCCCCTTGAACTGCTTAAACATCGTATTGCCTCCTTGTTGATGGCTCACTGACCGTTCCCCTTGCACCCTCTGTAGTGCTCCCCTGAAATCAAGCCACCTGGGTTGCTTGTTGCATACGATACTGAACAGGGCTCCGGTAACCCAGGGCGCTGTGTGGCCGCCCGTGGAAGGCCCCGACAGCCGGTCGGCTGCCGGGGCCCAATCCTACGCAACTGATTGTCTTAGAATGACCCTACGGTGCAATCTGCAGCACCATTGTCATTACTTGCGCCCCAGTGTGAAATGGCACCATCTGCATCCAAGTTTGCCTCTGCAAAAGCATAAAAACCGACGTCCGTACCCGCTCCGCCGCCA
>VBOL01000164.1:0-5610 GCA_005887945.1 Nitrospirota bacterium
GGTCTCTGGCGGCCCTGGTTGCTGAGTGGGAGTGCTCTCCTTTATATAGGGTATGTGGTGTACTTATATGGTTGGTGACCTGGTGAGAGAGTTTGTCTGGTCTCTCTGGTTTGTTTCGTTCATTTGGTTGGTTTGGTTTCAACGAGGAGCAAATCCATGAAGTCCCAACAAGACAAACCCAATAAACGAAACAAACCAAACAAGCTCGAGCACGAGACGCGTCCGCTATTAGGCGTCACCATGGGAGATCCGGCCGGGATCGGTCCCGAGGTGGTTGCGAAGGCATTGGCTGGGGCAATGGTGCGACGACTCTGTCGTCCGTTGGTCATCGGCTCGCTTCCGGTTATGCAGCAGGCGGTCAAGAATCTGAAACTCACGATGAACGTGATTCGAGTGGAGGGTCACGAGGCGGTGTCTCCACGGAGGAATCATCTCGCCGTGCTGGACCCGCTCGATCATCCCCTTGGGCGGTTCCCTCGCGGAGTCGCGGCGCCTGAGACCGGGGCGGCTTCCGTGCTATTCATCAAGAAAGCTGTGGAGCTTGCGCAGCTTGGTTGTATCGACGGCATTGTCACCGCACCGATCAACAAAGAAGCGATCAACATGGCCGGCTGTCATTTCCCCGGCCATACGGAACTGCTGGCAGACCTGACCAAAACACAGGAATCCGGCATGATGATTGTCGGCGGACCGCTCCGAATCATGTTTGTGACGACCCACATCGCGATCAAAGACTTGCCGTCACTCCTCACCCAGGCCAAGATCGAAAAAGCCATCAGACTGGCCCATCTGGCATTGAGGGACCTGTTCGGAATTAAGAAACCGAGAGTCGGTGTCGCCGCGTTGAACCCTCATGCTGGAGAACATGGACTCTTTGGGGACGAAGAGGCGCGGGTCATTCTCCCGGCGGCTCGTGCAGCGCAGGCCCAGGGCATTCATGCCAGCGATCCCTTGCCGGCCGATACGCTGTTTGGCAAGGCGGCGAGAGGTGATTACGATGGTGTTGTGGCCCTGTACCACGATCAGGGATTAATTCCCTTAAAGCTTGTTGCGTTCGGTACCTGCGTGAACCTGACGGTGGGGCTGCCGATCATTCGCACCTCGGTCGATCACGGGACAGCGTTTGATATCGTAGGGAAGGGCATCGCAGACCCTGGCAGTCTGGTCGAGGCGATCAAGCTGGCCGCCACGTTAGCCGCTCGGCGTCGGTGAAGGGTTTCTCTTGTTTGTCTTGTTCGTTTGGTTGGTTGACTGAAATTCCAACGAGACAAACCGAATAAACTAAACAAACCAGATAAACAAATGGAGGGGTGGGCGATGGCCGATCAACAGATTTCTTCTCACCGTATCATCCAGCAGCAGCTGAAAGAGCTCGACGGAATTTTCCAAGAGACCATGGAGACACTCAACACCGTTGCCGGAGCCGAACGAGTGGCAAAATGGAAAGCCAGGACGAGTACGCTCATCACTGAGTCCTTGGGCCAGAAAGAAGGGCAGAGGTTTGCCGCCCTGCAGCCGGGGCCCTCTTTTACCAGCGACCTGGTGGAAGAGTTTGCCGATCTCATCGACTATTTCCGAACCCCGCTGGCCGATCTGGCGAAACAACTGGCGCAGGCAACGCCTCGTTCCTCCGGTGGGAATTGACTGGTGTCGATCCCTGATCTTCCTCCGCCGAACAAACGGCTCGGCCAAAATTTTCTGATCGATCCCAACATCGTGCGCAAAATCGTCGCGTTGGCGGAACTGGGACCCAGCGACCACGTGTTGGAAATCGGTCCAGGCCGCGGCATCCTGACAGAGGCGCTGTGCCACGCAGCCGGTCGTGTGACGGCGGTCGAGGTGGATCCACGGCTCCATGCCTATCTCAAAACCAGGCAGGCGGAGCTTCCGAATGCGGACCTGGTCTGTGCGGACGCGCTGGCCTATTCGGTCGAGAGCCTGCCGATGAGTACGGTCGTCGTGGCCAATTTGCCCTACTATATTTCAACCCCATTGCTCTTTAGACTACTCGACCAGCGGGGCCGGTTTCCCCGCATGGTGCTCATGCTGCAGGCCGAAGTGGCCGATCGATTGGTGGCAAAGCCAGGCGGGTCGGACTATGGGGTGCTCTCAGTCATGGCGCAGTACGCAGCCGAGATTACCAAATCGTTTCGTGTCTCAGCCCAGTGTTTCCGCCCCAGACCAGAGGTTGCCTCGGCAGTGCTGCTGTTGCGCACGAAAGAGTGTACGAGGCTTAGCCAGCAGGAAGAAGTCGCATTTCGCGCGCTCGTGAAGGCAGCCTTTGCGCATCGAAGGAAAACGCTCGTCAATTCCCTGCGACACGAAGGGCATGAACTTCATCCTGTTGCCGAGACATTGCAGCGATTGGATATTGCTCCGACTCGCCGGGCAGAGACGTTGTCGGTTGAGGACTTCCTCCGGCTCGCTTGTGCGCTCGGTTGGCGAGGTGCGAGAGTATCCTAGCAGGATGCTGAAAAAGTCCGCCAGCTTCGTTCTCGCATCGCTCAGAAGCTCCACGTACCGAACAGAGTACGCATCGCCTCTTCGCTTGCTGCGGCCTTGCTGGACGGCCTTTTTGAGCATCCTGCGGGATAGTCATCTCTTGTCCATGACCTGTGGGCCATTGGGTTTCCTGCATGCCACAATAGTTTTTCCGCAGCCTGCTAGGGTCTCGTTTCGGCCGACTCTCGTTTGAAATGACCGATTCCCTGTGCTAGCATCGCGATCATGGGTGTTACCACTTCGGCCAAGCGGGGCGAGGCCCGCGGCGCCGCTTCCGCCCCATCACACATCAAACGAGAAGTGATCGGAGTCCTCCTGATCGCGTTGGCGCTCTTGACGCTTCTCAGTATGGTGTCCTTTGTGTCGGGAGAACTCAAGGCCGGGACATCTGCGACGGCTCCATCCAGAAACCTCATCGGCTCGGTCGGCGCGTTCTTCGCGTCTACCTTATTCTGGTTGATCGGCGGGGCCGGCTACATGTTTCCAATACTTCTCGGTCTCTTGGGTGTCCGCTGTTTCACTCAGAGCGATCTATCGATTCGCCTGCGGAACGCCGGCGCCTCGCTCGCGGCATTGCTGTTTCTCAGCGGCTTCTTCCACCTCGAAATCACGGCGGTGCCGACCATCTCAAGCGGTTTTATTTATCGAGGGATGGCGGGGGGCTTCTTCGGGCAAGTGTTGGCCGAGAGCCTACGAGCTTATTTTGCGAGTACCGGCGCCCACATTCTCATCATAGCGGGATTACTGGTCTCGCTCCTCTTCACGGCGCCCATCTCTCTGTCGGAGATTGCTCGGCGGCTTCCTGGTTGGGGCAATTGGATGTTCAGTGGGGCGCGTGCGTTGATTCCGGACCGGCCTGTGGAAGAAGAAACCGCTCCTGAGTTTCCACGGAAAGCCAAACAGAAATCGTCGACATCCATCCGTGCGGTGATTGAGGAGGCGCTTCCTGAGGCGGCTGCGGAGCAGGAATTGGATTGGCCGGTCATTCAGCCATCACGACGACCGACTCCCGAACCAGCTGAACCGATTGAATCCGAGCCGGACCAACAGGTAGTAGCCGCCCAAGCGAAGGCGGGAGACTATATCTTGCCGGATCCGGCCGTGCTCTTGAGCGAACCTTCAGGCCCCCTAGGGCGTGTCACGGAAGAAGAAATCAAGGCACAATCCGATGTGCTGACCCGTGCCCTGCTAAGTTTTAGCATCGCAGGGAAGGTGACGGAAGTTCGTCCTGGACCAATCGTGACGATGTACGAGTTCGAGCCGGCACCGGGGACCAAAGTCGCGCGCATTGTGAACCTTGCCGATGATCTGGCGTTGGCGCTGAAAGCGATCAGTCTCCGAATTGTCGCGCCGATTCCGGGAAAATCGGTGGTAGGGATCGAGGTGCCGAACCTCTATCGCGAGACGGTGTCGATGAAGGAAGTGATGACGAGCGAAGTATTTTCACGCGCCAGATCGAAGCTCACCTTGGCCTTGGGGAAGGACATTTTTGGGGCCCCCGTGATCGCCGACCTGAAAACGATGCCGCACTTGCTGGTAGCCGGTGCCACAGGGGCCGGGAAAAGCGTCAGTCTCAATACGATGCTCCTGAGCCTGCTGTTTTCGGCTCGACCCGATCAGGTCAAGCTACTCCTGATCGACCCCAAGATGCTCGAATTTCAAACGTACGACGGCATTCCTCATCTTTTACGGCCGGTCATCACCGATCCCAAGTCGGCGGCGCGGGGGCTCGGTTGGGTTGTGGCTGAAATGGAGCGGCGCTACAAATTGCTTGCTGAGGCAGGGGTGCGAAACATCGATGCCTATAATCGAAAGGTCGCCGGCGCGCAGGGTGTGCTGGAGGCGGAATCAGCGGCCAAATTGGACCAGCCGGAATTGCCCATCGAGTTTCTGTCTGAAGAGGAGCGGCTCTCTGCCGGAGAGACAGCGCTTCCGGATGGCAGTCCCGATTCATTCTTACCGCCGCCGACTCCGCCTGAACCCTTGCCCTATATCGTTGTGATGATCGATGAATTGGCGGATTTGATGATGGTGGCGCCGAGAGAAGTGGAAGACAGGATTGCGCGCTTGGCGCAGATGGCTCGCGCATCGGGCATCCATCTCGTGCTGGCGACGCAGCGTCCGTCGGTCGATGTGTTGACTGGTTTGATCAAGGCGAACTTCCCGGCCCGCATTGCGTTTCAAGTGTCGTCGAAGACCGATTCACGCACCATTCTGGATGCGAACGGTGCGGAAGCGCTCCTTGGTCGTGGGGACATGCTCTATCTGGCTTCGGGGACCGGACGTGTCATGCGGCTGCACGGTTCGTTTGTGTCGGATGACGACGTCCGCCGGGTAGTCGAGTTCGTGAAAGATCAAGCCAGGCCCGCCTACAATCAGGAGTTGCTGGTAGCGTTGAAACAAGAAGGGTCGAAAGAGGAAGAGGCGCTTGGCGAGGTATACGAGCAAGCCAAAGAGTTGGTTCTGTCTACCGGTTCAGCTTCCGCGTCGCTGATTCAGCGCAGGCTGCGGGTGGGCTATCCTCGGGCGGCTCGGATGATCGAACAAATGGAGGCAGATGGCCTCGTGGGCGCGGCTGGTCGCGATGGACGGAGAGAGGTCGTTGGGCGGCGTGGGCCGGTGGGAGCAGAGGAGGCGTGAGGGGGGATGGAACCTGATGATCTCCTGTGCTCGCGCAACGCGCACGATGAAACGGTGCTCGTCCGATGCGCGCAGTGAAGGACAGTCCGGCGACTCCCTTGGGAGAGAAGGCTTGATGATGCAGAGAAGGGAACAGGAAGCCCTCGCCTGGGCTAATGGCACGTCTCGGCGTGCCAGTGGGTGGGCAGGTGAGAAAGTTGCGCGCAGTGGGAGATCAATCAGCCCCCATCCCCGAAGAGATAACGAGCGAGCTTGGAGGGAGCAATATTGTAGTGCATCGTTCGATGCGCGCGATTGCAGGAACCCTCCACATCCCTCCCTATTGGTTTGATGAAGAAATTGAATTGGACATGTTTTGTAGGAGGCGTGCTCGTTTGTGCGTGGAGCCTATTCCCATCGCTGACTCTTGCCGCTGGAGACGAGAGCGATGAGAATGCGGTGAAGGAAGTGCGGGAGGTGGTCAAGCAG
>VBOL01000164.1:5651-7549 GCA_005887945.1 Nitrospirota bacterium
CCTCGGGGAAGGTCTATACCAAAAAGCCTGGCCGGTTACGGTGGAATTATCTCGACCCTTCCGTCGAGGACATCTATGTCAATCGGGATGATGTCAAAGTGTATGTGCCGGAGCACAAACAAGTGTTGGTAGGTAAGCTCACACAAATGGCAGCCTCCAAGGCTCCGTTGGAGCTTTTGCAAGGGGCGGCCAAGCTGGAGGAGTCGTTCGACATTGAGCCGACGCCGGGGAAGGGACGTGGCGTGGGAGGAATCCGGTTACTCACTCTCCTGCCTAAATTGCGTGAAGGTGAGGCGGGGAGATCGGTACAACGGATCGTGCTAGAAGTGTTTCCCAAGACCTACTTCATTCGGACGATCTCTCTCTACGAAGCCAGCGGCAATGTGGCGAGTTTTGAATTTTCGTCGCTCCAATCCAACATAGGTCTCGGCGATGCATTCTTCGATCTGAAGTTGCCGGCTGATGTGGAAGTGGTGAAGGCTCCGGTGTTCAGTACTCCACAGTGAATGTGACGGGAACCGGTTCGAAAATGCACACGGACAGCCGAGCGAGACTGGCGGGACAGGCCAGATGGGGGAGGGTTCGAGGTCCGAAGTTCGAGGTTTTCAAGTCTCGCACGTCACGCTCCGCAGCTCTGGCGGACGTTTTCAGCATCCTGGTGGACGATTGAGGAGTAGGTGAGTGTATGAATCAGTCAATGGTCAGTTCCTTCGTTGAAGCGGTCGATGACGCAGTCAAGCGGTTGGATTTCGATCGAGTCTCGCGTGAGTATTGGGACCAGAACGAGTTCCTGTTTGTTCCACAGTTTCTCGCTCGGTCAGTGGTAGAAGAGCATCTCGTTCCTCAGGCGCAAGGGGTGAAGAGCGAACTGAATCGTAACTACATTCCCGGCCACAAAAAAGGCGGGAGCGTGAGTTACTACACTGTGGTGGAGAAGGCCCCGCGCTTTCTCGATCTGTATAGATCCGGGGCCTTCCTCGAATTCTTGAGCCGTCTGGTGCAGGTCAAGCTCAGTCTATGCCCTGAGAACGACCCCCATTCCTGTGCGCTCTACTACTATACGGAGCCGGGGGACCATATCGGGTTTCACTATGACACGTCCTACTACAAGGGGGCCCGCTATAAACCGCCTAGGCACCTTGAGCTGATCACACAACCGGGGGATCTCGTCATTTTCAATGGAGATAAGCTCTGGCATGCAGTGACTCCGCTTGGCGAGGGGGAAGAACGGATCGCCTTAACGATGGAATACGTCACCGACCCGGACATGGGAACCTTCAAGCGACTGTATTCCAACCTAAAAGATTCCATTGCCTACTTCGGCCTCCGCGCGGTCTTAAAGCAGGCCATTACGCCTTCCAATCGACATCGCTCCTAGCAGGATGCTGAAACAGCCCGCCACCTGTCTTGTTCATTTGGTCTGTTCGGTCTGTCTGGTTTGTTTGGTTGCAGTAGACTAACCAGATGAACCAGACAGACCAGATAACCAGAGAGACCGGGCTTGTCCCAGACGTGTGGACCATCGAAATTCTAGCGTATCAAAGTAGTTTTTCGCAGCCTGTTGGAAGTAGACGCAAGAATATCTACCGGGATTGGCTATCGTTGTGCACGCTCAATTCAATGGCTCTGGTCCGCCGCGCAAGCGGAATATGGGGGACACTCTTCTGAATGGTTTTATTCATGTGCAATCATGGACGAGGCGCGCGTAGTATGAGCGAGCTTGGTGATGGTGTCCCCAACGGGATTTGAACCCGTGTTTCAATCACGCCCATGTTTTCGCCATGTTTTTCTATATGTTAAATGACTTTGAGCTCTGGATTCACGGGCACGACTTAAACACGCAGGATGAAATAAACGGTACACGAAAACTTATGGTGGAACGGGTTTCATAAATACGA
>VBOL01000165.1 GCA_005887945.1 Nitrospirota bacterium
TACCGAGCACATTGCCTTCGGCATTGATGATCCCCGCGATGTTGTCGAGCGAGCCGTTCGGATTCGCTTCCGGAGTCACCTTGCCCTCCGGCGTGCAATAGCGGAGCACAATCTGCGCATTCGCCTGCATCGCCGCGAGCGTGACCGGATCGGTATAGTAGTTCCCGTCTGCATGGGCGATCGGAATCTTGAGCACCTGACCGGACTGAAAGGCACCGGTAAACGCCGTGGCCGCATTTTCTACCTTCACTGACACATCCTTGCAGATGAAATGCAGCGACTTGTTCCGGAGCATGGCCCCGGGTAACAGCCCTGCTTCGAGGAGAATCTGAAACCCGTTGCAGATGCCGAGCACCATCCCACCCTTCTTGGCAAACTCCTTCACCGCCCCCATCACCGGCGAGAACCGCGCGATGGCGCCAGTCCGCAAATAGTCGCCGTAGGAAAACCCGCCTGGCAGGACAATAGCATCCAGCCCCGCGAGCAACGTCTCCTTGTGCCAAATCATCTCCACATACTGTCCCAGCACATCCTTGAAGACATGCTGACAGTCGTGATCGCAATTACTGCCGGGAAAAACCACCACTCCGATCTTCATAGTCCTAAGCCTTCTCGCCCCACGTTTAACGTTTCACGTTTTACGGCGTGAGTTCGTACCGATATTCTTCAACGATTGTGTTCGCCAACAACTTTTCGCACATGGCTTTGACCTCAGCCTCAGCCTTAACCTTATCCTTCTCATCCACATCCACTTCCATGTACTTCCCGACTCGCACATTGCCCGCATTCTTGAACCCCAGCGAATCCAGCGCGTGCTCAATCGCCTTCCCCTGTGGATCGAGAATCCCTTGTTTGAGCGTCACATGAATCTTGGCCTTCACTTCTCCCTCCCTCACCGTGAAGCGTATCTCGCCAATTCCAAATAGAGCTTCGCTATTTTACTTCCTGCTCAGGTGTCTTCTTAAGACCATCGACATACTTGCGAATCCAGAAAATCCCCGCGATCGTCCCAAGCCCGCCCAAGACAAGCGCCACAAGCGGCCAGCGCCAGGGTGACCCTTCCAGGCGATAGGCCAGCACGCCCACCCCCGCCGTCCCCACAAAAACGCACGCTATCAACCCATAATTCATGAACCCCCGCTGAAATCCCTTCACGTCCTCTCCTTTTCTCCTCCTATTCTCTCACTAAAAGATTTTTGCAGCCTTACAAGGGATGCTGAGGATGGCTTCTACTGCGCGCATCGAACGAGCACAGCTTTATCGTGAGAGTTCTGCGAGCAAAGAGGCCAGCCCCTCCGTCCACTCATCCGCACACTCTTTTCAGAACTTCCCGATACGCCTCTTCAATCTTTCCCAAATCCTTCCGAAACCGATCCTTATCCATCGACTCCTTCGTCGTCTGATCCCAGAAGCGGCAGGTGTCCGGCGAAATCTCATCGGCCAGGATCAGCTTGCCGTTGTACAGCCCAAACTCCAATTTGAAATCGACGAGGATCATCTGTCGTTCACGGAAGAAGGGACGGAGGACCCTATTCACTTGTAACGCGAGGCGCTTCATCTCCGCCAGTTGTTCCGGCGTCGCCAGTTTGAGCAGCCGAATGTGTTCATCGGCGATGAGCGGATCGCCCAGCGCATCGTTCTTGTAGTACCACTCCACGATGGCCGGCTCGATAGGATCACCCTCCTTCAACCCCAGCCGCTTAGCCAAACTGCCTGCCACGACGTTGCGGACCACCACTTCAACCGGCACGATCGTCACCTTCTTCGTGAGCAGTTCCCGATCGCTCAGCCGTTCGACAAAATGCGTCGGCACATCGGCCTGTTCCAGCAACCGAAAGAGCCGCTCAGAGACTTTGTTATTGATGACGCCTTTCTCGACGATGGTCCCGCGCTTCTGCGCGTTGAACGCCGTCGCATCATCCTTGAAGTACTGGACGACCTGATCCGGCTTGTCGGTCGCAAAGACTTTCTTGGCCTTACCTTCGTAGAGTAGTGCGCCTGTTTTCATATTTATGCCTCACCTGCAATCATATTCACTGGGCCAACACCTCGATGATCTCATCCAACGATCTGACCGTCCCCAGCAAGGTCGGGTGACCGAACCGCCGGTTATACCGGAACTCCTTCACCTTCTCCAACGCCAGAATCAAACTCTGAAAGTCTTCCAGCCGTGACGTTTCAAAATAGGTGATGAAATCCAGGTCGTCGAGGCCGGTCGCATGGTAGAGTTTCCGCATGACTGTCTTGCTGTAGGGCAACGAAGCTTCGGTATGCTCCTGCATCATCGCCGCGCGCTGCTCTTTCGGAAGGGACCACCAGTCCGCATCCTTACGGATCGGGATCACGATCACATAGGGATTGGGACCTGGCTCGCTGGAAATCTTAAGCTCTGCCTTGAGGTTGTCCGGCATACCCGGCACATAGTTGGCCTTCTTCGTCAGGCCGGAAAAGATCGCGCTGCTGGTCAGGTGCTTACCAAAGAGACTGCCTTGAAGATCCAGGAGAAACTGTTGAGTCTCGCGCAGCTCGGTCGCGTGAATACGAAAGAGCAGGTCTGCGTGATCGGACAGTCCACGGAGAAGATAGACATCGATCGCCAACTTCTCTCGATGCTGCTCGACCACTCCCTTCAGGACGGTCAATTGCGCGATGCGCACCACCTGATCCTGTTTCCCCCAGTCCGCATCGAGACTAAAGGCGGCAAACGTGCCATAGACGCCCGGCTCACTCAGAAGCTTGTCGCGATCGGCTGCCTCAACGGCAGATACCATCACCAGACCGACAAGCACCAGCACAGCAAGACGCGTGAGAATAGAAATAGAAGATTTCATCGTTTCCTTCCCTTCACCGTTTTACCCGCCCCCGATCCGAAGACCCGCCGGAAAATCATATCAAGATGGCGCAGATAATACTTCGGATCGAAACAGGATCGAATCTCCGTTGCTGTGAGATATTTCGCCACGAAGGGATCCCTGCCGACAAATTCTTGTAGTTCTCCCGCCCCTTTCCAGGAGGCCATGGCATTGCGCTGGAGGGCCTCATATGCCTCCTTCCGCTGCGCACCCTTTTCGATGAGCCGCAGCAGCAACCGTTGCGAATAGACCAGTCCTCCGGTGTGATCGAGGTTGCGTTTCATATTGGCAGGGTAGACCACCAGATGCTTGATGACGTCAGTGAACCGCGCCAGCATATAGTCGATCAGAATCGTGCTATCCGGCATGATCACGCGCTCGACGGACGAATGGCTGATGTCGCGCTCATGCCAGAGCGCGACGTTCTCCATCGCCGCGAGACTATTGGCCCGCACGACACGCGCCAGCCCGCAAAGATTCTCCGAGGCGATCGGGTTCCGCTTGTGCGGCATCGCCGAGGACCCTTTCTGCCCTTCCGAACAATACTCTTCCGCTTCGAGCACCTCGGTCCGTTGCAGATGGCGAATCTCGGTCGCAAACTTTTCGATGCTGGCACCCAACAGCGCCAACGCCGAGGCATAGGCCGCATGGCGATCGCGCTGCACGATTTGATTGGAAACAGGGTCGGGTGTGAGCCCCAACTTGGCACAGACGTACTTTTCTACTTCAGGCCCTTGATGCGCGAACGTGCCCATCGCACCGGAGAGCGTGCCGACAGCGATCTCCTGCCGAACGTGCGTCAACCGCTCCCGATGCCGGCGGGCATCTTCGTACCAAATGGCCAGTTTGAAGCCGAACGAGATCGGTTCGCCATGAATGCCGTGCGAACGGCCGACCATCACCGTGTTCTTATACTTGAGCGCCTGTCGCTTCAAGACGGCCATCAGCTCTTCAAGATCGAGGAGGATGAGGTCGAGTGCCTCGGTCATCTGCACGGCCAACGAGGTGTCCACAATATCCGACGAGGTCAACCCCATGTGGAGGAACCGATGCTCAGGCCCTACCGATTCCGTGAGCGATTCGAGAAAGGCGATCACGTCGTGCTTCGTCACCTTCTCGATTCTGGCGATGCGCTTTACATCAATCGTGGCTTTCTTCCCAATACGAGCCGCGGTACCGCGCGGGACCTGTCCGGCTCGTTCGAACGCCGCGCAGGCGGCCAGCTCGACTGCGAGCCAGATCTCGTACTTGCGTTTCAATTCCCAGATGGCTTTCATCTTGGGACGGCTATAGCGGTCAATCATGGCTGCCTCGTGAGACGTGAAACGCGAAACGTAAAACGTGAGCGAAGGAACTACTTGCCCTGGATTTCAACTCCCCACCTTTCACGTTTTACCTTTCAGCCCGCCGCTTCCATTCGCTTGGCAGCCAGCGTCAATTCCTTGTTCAAGACCTGATCCAGAATGCCGTTCACGAACTTCGACGCGTCGTCGTCGCCGAAACTCTTCGCCAATTCGATGGCCTCGTTCACCGTCACCTTAGCCGGCACGTCATCCATCCACAGCAGTTCATAAACGCCGGCGCGCAGGATATTACGGTCCACAATTGGCATGCGACTGATTTTCCAATTAGTGGCGTATTTCCCGATGAGGGCATCCAGATCTTTCTTCTTTTCCATCACCCCGTCCACGAGTCGTTCGGCAAAGGCCTTCACCTCATCCGTGGCCTCGTTCTTCTCCCAGAACACATCCAGCCAGAGGCCCGGCCTGCCGTGAATGTCGTACTGAAACAGAATCTGGAGCGCGTGCTCCCGGGCTTGATGGCGTGATCCCATGGCTAGCCCGCATTATTCATGACGGTTCGTCGTCCCCCGCCCTTCCCTCCCCCATAGCATGGGGGAGGGTGAGGGAGGGGGCGCGAGACCGGCGCGCGGAGCCTTGAAGCCACGATGCGTACTCGTGCTGTACGGTGAGGGTCCGAGGGGCGAGCCCGCCGGCAGAAGGCCCGTCGTAGCAGCGGATCGGTGATTGTAGCAGAAGTGCTCATGATTAATGCGGGCTAGGCCTTGCGCTTTCGCGGCGCCCGCTTCTTGGCTCTCCGGACTCGCGGGACGTCAGCGCTCGGCGGAGTCTCCTCACCCACCCGTAATAGACGCATGACCGTCGCCATTTCGATCGCGGACCTGGCCGCGTCTCCACCACGATTGAACTTTGCCGACTCAGCCCGCTCGATCGCCTGCGCGATCGTATGCGTCGTCAGCACGCCGAAGATAATCGGCACGTCGGAATCCAGCGCCGCCTGTCCGATCCCGCGACTGGCCTCCGCACTAATGTAATCGAAATGTGGCGTATCGCCGCGAATGACCGCCCCGAGACAAATCACCACATTGAACTGCTTCGTCCGCGCCATTGTCCGTGCCACCAAGGGAATCTCGAACGCCCCCGGCACCCGCACCACCTCGATGTCGTCGGCCTTGACCCCGTGTTTGGTCAACCCCTCAACGCAGGAACTCAGCAGCTTACTCGTGACGAACTTGTTGAACTTCGCGACGACAATGCCAAACCGCAATCCCGTCGCATCATGAGAGCCTTTTCGCAGTTTCATTCCTCTTTACTTCTTCCTTCCCCCTGGGACATCGACACTCAGACGGATGGTTGGGATAGTCCCCACTGCGCGCATCGAACGAGCACTGCTTCATCGTGCGCGTTCTGCGAGCACAGGGACTACCCCAACCATCCGTTTCACACTTTTTTCAGAATGTGCCCCATCTTATTCTTCTTCGTTCGCAAGTACTTCACATTCGCCGAACGCGGCCGAATCTCGATCGGCACACGCTCAACCACTCTCAATCCGTACCCCTCGATGCCAACGATCTTGCGAGGATTGTTCGTGATGAGCTTAATCTGGTGCAGTCCGAGATTGACGAGAATCTGCGCCCCCACACCATAATCTCGCAAGTCCGCCTTAAATCCCAACTTCAAATTCGCCTCAACGGTATCGCTTCCCTGATCTTGCAACCCATAGGCCCTGATCTTATTGAGCAGGCCGATGCCGCGCCCTTCTTGATTGAGGTAGAGCAGGACCCCGCGCCCTTCCTTTTGAATCACTTCCATCGCCTTATGGAGTTGGTCTCGACAGTCGCATCGCAACGATCCCAGTGCGTCGGCAGTCAAACAGCCCGAGTGCACACGCACCAAAGTGGGATCGCCTCCCTCCACACGCCCTTTGACCAACGCAATGTGCGTGATACCGTCCAATTCGTTTTCGAACGCCACCGCCTCGAAATCACCGAACATCGTCGGCAGCCGCGCGCTGGCCATCCGCCGCACAAACGTCTCGCGCTGCATACGGTATTCGATGAGCGCCTTGATCGTGACCATCTTCAGCTTGCGCACTTTGGCAAATTTCGTCAGCTCCGGCACGCGCGCCATCGTGCCGTCCTCGTTCATGATTTCGCAGATCACGCCGGCGGGAGTGAGCCCGGCCAACCGAGCCAGATCGACGGAGCCTTCGGTCTGCCCCGCGCGCTTCAACACGCCGCCTTGCTGCGCCTTCAAAGGAAAAACATGGCCGGGTCGCGCCAGGTCGCCGGGCTTGGACTTCGGATCGATCGCCACATGAATCGTCGTGGCCCGATCCGCCGCAGAGATTCCCGTCGTAATGTCTTTCCGCGCATCGATGGACACGGTGAAGGCTGTGCCGAAGCTGGCGGTGTTCTCAACCGCCTGCTGAGGAAGGTGGAGTTCTTCGACTCGCTGAGGAGTCAGGGCGAGACAGATCAACCCACGGCCATGTTTGGCCATGAAATTGACGGCCTGGGGCGTCACGTGTTGGGCGGCAATGACGAGATCGCCTTCATTCTCGCGGTCTTCGTCATCGATGAGGATGATGAATTTCCCCGTCTTGATATCCCGAATTGCGTCTTCGATGCTGTGAAAGGGAGTAGCCATATATAATGAGTGTGGAATGTTCAATGGACGACCAATTTATCATTTAACATTGCACATTTAACATTGTTTTTTTCGCCCATCACTGTCAACGACAAAACGGCTTGGTGCTTCAATGGGATTGATTATTCGGCGTGCTCGTCGTTCTGCCAGCAGCACCGCGCCCCAGGCAATGCCCGTAGCCAAGGCAAACACCCACAACCCGGTTCGATAGGAACCGCTCACCTCTTTCAGCGTCCCCAACCAGAGGGGCAAGAGGAAGCCGCCGATCCCACCGGCCGCCCCTACGACACCCGAAGCGAGGCCAATCTGTTTGGGAAACCACTCCGAGGCCAACTGCAAAATTACCCCGTTGCCGACCCCCATGGCACCCACGGCCGCTACGGTCAGCGCAACGGCGACGCTGACATCGGTGAATTCGCCAAGCGCCGCAACGATCCCCACGATAAGGGGCAATGAAAACATGAGCGTTCGCAGACCACCGATCCGGTCGGCCGCGTAGCCTCCAAGCGGACGGATGAGACTGCCCACCAGTCCACACAAAGCGGCTATCGAGCCGGCAGCAATGCCGTCCACGTGGTACTGCTCGTGGAAGAAGAGCGGAAGAATGCTGCAGAATCCGACGAACCCGCCGAACGTCACTGCATAGAGCCCGCAGAGCCAATAGGCTTTCGATTGCCGAATCATCACCGCCACGTTGTGCCACCAGTGCGTATCGCGCTCGGCTCGCCGGCTCTGTCGATCGTCACGCACGAGGAGCACAAAGATCGCCAAACTGGCGACGATTGGCAGAGTCATCCACCCAAAGACGTCGTGCCATCCGCCCGTGGCCGCAATGCGTGGCGCAAAAAAGAGTATCAGCACGGTGCCGACATTGCCCGATGCGACGATTCCCAACACCAACCCTTGATGAGCAGCTGGATACGTACGGCCCGCCAGCGGCAAGGTCACCGCGAAGCTCGCCCCGCCGATACCAAGCAAGAGCGCAATGAGCAACAACTCGGCATAACTATGGATGCCCAACCACCCCCATAAGACGACCGCCAACTCGCCCACCAGAATGAGTGTCCCCGTTGGTTTCGCCCCGTACCAATCGCTGCTCCACCCCGCGACGACGCGAAGCAACGCGCCGCTCAGCAGCGGGAGCGACACCATGAGAGCCGTGTTGGTCCGGCTGAGATGGAGGTCCTGTGCGAGGGGCAGACTCAGCGCACCCATCAGCAGCCACACCATAAAACTGACGGTGAGGTGGAGCCAGGCGCCGATCACGCTCGGCCAATGCCCGCGTGTCAGCGCGAGAAGCATGTCAGTCATCACATGCTCCCATCTAACAGGATGCCGAAAAAGTCCGCCAGCTTTGTTCTCGCATCGCTCAGAGACTCGACGTACTGCAAGGGTACGCCTCGCCTCCTCGCTCGCTGCGGCCGCGCTGGACGATCTTTTTGAGCATCCTGTGAGCTAATCGGCAATCATCGCGATCCTCCCACTCGCCGAGCCCCACCGAGGCAAAAATGGTTTTCCCACAGCCTGCTAAAGAGCCAATCACTATAGGGGACCGCGTTTCATTCTCGCAAGGGAACACTCCCCCAGGATAGCCAATCAAGACTTACGGGACGGGTTGATCTGGTTTGTCTGGTTTGTTTTGTTCATCTGGTTAGTGTAGTTCAACCAAACAAACCAGACAGACCAAATAAACAAGAGAAACCAGCCGGTTCTCGCGTGGCGCTGGCAGATTTTTCAGCACCCAGGCTAGAGGTTCTTATGATAATCTCGACCGTCATGAGTCCGCGCAAGAAGGATCTCGACGAAGAACCGATCGAACCGGAGGTCTTGGGCCCGCCCGAGGAGGAGGTCGCCGAGATCAGTCCGCCTCCCGAAGTGTCTCACCGTGCAACTCCGGAAGATCATCACGCCACCGATGCCACAGCCGTGGTGCCGGTTACGGCGCTTCAGCAATATCTGGCCGAAGTTCGGCGCTATCCCTACCTCTCCAAAGAAGAAGAGCTGCGCCTGTTCCATGAATATCGAACGCACGGGGACCGCGACGCCGCCGTGAAGCTCATCATGGCCAACCTGCGCGTGTCCCTTTCGATTGCCGCCGAATATCTCCACACTGGCGCCGACTACATGGACCTCATTCAGGAAGGCAACGTCGGGTTGATGCATGCCATCAAGAAGTTTGACCCGTCGAAGAACGTGCGCTTTCACGCCTACGCCGCCTGGTGGTCTCGAGCCTATATTCTGCGCTATTTACTGAACACCTACCGGCTGGTCAAAATCGGGACGACCCAAGATCAACGGAAGCTGTTCTACAACCTCAAAAAAGAGAAGGCCAAGCTTGAACGGGAGGGGTTCGCTCCAGACACGAAGTTGCTCGCCGACCGCTTGAACGTGCGGGAGCGGGACGTCATCGAGATGGGACAGCGGCTGGGCAACTGGGAACTCTCGCTGGACCAGCCGATCGGCGAGGACCAGGAAGGAAACCTGCTTGATGTGCTCCCTTCCCAGCAGGTTCCGGCGGACGAGCAGCTTGCACAAACCCAATTGCAGACACTCTTCCGTGCCAAGCTCGCCGAATTCGTCAAGACACTCGACGAACGGGACGAAGACATCCTCAGGAACCGGATTCTTTCAGAAACCCCTATGACCCTGGACGACCTCGGCTCCAAATACTCCATCACCAAAGAGCGAACCAGGCAACTGGAAGCCCGCATCATTACGCGCTTGCGCGACTACATTAAGAAAGACATCAAAGATTTCGACCACTTGCGGATCTGACATCGCCGATCGCCACTTCCCCACTGAAAGAAAGTCTAGAATGTCCAATTCTCAATAGGTTATGCTCCCTTGAGCCCTATTTCTAAAGACGTGGAAAAATTTCCTTAATTCTCCCCCTTGACTTGGACGAACGCGAGGCTATCTCTTCACCCGTGTCCAGCGGATCAGGACTTCTGCTCGTTCTGGAGTACTACCATTACGCCATCGAGTTCGGGCCTGTTCTACATCGTTGACATTCACTGGGTTAACTTCACGAGGAGGTTGTTGTTATGAGCACTGCAGCCAAGGAGAAAACAGCGAAGACAAACTTAGCCAAGGGGTTCCAGCCTCTGGGTGACCGGGTATTCGTCACCTACACCGAGGAATTGGACCGGACCTCCGGCGGGATTTACGTGCCGGACAGCGCGAAAGAGAAGCCGCAACGAGGCATCGTCCAAGCTATCGGCAAGAAGGTTGAGCATGTGAAAGTCGGCGACCAGGTCCTGTTCGACAAATATTCCGGCAGCAAGCTCCGGATCGAAGATGAGGATTGTCTGATCCTGAAGGAAGAAGACATCCTCGGGGTCTTCACCAGCTAATCATCATACCTACACACAATACTACGACGACGATTATAAAGGGGGAAAGACTATGGCAAAGCAACTTATGTACGGTGACGCAGCGCGTGCGTCCATCCTCAGGGGGGTGAACCAGCTCGCCGACGCCGTGAAGGCAACACTCGGTCCGAAGGGCCGCAACGCGATTCTCGATAAGAAGTTCGGCGCTCCGACGATCACCAAGGACGGCGTGACCGTGGCCAAAGAAGTTGAACTTAAGAATCCGTACGAGAACATGGGCGCCCAGCTCGTGCGCGAAGTCGCCAGCAAGACCAGCGACACGGCAGGCGACGGAACCACGACCGCGACGGTGCTCGCGCAAGCCATCTATCGCGAAGGCGCGAAGAACATCACCGCCGGCGCGAACCCGATGGAAATCCAGCGCGGGATCAACAAGGCGGTCGAAGTGGTGATTACAGAACTGAAGAAGCTCAGCAAGCCCTGCCAGAACAAAACCGAGATTTCCCAGGTCGGGACGATTTCGGCCAACAACGACAAGACCATCGGCGACCTCATTGCGGAAGCGATGGAGAAAGTCGGCAAAGACGGCGTGATCACGGTCGAAGAAGCCAAGTCCATGACCACCTCGTTGGACGTGGTTGAAGGTATGCAATTCGACCGCGGCTACATCTCCCCCTACTTCGTCACCAATGCTGAGCGAATGGAAGCCGTCATGGAAGACCCGCTCATTCTTATTTCCGAGAAGAAGATCAGTAGCATGAAGGACTTGCTGCCGGTCCTCGAGCAGGTCGCCAAGATGGGCAAGCCGCTCGTGATCCTCGCTGAAGACGTGGAAGGCGAAGCCTTGGCGACTCTAGTGGTGAACAAGCTCCGCGGCACGCTCAACGTGACGGCCATCAAGGCCCCTGGATTCGGCGATCGCCGCAAGGCCATGCTGGAGGATATCTCGACCCTCACCGGCGGCCAGGTGATCTCGGAAGACATCGGCATCAAGCTGGAAAACGTGAAGCTCACGGACCTCGGACGCGCCAAGCGCGTCACGGTCGACAAGGACAACACCACGATCGTGGAAGGCTACGGCGACCCGAAGAAGATCGAGGGTCGCGTGAAGCAGATCAAGGCACAGATCGACGAGACGACCTCCGACTACGATCGGGAGAAACTCCAAGAGCGCCTCGCGAAGATCGTGGGTGGTGTGGCCGTCATCAACGTCGGCGCCGCGACCGAAACCGAAATGAAGGAAAAGAAGGCGCGCGTCGAGGACGCATTGCACGCCACCAAGGCAGCCGTCGAAGAAGGGATCGTCCCTGGCGGCGGAACGGCGTATCTCCGTTGCCTCGGCGCGTTGGATTCGCTCAAGCTGAACCCTGAGCAGCAGGTGGGTGTTAATATCATCCGCCGCGCACTCGAAGAGCCGATCCGTCAGATCGCGGTGAACGCCGGGATGGAAGGTTCCGTCATCGTGGAAAAAGTGCGCAATGACAAGAATCTCAACGGCGGG
>VBOL01000166.1 GCA_005887945.1 Nitrospirota bacterium
CGGAAGAAGGAAACGTTGGTCGATGCCTTTGCCTATTTGGAGACATTGCAGCAGGATGGCATTTTGAGTGGCGAGGTGATGGGAGCGTTGCGCCGGTTGACGGCGCAAGGCGAGTTTGATGCAATTCTGGAGGAGGCTCGTGGCTGTGCCTTTACGCGGGGGGAGCGCCGAGCTCTCCGAGCGATGGAGTCATAAGATGGCGGTAAAGACGCTGTCCTTGCGTCTCACCATGCAGGGGAATACGCAGATCGAAAATATTACGAAGTCCGTGGTCGATGCCCTGGCGGGCACCGGGCTGTCGGCCGGGATCGTGACGGTGTTCGTCAAGCACACCACCGCATCGGTGATGATCATCGAAGATGAACCGGGTATCAGGGCCGATACCGTAACATTTTGGGAACGGGCCGTGCCGGCCGATCCTGCCTGGCAACACAATACGAGAAATGCCGGTGAAGACAACGGCCACAGCCACTTGCGAGGTCAGCTGCAAGGACCATCAGTCACCATTCCCTTCCTAGACGGGGCGATGTTGCTGGGGACCTGGCAACAGATTGTCATCGTCGATTTCGATACCAGATCCCGGACCAGGGAACTCATTTTCCAAATCATGGGGGAATGATCAGGATGAAAGGGCGAGTCGTGCTAGTCTTTCCTGTCGTTTCTGCGGGACTCATGCTCCTCAGCCTCTGGCCTGGCTTGTCGATGGCAGAGTGGGGGAAGCCGCTGGGCGGGACCTACGACGGGCCTGAGGGGAAGCCGCGCGTCGTAATGCCCTCGCCCGCCGAGTTGGGCGCGGATGAGCGGGCCACGATGGCCGTGTTCGAGCGGGCGACGAAATCCGTAGTCTATATCGCGAATACGGCGATTCAGCGAGACCCCTGGTCGTTCAATCTCTTTGAGGTCCCGCAAGGGTCCGGATCGGGATTTGTCTGGAACAAGCAGGGGCACATCGTCACCAATTTTCATGTCGTCTACGGGGCAAACTCGGTCACAGTCTCGCTGGCCGATCGGACGGAACATAAGGCCACACTCATCGGCGCCGACCCCGATCACGATGTGGCGGTGCTGCAGATTCGTGCGCCAGAAGAGTCGCTCTCGCCTCTCACCGTCGGGTCGTCGCATGATCTGCACGTCGGGCAGAAAGTATTGGCGATCGGGAATCCGTTCGGCCTCGATCACACGCTGACGACCGGCGTGGTGAGTGCGTTGGGGCGGACGATCAAGTCCTTATCGAACCGGACGATTGAAGGGGTCATTCAGACCGATGCCGCCATCAATCCGGGAAACTCCGGTGGACCATTGCTCGATAGCGCCGGTCGTTTGATCGGCGTGAATACCCAGATTGTGAGCCCGAGCGGGGCCTTCGCGGGAATCGGCTTTGCCGTGCCGGTCGACACCGTCAATCGCATCGTTCCAGAGTTGATCAAGTACGGCAAGCTCATCCGCCCAGGGCTCGGGGTCTCGCTCGTTCCCGATGCGATGGCCAAGCGGTGGGGGATCAGGGGGCTGATTATCGGTAAGGTGTCGCGTGGCAGCGGGGCGGAGAAGGCCGGGTTGAAGGCCGCGCGCGAGACTGTCGTCGGGCGGGTGGAGTTGGGCGACATCATCACGGCGGTCGACGGCAAGCCGGTCGAAACCCTGGACGAACTGATGGATGTGATGGAACACCACAAAGTCAACGACCAGGTCATGGTCGAAATATTACGGGGAACCCACCAGGAACGTGTATCTGTGACCCTCCAAGCCGTCAATTGAGGGGTCGTGACTAGCCCGCATCATTCATGAACGTTCCTGCTGCAATCACGGATTCGCCGCTGCGACAAGCCTGGACGCGGTTGGCACGGCGTCCGGGCAGGCGGGCTCGCCGCTCGGTCGGTCAACATACTGTTTCAAGTATGCCTCCTTCCCTCGCGGCTCCGCGCGCCTGTCTCGCGTGGCGACTGCGCGATTTCGCGACGAACCGTCATGAATAATGTGGGCTAGCGGCAATCCATGAGGCCGCTATGGTAGGATCACCCATATGTTCCGCATGGAGGACCACCGATGAGTGATCGCCGACCCATTGAACCACAGGACCAAGAACCCAACGGGAAGACGGAGGATGCCGCAAATCCGTCGATGCGCATGGGATCCGATCCGCTTGAGCTCATTGAGCAATGTCTCGCCTCATTTCCAGACAGTGATCCCCGGCAGAAGATTCTCTACAAGCTGCGCCATGCCGTGATTCTCAGGCAAGCGGCGCATCAGCAGCGCGAGGTCGAATTCAAGAAAGTCGCCGATGTTATCGCGAAGCTCACAGCGCCGGCCAATCGAGTCGGTACCCTGCTTGAGGTGCCGGGTGAAGGCCTCGCACGGATCCTGGTGGGGGGGGCCGAGTATTATGCCGCGGTCGATCCACGGGTGCAGGCCGTCGAGTTAAAGATCGGTGCCCAGATTCTGGTCAACGAAGCCTACGCGGTGATCAAGATATTGGGCTATGACCGTAATGGGCCCGTGTTGAAAGTGGCGGAAGCGCTGGCCGATGGGCGGCTTCGTTTCGAGCAAGAGATGGGGCGGCAGGTTTTGATTCTCCAACGATCGAGTGACCTTGTCGGCGTGGACCTGAAGGCAGGCGATGAGGTGCGTATCGAGCCTAGCCTCCATGTAGCGATCGAAAAATTGGAAGACCGGAAAGCCAAGTCCCACTTGCTCGACGAGGTTCCCACTGTCACATGGGAGCAGATCGGGGGGCAAACGGAGGCGATCGCGGCCATTCAGAAAGCGATCGAGTATCCCTTGCTCCATACGGACACGTTTCAGCGCTTCAAGTTCACTCAACCGAAGGGCTTCCTGCTCTATGGCCCTCCCGGCTGCGGAAAGACCTTGATCGGACAAGCGGCAGCCGCCAGTCTCTCAAAGCTGGTAGGGGAGTCAGGCCAGGGCGCGCCCGGTACGGGTAAGAAGGGGGACAAGCTGCCGGTGACTCGCGGGGCCTTTCTCCACGTCAAGGGGCCCGAGATTCTGAATATGTGGTTGGGGGAATCGGAGCGGATGGTCCGGGATCTCTTCGCCCAGGCCCGCGCTCGTCGGAGCGAGGGGGCGTTGCCCTTTATATTCATTGACGAAGCAGAATCGATTCTCGGCACGAGACGGGCGTCTCGTTCATTCAACATCTCCAGCACCTTAGTACCGATGTTCTGTTCCGAGATGGACGGGATCGAGTCGTTGCGCGATGTGGTGATCATTCTGGCTTCGAACCGGCCGGATCTGATCGACCCGGCCGTGCTGCGGCCAGGGCGTATCGATCGCAAGATCAAAGTGAGCCGTCCGA
>VBOL01000168.1 GCA_005887945.1 Nitrospirota bacterium
AATCCCCACTACCCGTCGCTCCTCAGCGCCTGAGCGAGGTGGATCGCAGGGAGATGGCACGGTACGCCGCGCAACGAAGAGCGTAGGCAAGTTCCTTAACAAGAGAATAAGACGACTAGCCTCATAGCTTGAGACCTGCCCCTTGAGAGAGGACTCCCAAGAGTCCGCGCGCCGCGAAACGGGCTTACGACTAGTCGGAAAGTTCCCAATCGGGATTCCAAGCCACTTCCCAGACATGCCCATCGGGGTCCTGGAACGAGCCCGTGTAGGCGCCCCAGAATGCATCGTGCGGTGGATCGGTGATCGTCGCGCCCGCTTTTTTGACCTGCGCCATGACTGCATCCACTTCAGCTTTGCTTGCGACATTGTGGCTGACCGCGAATTCCGTGGCGCTTCGAGGGCCAAACGGAACTTTGGCCTCATGAGCGAGGGATGTTCGGGGCCAAATGGCGAGCTTCAAGCCATGTTGAAGATCAAAGAAGGCCACGGCGCCATGCTCAAACTCCGTGCCGATGATCCCCTTCGTCGGCAGACCGAGCCCATCGCGATAAAACCTCAGCGCCCGCTCCAGATCGTCGACTCCGAGAGTAATAACGGTGATTCGTGGCTTCATCGTCGTACATGTGCTCCGCGCTGGCTCGGAAGAACAACAAAGTTTTAACAGGCTACGTTTCAGAGAGGAAGGTGTCAACTTTGAGAGGTGGACCGCCGCGCGCCGGGAAATGCGCTAGTCCCATTTCCAAGTTATCGAACGTATGCACTATTCTGGGCGTGTAGTCGGAAACTCGGCAAGTTTGACGAACGTATACTGGCGAAGAATGTTGTCCCAATACCTCAAGTAAATATGACCAAAATTCCCGCGGCCTCCTTCAGGATAGGATTGAAGGTATGTCTCAACGTTTTCGCAAATGGACTCGAGCATCCAATCATCAAAAGGCGTATCCATCTCACTTAGGAGAAGGATGCCCGTCCCATGTTCATTCTTCACTCCGTCGTATGATTCCTTGTTTAATTTCGAATGCAATGTTGATATGAATGCGTCTGGCAGTCCGTCGTATCCGTTGATCGCAAGCCCTTGATGTCTATAAGGGGATTCATCGGGGTTCATCATTGAGAACAATTCGTGAGCTTCCTCCTTGTTTCTCAGAATATCAGCATGCTCAACCCAAAGAATTCCTCGTGAGGACCGCAAGATCGCGTCGGGAGGGTCGGGCGTGCGATCAATTCATAGTCTGCTGATTGCTCCTGATTAAGCCATTCGACAAATTCGTTGATAATTCCTTCCTCCCTGGCCCTCTTTGCTGGCTCCCTGCCCATCGTCAGTTGATCTCCCGATACAACTGTAATCTAGACTGGCTACGTTTCAGAGGGATGGTGTTAGCCTTCAGAGTATGGATGCCACGAGCCGCGAAACAGGGGCTTTCTTCTGAAAAAAAAGTGTTCTGCCCCGCTTAAATTATAGACAGTTTATTGAAGATTGGGAACGATCCATTTTGCAGAAAATCCGGCCCTCTTCGATTATCCTTTTCTCAAAGGACATTCGGGTGCACTCGCTCGTTACTCTGTTGAGAGGGGTCCGGCTGTTTTCCACTCCAATGGGTTTTGAATAAATTCAGTGGGTTTCCTGCATCCACCTGCCTAAGCTACCTGTCCACAAATTAAGCGGGGCACAACACTGGGTGGTTCATCGGATGCTCTGTTGACTTAAATATTCGAAGGGCGCAGGCTGTGCGAGGTCATTTGTCTCTCACCATCACATAGGAGGGCCTCGATGAAAAAGATCATGCTGTCACTCATTGCAATCATGTGTCTGGCAGGTTTCAGCTCCCTTTCATTTGCCGAGGATATGGGGAAAACGAAGGATGAGATGAAGGGCGAGATGAAAGGTAAGATGAAGGCCAAAAAGAGCAAGATGAAAGCCAAACACAATGAGATGAAGGGTGAAATGAAGGAAATCAAGGACGAGACGAAGGGAGCCACGGGGAAGTAGGCATCCATCTGACCTTCCCGTGCTCGATCCTCACGGCCTGCAGTTGGCTATACCGAACGCAGGCCGTCCTGTCTCCGCTCCCACAACACCCTGTAAGATTCGAGGCCGGGCGCCGACCAAGCAGCAGACAGGTGGTTCCAAGCCAGAGGAGACGCGATCATGGCCTCACTCATTCACGAAGGAACTCGAATCGGTTAAGGTCAGAGGAACGAGCAGGTCTCGGAACTCACGATGAGGTCCGAACCGTTGCCCCTCGCAGAACCGCCCGCTCCCGATGGCCTCACAGCGAACCAGGGTGACGTCTCAGCCGCTCTGCCTGCTTCAGCCCCGTTGGTCGAGAGGATCTACCGCCATCGACTACCCGTACGAATCAGCCACTGGCTCAACGTCCCTTGTCTCTTCATCCTGATTATGAGCGAACTCCAAATTTTCAACGCGCGTCCTGCCCTCTATTGGGGCGACCGTTCCGATCGTGACCAGCCGTTGCTCTCGATCCGTCCCATGAAGACCGAAAGCGGCGAAATGCGTGGCATTACGACGATTCTGGGCTACAAGTTCGATACAACAGGAGTCCTCGGCTATTCGGATGGCTCGGGCCGTGCCTTCCCTGCTTGGGCGCCCGTTCCGAGCGCCAGATTTCTGGCGGTGGGACGGCAGTGGCACCTGTTCTTCGCTTGCCTCCTCGTCATCAATGGCCTGTTCTTCACGGCCTATGCGCTGATCAGCCGGCATGTCACGCTCGACTTGGCTCCGAGCGGCAAGGACCTGCGTGGCATTGGCAAGGCCGTCAAAGATCACATTGTCCTCCGGTATCCTAAAGGTGATGAAGCCAAGCGATACAATGTCTTGCAGAAACTGGCTTATATAGGGATTCTGTTTGTGGTGGCGCCGCTGATCGTCCTGACGGGCCTGACAATGTCGCCAACGATCGATACGGCGTTCCCCTGGCTGCTCACGATCTTCGGTGGACGGCAGGCGGCGAGGACGATTCACTTTATCGCCTGTTTTTCCTTCGTCGGGTTTATCGTCATTCACGTATTGCAAGTAATCCTGACGGGATTCTTCAACAACATCCGGTCCATGGTGACCGGATGGTTTGTCGTGAAGCATGAGCATGAAGGAGCAGGCCATGAAGCATGAACGCGCAATGGAACGCAGACAGTTTCTGAAAGGGACATTGAGCGCCGCGAGTCTCGTGGCCCTCGCCGGCTGCGACAACCTGACGCAGAGCAGTTGGTTCCCTTCGATCTTGAACAAGACGGAGAAACTGACCGAACGAGTGCAACGGGCCGTTACGCCCACGAATGCCCTCGCCAGAGAATATGGGGATGCCGACATCTCGAAGGTGTTTCCGGTGAACGGTAATACCGATCCGGGCACGGAAGACTATGCCGAGCACGTGGCGAAGAATTTCTCTGAATGGACGGTGGAGGTCGGCGGCTTGGTTCAGACCCCGATGAGCTGGTCACTCGCGGCGCTGAAAGAATTGCCCTCGCGGGTGCAGGTCACTCGCCACGATTGCGTCGAAGGCTAGAGTGCGATCGGCAAGTGGACCGGCGTTCCGCTCGGCGATCTGATGCATAAGGGTCAGCCGTTGCCGACTGCCAAGTTCGCCGTCTTTCATTGCGCCGATGTGGACGATGATGGCGTGCCTTACTACGAGAGCATGGCCCTGGCCGACTGCTATCACCCGCAAACGATCCTGGCGTATGAGCTCAACGGCAATCCCCTCGATGTACCGCACGGCGCGCCGCTCCGTCTCCGCTTCGAACGGCAGCTCGGCTACAAGCAGGCCAAGTATGTGATGATGATCGAATTGGTGGAGACGCTTGGCGACATCGGCGGCGGAAAGGGCGGGTATTGGGAGGATCAAGGCTACGAGTGGTACGCAGGCATCTAGCAGGATGCTGAAACAGCTCAGCAAGAGGAAGTAAGTCGACACCTCGATGCTGTCCGCACGTGGCCTTCGGCACCGAATGGTGGCTTGGCGGGGCCGCCTGTCCTCTTATTATCGGACACTGTTGGTTGCGAATCGTTGCTGAAGTATCGCCCGGCACATTCGGAATACAGGTAGTGCCATTCGGCTTTGGTTCAATCTTGCGGGCCGGTCGGCAGCGTCCGATAGCCTCCCCGCGCTGTACCCCGCTCATGGTGGGGTACCGGTCAATGTGCCATTTGGAATCTTGACGTGGGGACAGCGTGCGCACTATACTTACGAAATACTTGTATTTAAGGAGGAGCTTCTATGGCTGAACAGCGCGTGCTCAGTAACGGGAAGAAGTCTTCGGTGTTACAAGATGCCGCTGCGTTGACCACTCAGTTGGCGGCCGGCCTGGAAAAGATCGGGCTTGCGATGAAAAGCCGGACGTGGCGGCGAGAAGGTCGAGCAGGTCTTGGCCCGTTACAGCGGCAAGTCCTCACGCTTCTTCGGTCCAAGCCTGGGCAACGCGCGCAAGTCTCCACGGTGGCGAACGAGTTGGCCGTCAGGCTTCCGACTGCGTCGGAAGTCATCGCCACGCTCGAACGGAAGCAGTTGGTTCGACGGCGTCGAGACATGAGCGATGGACGGGTTGTGATGGCGCAGTTGACGGCAAAAGGGAATCGGTCCTGTACGCCCTCTTCCCGTATGCCTGATCGGCTGGCGACTGCGACGGAGGCACTCTCGGCACCGGAGCAAATCGTCCTCCTCACGTCCCTGGTAAAAGTGATTCGTAGTCTCCAAGAACAGGGTGAGATTTCTGTCGCGAGGATGTGTGTATCCTGTCAGTATTTTCGCCCCAATCAACACGACAATGCCGATCGGCCGCATCACTGTGACTATCTGAAGGTTCCGCTCGGTGATCGTTCGCTGCGTCTTGATTGTCATGTGTTTGAACCGGCTTCGACCGCACAGGTCAATGCGGCCTGGGCAAACTTTACTGGTTCTCGTACCGCCTAGGACCCGTAGCTCTAGTTGCGGAGGTGGAATTGGTATGGGTGGCTTGTAGGGGAGTAGGGGAATCATGAGTGAAAGAAAGACAGCCATTCTCTTCAAGCAAGGCTCGGCCCGCTCATCAGATGATGAATGGCTCGGGCCGGAATCCCATATGCCGAATCTGAGTCGGGAACTTCGACGTCGTGAACCGAGGGGAACGGGCTTCCCTTCTGGTTGGATAGTCGGTGTGATATTTGCGGCGGGCGTGGCAGCTGGATATCTTGCTATGTGCTTCTTCGACCGACGGTCTCGGACCTCTTAGCAGGATGCTGAAAAATTCCGCCGGCCGGTCTTGTTCATTTGGTCTGTTCGATCTGTCTGGTTTGTTTGGTTGCACTAGACCAACCAGATGGACCAGATAACCAGACAGACCGGGCTGGCCCAGACGCCCAGGCCATCGAAGTTCAGCTGTGCCGAAATGATTATTCCGCACCCTCACGGTCTCTGCCATCTTTTTCAGCTCGGTCCATTTCTATACAAGAGGTGATCAGCTTCGATCTGCGAGAGTAGATCGTCCAGTGCGGCTTGGACCGCTTCTGCAATGGGAGTCTGATCCGAAGCCGTGATCCACCGAACGCTCGACCCAACCGTTTCTTTTTCCACCAGATAAGACTTGATCGGCGGTTTCTCAGAAGGGCCCAGGGCTGATTCCAGGCGCAGGCTGTAGTGGTAGTTGTTGCGGGATCGCATTGTCAGCCAGGCTTTGATGGTCAGGGTGAGATCGGCTGGCTTGTCGCCTACCGAGCCAAATGTCTGACGTGATTGGATGTAGTCGATCGCGGCGGTTCGAAGATCCTGTGCCGGCCACTCAAGCAAGGCAATGCCCGGCATGTGATCGGCTCCTTTCATTGCGAGAAAGGGCACAATTACTTGTAGCGATTGCGCGATGGTGGCAGGCGAAACAGCTGGAGGCGCAGGAATGACGTGAATTCGGTGGACACAACCCCAGTTGAGCAGCAGGAGCCCGCTGAAAAGTACTCGAGAGGATTGGCGCAGGAGACAGCCGCCGTTCACGGAATCGTTTTTGTTGTGGTGGGAGGATTGAGCATGTCTAAATCCTTCAAGGCGCGCAGGGCCTGTTCTCGATACGGCCGGTCTGTGGGATTCGTATAGGTGTCGATCACGCGTCGATAGGTGGCGCGGGCTTGGGGGTACTGGCGCTTGATGGCGAAGTATTGGCCCAGCGCGAGCCAGTTTGTGGCTGCGGCTTCGTTGGCGGTGTTCATCAAGGCAAACTCCCGTTCGACAGCTGTGGTGCCTTGTTGGCCGGCCTGTTTCCTAACGGTGTCTCCCATCTGGCTCGCCATCGCTTCAATCTGCTCATTGTCCCGGATCGCGGATTCCACTCGGTTGGCTTTCAGACTGTCATAGAACGCGTCGGCATGATTCTTAATCAGGCTCGCCCGCTCTTGGTAGGTATCGTGGGCACAACCGGCTCCTATCAGGCAGCAAGCAACGAGCACCAGTGATCTGTACGATGCGAATCGGCGCCTTGTCATGAGTCGTGCTCCTTGGGTCCTTACCAGGTGAGGCTCCAATACTTTCGATACAGTTTATCCTACCGAAGTCGGAGAAGAAACGCGACCAGCTGCGGTGAAGCCTGCCGCGTCCGCTAGTGACACATGAGTCTGAAGTATGGTAAAAATCCACCTCATTTTGCATGCCTGTTTCGTCCCCATCGTCTAGCCTGGCCTAGGACATTGCCCTTTCAAGGCAGTAAC
>VBOL01000167.1 GCA_005887945.1 Nitrospirota bacterium
CCTTTGGCTACACCGTCGAAGAGTTGAAGATGGTCATCACGCCGATGGTCGTGGAAGGCCAGGAAGCAGTGTCGTCGATGGGTACGGATACGCCGTTGGCGGTGTTATCCGATAGGCCGCAACTGCTCTTCAAGTATTTCAAGCAGCTGTTCGCCCAGGTGACCAATCCGCCGATCGATCCGATTCGTGAAGAACTGGTGATGTCGCTGACGACCAGCATTGGGCCCAAGCCGAATCTGATGCATGAGCATCCGGAGGCCTGCCGCCGCATCCGGGTCAAACAGCCGATTCTAACAAATGCCGAGCTCCAGAAGATTCGCGAGATCGCCGATCCGCATTTTAAGAGCCAGACGCTCAAGATGCTCTTCAAAGTGGCCGAGGGGCCTGAAGGGCTCGGGGCAGCAGTCGACGATCTCTGTCGACAGGCGTCGCAGGCGATTCGCGAAGGCTACAAGTTCCTGATCCTGAGCGATCGCGGAGTCAACGAAGAATGGGCGCCGATTCCGAGCCTCCTTGGCATCGCCTCCGTCCACCACCACCTTGTGCGAGACTGCACGAGGACGGAAGTCGGCCTCATCGTCGAAACCGGCGAGCCGCGTGACGTGCATCAATTCGCGGCGCTCATCGGCTACGGAGCCGGCACGGTGAATCCCTATCTCGCCTTCGAATCGCTTGTGGACATGGAACGCGACGGGTATCTGCCGGAAGGGTTGGATGCTCAGACCGCTGAGGGCAAGTTCATCAAGGCCATCAACAAGGGCCTGCTCAAAATCTTCTCCAAGATGGGTATCTCGACCGTACAGTCTTATTGCGGCGCGCAAATCTTCGAGGCGATCGGATTGAATCACGAGCTGGTCGATCGATACTTCACAGGGACTGCCTCGCGCATTGAGGGCATCGGCATACGGGAGATCGGTGAAGAAACCTTGCGGCGGCACCGCGTGGCCTACGAGCCGACGCCGATCCGGCAACTCGATTTCGGCGGGGAGATCCACTACCGCATCCAGGGCGAACACCACAACTGGAATCCGGACACGATTTATAAGCTGCAGCACGCGACGATGGCCAACGATCCGAAGAGCTTCGCCGAGTTTTCCCAGCTCGTGAACGACGACCTGCCGAAAGCGATTCCGCTCGACGAAGTCGAGCCTGCGAAAGAAATCGTCAAGCGGTTCACGACCGGGGCCATGTCCTTCGGCGCGATCAGCAAAGAGGCGCACGAGACGCTGGCGATCGCGATGAATCGGATCGGCGCCAAGAGCAACACAGGCGAGGGCGGCGAGGATCCTGAGCGGTTCGTTCCGCTGCCGAACGGCGACTCGAAGAATTCTTACATCAAGCAAGTGGCCTCGGCGCGGTTCGGAGTCACGAGTCACTACTTAGTCAATGCGAAAGAGTTGCAGATCAAGATGGCGCAGGGAGCCAAGCCCGGTGAGGGCGGACAGTTGCCCGGCCATAAAGTAGATGAAGTGATCGCGAAGTTGCGATATGCCACGCCGGGCGTCCAGTTGATTTCTCCGCCGCCGCACCACGATATCTATTCCATCGAGGATCTAGCCCAGCTCATTTTCGATCTGAAGAACTCCAGCCCCGATGCGGACGTCTCAGTCAAGCTGGTAGCCGAAGTGGGAGTGGGCACGGTCGCGGCCGGTGTTGCGAAGGCGCATGCAGACAAAGTTCTGATCAGCGGCGACTCAGGCGGCACCGGCGCCTCGCCCCTGGCCTCGATCAAATACGGCGGGGTTCCGTGGGAATTGGGTTTGGCCGAAACGCATCAAACGTTGGTGCTGAACGATCTGCGCGGACGAATTCGCGTCGAAACCGACGGCCAGCTGAAGACCGGCCGCGATGTCGCCGTCGCCGCGTTGCTGGGCGCCGAAGAATTCGGCTTCTCGACCGCGCCGCTAATCGTCGAAGGCTGCATCATGATGCGGAAGTGCCATCTCAACACCTGTCCGGTGGGGGTGGCGACGCAAGATCCCGTCTTGCGGAAGAAGTTCATCGGCCAGCCGGAGCATGTCGTGAATTTCTTCTTCTTCGTGGCCGAAGAGTTGCGGCAGATCATGGCCAAACTCGGATTCCGCTCGGTAAAGGAGATGATCGGGCGCGTGGATAAACTGAAAGCTCAGAAAGCCATCGACCACTGGAAGGCGAAAGGGCTGGATCTTACCCCACTCTTACACGCACCAGATGTTGGGTCGGAGATTGCCCGCTATTGTGTGCAGAAACAGGACCACGGTCTCGCGGACGTGCTCGATAACAAGCTGATCGAGCTGTGCAAGCCGGCGATCGAGCGAGGGGAAAAAGTAACTCTGGATCTGCCGATCCGGAATGTGAACCGCACGGTTGGTACGATGATGTCCAGCCGCATTGCAAAGAAGTATGGGCTTGAAGGACTGCCGCCCGACACAATCACGATCAAGTTCACCGGCTCGGCCGGTCAATCCTTCGGCGCATTCATCTCGCGTGGCATCACCCTGATCCTCGAAGGCGAGTCGAACGATTATTTGGGCAAGGGACTGTCCGGCGGGAAGATCATTGTATTCCCGCCGAAGCAGGCGATCTATTCGCCGGAAGAGACGATTCTCATCGGAAACACTTCGCTCTATGGCGGGACGCAAGGCGAAGCCTATTTCTACGGCATGGCAGGTGAACGGTTCGCGGTCCGCAACAGCGGCGTGCGCGCGGTGATCGAAGGGACCGGCGACCACGGCTGCGAGTACATGACGGGCGGCATCGTCGTCGTGCTCGGCCGGACAGGGCGCAACTTTGCGGCGGGGATGTCCGGGGGCGTGGCCTTTGTGTTGAACGAACTGGACAAATTCCAGTCCCGCTGTAACCTTGGAATGGTCGAGCTGGAGAAAGTCGTCACGGAAGAAGACAAGAAGACGCTGCATCAGATGGTCACATCGCATTTCATGTATACCGGCAGCCGCAAGGCCAAGCAGGTTCTGGATGCCTGGGAGACCATGCTGCCGAAGTTTGTCAAGGTGATGCCGGTGGACTATAAGCGGGTGTTAGAAGAACGGAAGAAGAAAACTGCCGCGAGCAAGTAATAAGGGGTGAGGCGTTAGGGGTAAGGGGTAAACCGAGAAACATGTTCGATCGGCACGGACTCAGCACTTAGGACTAAAAGAGATGGGTGATCCCAAAGGTTTTATGAAATATGCCCGCGAGGGGCCGAAGCGGCGTCCCGTCGAGTTGCGCGTGCTTGACTGGAAGGAATTCTACGAGCCGATCTCGGAAGAAAAACTCCAGACCCAAGGGGCGCGTTGCATGGATTGCGGCGTGCCATTTTGCCAAAGCACGCACGGCTGCCCGGTTGTGAATCTCATTCCGGAGTGGAACGACCTCGTGCACCGTGGCCGCTGGCGCAGTGCGCTCAAGGCGCTGCACACCACCAATAACTTCCCGGAATTCACCGGCCGCCTTTGTCCCGCACCCTGCGAATCGGCCTGCGTGCTCGGGATCAACAGCGACCCGGTGTCGATCCGCATCATCGAGTGGGGTGGCCATTGTCGGCTCAGGACCGGCCGGTCTCGCCGCTGCGCAGCAACTGGCCCGTGCGGGCCACACCGTGACGCTGTTTGAGAAAGCCGACCGGATTGGCGGCTTGCTCCGGTACGGCATCCCCGACTTCAAGATGGAAAAATGGGTCATCGACCGCCGGTTGGAACAGATGCAGGCGGAAGGCGTCATCTTCAAGACCAACGTCAGTGTCGGCAAGGATATTTCGGGCGAAGAACTACGGCGCGAGTTCGATGCGGTCGGCCTCACCATGGGCGCGGAGCAGGCTCGCGAGCTGCCGATTCCTGGGCGGGAGCTCAAGGGCATCCACTTGGCGATGGACTATCTGACGCAGCAGAACAAGCGGAACGCCGGCGATACGATTACGGATGAACCAATTACGGCGAAGGGCAAGCGCGTCGTCATCATCGGCGGCGGCGATACGGGATCGGACTGTCTCGGCACGACGCACCGGCATGACTGCAGCGAAGTCCACCAATTCGAATTACTGCCGGAACCGCCGCCGGAGCGAGCCGGCTCGACTCCCTGGCCACTTTGGCCGATGCAACTCCGCACGTCTCATGCGCACGAAGAAGGCTGCGACCGGCAATGGAGCGTCTCGACCACCAAATTCACCGGCCACAACGGCCACGTCACGAAACTGCATGGGCAGCGGGTGGGCTTTGAGAGCGGCAAGTTCATGCCGATTCCGAACAGCGACTTCGAAATGGATGTGGATCTCGTTCTCCTCGCAATGGGCTTCACCGGACCGGTGAAGAACGGCCTGCTCGACAGCCTCGGCGTGAAGTACGACGTGCGCGGCAATGTCGCGGTGGACGAGAACTTCATGACCAACCTCGACGGCGTCTTTGCCGGCGGCGATACCAAACGCGGCGCCTCGCTCATCGTCTGGGCCATTGCCGAAGGTAGGAAAATGGCTGCAGGCGTCGATAAGTATCTGCAAGTCGGCAATTCTGCCAAGAAGTTAGTCTCCTGAAGTTTCCCTTCGATTAAGTCATAGCCAACCTGGTCAATCCTCTTTGCGCGCGGAACGCGTGGCTTCAGAAGGATGGAGAGGGAGTGGCCAGGTGCCCTTCTTGCTCGCAGAACGCGCACGATGAAACTGTGCTCGTTCGATGCGCGCAGTAAAGGGCAGCCTCGGCCACTCCTCTAAAGATTGGAAGTGCCCCGCTCCTTCGGCAAAGCTCGCTCTGAGCCCTAGCACGCCTATTGGCGTCTGAAACAGTTCCAGACGCCATTCGAATCTCTACACGCATGTTCTGAATCGAGGAGGACGCGGTGCGTGCAGCTCCGCAGACTGGTTAGGATTGGGCAAACTGTGCGTCCCCGCCAGGCAGAAATAGGCTGCGGGCCAATAGGGAGATAGGCCGCGCGAATGGCAGTGTATTCTTGTGGGCGGTTATTGACACAGATCCTCGAAATGCAGATGATCTCAGGACTTTTCAGTCACCAGAGTTCTGGTACGGTCAGGGATAGGCTGCCTGTAGCCATGTCCTTGCCGCCGCTCACTTAATATTTAGGCAACAAGAGTCCCATGAGTCCAGAGGCACGTTTTGAGAGAGAACTCGAACAACTGCGTCACGACAGTAATGAAGCCATTCAGTTCCTTTATGCGTGGATCTCATTTCACGCCTGTGCAGGAATAAACGCCAAAATACGTCGAGGTATCAATCTCACGCCACTATTTTGGAACACAAGCTTAGGTGCGCTTCAGACCTCCTTGTTCATTGCTCTCGGTCGCATATTCGATCGAAACCCCAAGAGCCACAGCCTCGATCGTCTTCTTCGGGAAGCCATACAGCATCCAACAATCTTCTCGAAGACGGCCCTGGCAAAGCGGAAAGCAAAACAGTCTCCAGCGGCTACTTGGATAAATGACTACGTCAAGGACGCGCACATACCGAGTAGAACGGATTTCCGACGCCTACAGCGGTACGCGAAGAAGAAGAGAACGGTTTACGAAAAGGCATACGAGAAGATTCGACACAAGATCTTTGCACATAGTGGTGTCGTTTTTCGGCAGAAATCTGATGAGCTGTTTTCCAAGACAAACGTTCATGAGTTGCAGCGACTTGTACTATCCCTGAATGAACTGCACGAAGCGCTGTGGCAACTTTATATCAATGGCCGCAGGCCAGTCTTCCGGAGAATCGTATACACAGTTGCGGCCTTGCGACGTAGAGCATCAAAGAGTGATCGTCACATCCCGTCGGTGCAGGAAAGTATCGTAAAGGAAGCTTTCGATGTTCTTGCCCTTTACAAATAGCACGCCCAACAAACCGCTGCACGCGACCGCGTTAAGAAACGCGGCGCGTGAGCGGTAGTGTTAGGCAGCGTGTAAAGAGAGGTCGCGAAAAATGGCAGACGCTGACACCCGCGTTCGAATTTGGAACAGCTTCTTCAAACTCGCATGGAGTGAGGCGAAGCATTGCTTTGAACTCGATCACAATTGCCAAAGCGATTCAGAGTTCGAGCCGATTCTTGGAAGTACGCTGTTGCCCGAACAGCATCACTGCCTCGCCGCAATCACGCTCTGCGCGCTCGCCATCGAGGCTCGGGCAAATCACCTGATAGACGAGCTCATTGAGAACGGGCTCAGCGCTGACACGGGTCGCGCTGCAAAGTGGCTTCCTCCAAAGGAGAAGTGGTTCTTGTTGCCCAGTCTTGCGGGGAAGACTGCCAAACTTAGCTCCGCGTCGCAACCGCACCAAGCGATCGCGCAGATCTGCGATCTGAGGAATGACATCATGCATGTCAAGTTTGACGAAATTGCCAAGAAACTTCCCGCCGTGGGAACGGTCGAGGGATACTTTCGCGGTTTCGTCGCCGCAATGGAAGACATGAACATCGCTCTCGGCCGGGACATAACATCACCCCGACCGGAAGTCCTTTCGAAGGGAAAGTTTGCGTGAAAGTAAAGCTGCCTAACAACGCGGCGCAGTCGGACCGCCTCCAGCGCTGTGCGCTTCCGGCGGCCGCTGGCCGCGAACGTTAAACCCGCAAATGTGTATGTAAGACTGGCGCTCGGCAAAGAATAGGTTCCAGCAAAGAAAAGAATTCACGAACCGTTGATTGCTCCGAGCGCAGACATGCTGCCGCGCGACCTCACCGGAGGAACGGGGACCCACCGAGGCTTGGCGGAGTAGGAAAGCTGGAACTGACTGAAGCACTGCGATCGAAGGATCGCGGCTGAAGGAATTCCAGAAGGCTTCCACTCGGCCAAGCCCGGAAGGGTCGTTCCGGGAGGTGGGGCGCAGCGGTGGCATGCCAGCGCTCGTTGTCCCTCCTAGACTTTTCTCGTCTTCGTCTGTATGTTTCGAGAAATTGCGACGCTGGAGAAAACTGAATGACGCAACAAACTTATCCCAGAAGCCCCAAAGCCTTGCTCGGTGGCATGGCCCACCTTGGGCGGTTTATCGACAAGATTCGCCTGCGGCATGCGGGCAAGATTCAGGACTACAACTACATCACAGTGGGGTTCGATAAGTACCTGGTCGATTTTCTGCAGATCGATCCGAAATCGTTTGAGCAGCGGGTGTTGGCCGGGGGAACGGATGATGAACTTCTCGCCTGGGTGAAAGCCAACAGTCGAAACCCGTCTGACCAAGAGATCGCGCAATGGAGCCAGGGCCTTCTGGCCTCCGGCGTGCCGGTCGCATCTCTCCCTCTTGTTCAGACCTGGGCTGACGTCATAGAACTCGACGAAGAGCGGCTGTAGTCGTGCCGTAGACCTGTGGCGGGATGGCTGCGGAAACAGCTGTTCTGCCACAGGCAGCCGGGGTGGTCGAGACGAGACTTTCAGAATAACCACGCAATTGCTCACGATTTATGGTAAAAGTCAGGCCTGTCCGCGGCATCCTGCTTGCGTGAGGTACTTAGGATAGGCGGGGGTAAGCCCCTCCGCAACACACACACCAATCAAGGGAGGATCGACATGATTAAGACAGTCTCGACGTTAACGGCAGCCGCAGTCCTATTGGGATTCACCAGCGTGTTCGCTCAAACGCCCGCCCCAGCCCCGGAACCAGCCCCAGCCCCAGCGGTCACAGCGCCAGCTCCGGCTGCGGAAGCGCCGAAGGCTGAGGGTAAGAAAGAAATGAAGGGGAAACATAAAGCCAAAGCCAAGCACAAGGACAAGAAAAACTAACCGATAGCGTCACGCGGGCAACATGCGCTCAAAACAAGGCGATCGGTCCTTATGGGCCGATCGCCTTCGTGTTTTTTGGGAATGTTAGAGAGATTACGCGGCGATCTTGGTCAGGAGTTTCTTCACTTCGACGTGGGCGAAGATGACGTCGGGCTCCCGCTGAAGGGCTTCGTAGTAACTCCGTTCGAAACCGTCTCCTTCCTCCGAAGGACGGATGAGGGCTCGGGCTTCTATCAGAAAGTGCTCCACTTCAACAAGCGATAGTTCGGACTCGTCATCCAAGAGCTCATCGAGACGAACCACCAGCTGAGATAAGGGGTGAAGCCAGGTAAACCAAGGATCGTTCAACACCAATTGCAACAGTTCGCTGTTTGACGCGACACGGCCATTGATGCGTTCGTAGGTTACTTGCTCTGCCAGGATGAGGGCCTTATGGAGACCCAAGAGACTGCCTCGCATGTCGAGGAGCCTCTTGCGGAGAGGACAGGATTTCCTGGTCACGGTCTTCTGCGATACAGACGCCATAAAATAACTTTAGCAGGTTTATGGAAAAATGGTGACCCCTGGAACTCAGTCGAGAGGTCGATACTCGTCATAGTTTGAATATCGGCATATTCAGCCTTGTGCTGTAGCAGCCTGTTGAAAAAGTCCGCCAGCCTGTCTTGTTCATTTGGTCTGTTCGGTCTGTCTGGTTTGTTTGGTTGCATGAGACTAACCAGATGGATCAGACAGATCACACACGAAGTGGACGGCGCTTCTGAACAGTCTACGGGCGAAGAAAGGGATCGAGTAAGAGGCCGAGTGGCTTGCGCCTGATGGAGTTACGCTGCTTCTGCCAGCAAGACCCGCGTGACGTCGAAGTGGGCGAGCACCACTTCAGGGGCTCGATTGAGGGCCTCGTAGTAGGCGCGCTCGAATCCGTCGCCCTCGATCGACGGGCGGGTCAAGGTGTGCACTTCTGCCACAAGGTGTTCGACGTTTTCCTGGGTGATGTCAAACGCGTCGTCGTCCAGGAGTTGATCGATCCGGAGCAGCAGATCCAACACAGGGTAGAGCCATGTGAACCAGGGGTCGTTGAGCACCAACTGGATGAGCTCGTCGGTCGAGCCGATGCGGCCATGGATGCGTTCGTAGGTGAGTTGTTCCGCCGCAATCAATGCGCTATAGAGAGACAAGAGTTTCTGGTGTACCTCCAGCATGGTGCGGCGCAGAGGATCGGTGTGGGCAGTCGGAGTGGATTGTGACGGCGAAGCCATACGGTTAGTGTAGCAGAGCCCTCGCACAATGAGAGTCGCCACGTCGATGCGAGAGGGCTGTGCTATCCCTCGAAATAGATCACGATTGTGGCCTTACGGCACGAGCAACAGGTTCCTTCCTTTGTCATCGGGACCTTGCCGTCGCTTTCTGCAGCCTTGATCTGCGCATCCTGAGCCCGTGCCACTTTGTTATAACAATCGCTGCAATAGGTTGTCGTCTGTCCCATCGTTTCTCCTTGGACTCTGTCGCACAGTGCATTGCGCTGCGTTGAAGCACTCAGTATTCAGAGCGAATGCGTTCGATACAACGAACAATATAGTTGAACTATAGCGCATATCGATGATTTGGTTAGGGGGAACTGGGAGCCAGGGCAACAGGAGAACATTCCCCAGGACAGTCGAGTGAGGCAAGCGGGACGAGCGATACGGGGGAGGGTTCGAGGTCTGAAGTTCAATGTTTTCGGATCTTCGAACCCCGAAGTTCGAACTATGGATCGCGTCTTTCTCGCCTATCTCGCGCGTTACGGTCCCTGGATGCTGGTATCCTGCTAGCGCCCCACCCGAGTGGCGAATTGCGCAAAGAGCTCCCCTGTGAGGTGGCGGGTATTGGCTGGGTCGTTGACATCCTTCCGGCGAAGATAGTCGTGGAGGATTCGGCCAGCGGCGGTTTTGTGGACGTGTGGGAAGGCGAGATTCATGTGGTAGCGGTCGATGGCGCCGGCCACGCGACTGATGAAGATTACGGTGCCATCCGGCTCCTGCCGTTCGACAACCCCGACGTGCGTCAACGGATCGTTCACCTTGCTATCCCCATTGAAGTCCCACGTGTTGTCAAAAAACACGAGGTCGCCGGGATGGACAACCGGTCCCTGGTGGAACTTGCCCTGTTGCCGTATGTGCGCATGAATGAGGCGTACGCCATTCGCTTCGGGATCGCTCGTGCTGTTCTCGTACAGATCGATGCCGTGTTTGAGGAAGATGGCTCGGGTGACACCGGCGCAGGCGTAGGAGACGCGTCGGCCGTTGCTCTCAATCGTTTTGGCGCCCACGAGTTTGGCCGCTGTCCGCACGATCGCGCTCCGGCTCGGCATGCGCTCGACGGATCGACAACAGGGACGCGCCTCCGGTGCCGATGGGCGAGGACGTTCGACCGGTGGCGTGGTACAGCCCACGAGCGTCACGATTGCGATAGTGGCCATGATGAAAAGGAGTCGCATCGGCCTCACCGTACGTTGACAAACCGGCCTTGGGCCGTCTCCCGGAGCTGATCGATGTCTTCACGCCGGGTGACGGAGAGTGGCACAGTGTTGTTCAATTCCTCAATCAAAAGATCGGTTGTCAGCGGCGTTTTCTGATGGAGGGCGCGGTACAGTGCCGCGACCACAGCCTGTTCGATTTCGGAGCCGCTGAAGCCGTCGCTGGCGCTGACGATCTTGGGCAGATCGAACTTTTTCACGTCCTGCTTCCGAAGACCCAGGTGAATCTTCCAGATGGATTCTCGCTCGCTGTCGTCCGGCAGGTCCACAAAAAAGATTTCATCGAATCGGCCTTTGCGAAGGAGTTCGGGGGGAAGCAACGAAAGATTGTTGGCGGTGGCCACGACAAACACCTCTTGCTTCTTCTCTTGAAGCCACGTGAGGAATGCGCCGAACAGCCGGCGGCTCAAGCCTGCATCGGCCTCGCCGCTTCCGCCCCCTGCGGCCATTGCCTTCTCGATTTCATCAATCCAGAGGACGATGGGCGATAGCGATTCAGCCATCTCGATCGCCTTGCGGAATTCTTCTCCGACTCACCGACGAATTTATCGAACAACCGGCCTGCGTCGAGTTTTAAGAGTGGGAGCTGCCATTCCCGCGCGATGGCCTTAGCGGCCAGCGACTTACCACAGCCTGGCACGCCCACGAGCATGATTCCCCTAGGGGGCGTAAGATTGAGCGCCTTGGCCTCAGTGGTAAATCAAATCCGATTTTCGCACGTTCCAGCCAGGATTTCAGATTGGCGAAACCGCCCAACTCGAACCGGTTGTCTTCAAGCGGATAGTATTCAAGCAGACCGCCATCTTTGATTGCCTGCACCTTGCGCTTCAGAATCTTCTGCACGTCATCGGCGGAGAGCGTACCGTCTTCGACGACGCATTGTGTGATGACCTGCCGAGCCTGATGGAGCGTCAGTCCCTGTAAGGCGCGGAGGATGGCGTCACGCTCGTCTGCCGAAGGGCCCTGGTCTGCCGCTTTGGAGTCGCTGATGGAACTGAGGATGCTTTGCACGACGGTGGTCGACCGTGGGCCACGGAGAGAGGTTCTGGGGCCGAGCGACTGCATGACGCTCTGGAGCATGCATTGCAGTTCGTCTCGATCCGGCAATTGCAGGTCGAGCCGGACGACGATCTCTTCGATATCGAGCGGCAGGGCGATGGGATGACCCGTGAGCACGCAGGTGGCACGCGAGCGGTCGTAGGTTGCCGCGACTTCTCGGAGTTGGCGGGCGACTGCTGGATCTTGTAGGTGCGGCGCGAGATCCTTGAGCCAGAAGACCGCCTCTACTGTCAGGCCTTGTAGGTGTTGGAGGACAGCCATAGGTGTGGCTGTCATTCTACTGAGTGTTGGAACGTCGTCGGCGCGGGTGAGTCCTCTGGTGACGGACCATTCGAACAGCGGCATTCGCTCCTGGGCAGCCACTGATTGCAGCAACTCTAGTACCCGCTCTTCCTCCACCGTCTCGATGACGATCAGCGGGTGGCAGGAGCGAATGAGGGTGCGGAGATCGTGCACGCTGGTTGACAGAGCCATAGGAGAGAAATGCTAGCACGAGGCCCGCGTCTCACCAAGGAAAGGGAGCTTTGCTGCGCTGCGCTAGGGAGTAGTGGAGGTCGATGATTTCGCGCAGCGAAAGCCGATCGTAGCCGACCGTTGATCCGGTGCTGAGCCGCCACGGGTCGCAGTTCGGAGCATGATCTTGTTACTCTTCCACGAGCCGCCACGGACACTCTTGTAGCGCCCGTTCGTCGGCCCCGGGGGATTCCGTTCCGGCATGTAGGCGTAGTAGTCAGAACCGAACCAGTCCTGCGCCCATTCGGCGACGTTTCCTGCCATATGGTGAAGGCCATAAGGGCTCTTGCCGGCCTCATGTGAATCCACTGCCGCGAGAATGGGGATCTCATGAACGTGATGCTGGCCGAACATGGCGCGCGTGGGGTTGGGGGCAGATTGACCCCAGGGGAATAAGCCGCCTTCGGACCCTCGCGCCGATTTCTCCCATTCAGCCTCCGTCGGAAGTCGTTTCCTCTTTGCCACGCACAGATCTTTCGCCTCGGACCACGTGACATAGAGCGCAGGCCAGCGGCTCAGGGTCTGGTCCGCGACGGAGTGGATCGTGATCACGTGCCAGATCAGTCTCTGCAACTCTTCCGATGGATGGAGTTTTCGCTGTTGTAAGAATGCCAGGTATTCCCCGAGGCTCACTTCATCGCGATCCATCTCGTAGGTGTCCAGCCAAACTCGATGTTGGGGGAGTTCCGTATCGTCGAACTGCGTCCAGTTTCCATAGGGATCATCATACACTCGTTTGCTGCCGAGCAAGAACGGACCGGCTGGAATGGTCACCATCGGTGACGGCTGGGCCAACCCCGCGATCCCGGTCAAATGGCGGGCCAGGTCCGGTGAGGGCTTCAATCCAGCCCGCGCGTCTTGTAGGCTTCCCATGATGATAAGGAGAGAGAGAGCGGTTGCGGGCCATGCCCAATAACGCCACATCAGGTCTTGCTGGGGGAGGCCAGGGCCTTGTTGATTTCCCGGATGAGACTCCGTTCAATTTCTGCGACCTCCTCTGCGCTCACGCTGAGGAGGCGTCCACCCTGGGCCAGTTTTTCGAAGTCGGCCTTGACGCTGAGCCGGGTGACATTCGAGGGGAGCGCATGAAGCGACAGCACGTATTGATTCCGTGAGCCGGCGACTTCAAGCGAGGCAGGGGGGGAGATTTTCCGCTCCGTCACGTAGACCGCTTTCTGATCGGTCTTGATACTCACTTTAAGATGATACCCATTGCGGTTGAGGGCGTCCTCCGCAATCTTGGCGACGCTGCTCAAGGGGCGGGGGAGGTCTTCAGTCTGGGTCCCTTTTTCCTCAGCGTAGATATTCTGCGCCGCGTGAGCCGCTGCGGTTTTTTGGACGTCGGCACTCAACTTTTTTGCCTGGGCTGCTTGTATCGCTAAATTGTCAGCGGCGGCCTTGGCGTCGGCCTTGGCGCTCTCGGCCGATTTCCTCGCGTCGCGCAGCTCCTGGTTCAGCAGATCGATCTGTTGCTGCATGACCTTGTTCCCGTCCTGCAAGGAGGTGACTACCGACTCCTGCTTGGCCAGTTGCTTGCGGAGCGACTCATTTTCCGCTTTGAACGGAGAGTCGTCGGGCTTGCAACTACTGGCCGAAAAACAGAGCGCGATCGCTCCGATCCACAAGAGCCATTGGTTCGACTGAATCTTGTCGTGCACGTCACGTCCCTCCATCTTGGTTTTCGGATTATCCACGCTTCGCTCCAACTTGTCCACGCCGGAATCCATGAATTGACCCTCATCCATTCCGCCAGCTATGCTCGATCCATGACGACCCGCTTGACGGTTCTGAACATAGCTGTGCTGCTCACGGATGTTCTTCTCGGTCTGCCGGGAGCGGTGGCTGGATCAGATCAGAAGGCCGATGCCATTCCTGCTGAAGACTATGCCTTGTACGACCAGGTGGTGACGAGCAAGTTTCTTACGTCAGCAACTCAGTTGGTCGTGATCGAACGCATGACCCGGCTCCGTCTCTCTCCAGATCAGGAGGGACCGACGACGATCGGAGCTTTTCAGGAACAGGGGTATTTCGATGGCGAGCTGCCTGCGGACCTGATCCGGGAATTCAGCGCGGTCAACCGGCAACCAAGCCGGCTCGAAGAACGATTCCACTTTGGTGTCGGCTACCGGTTCGCCACGGGGGACATGATCGAAGAGCCGGAGGTTTCCCTGGCTCGTCCAGTCACGGTAGCTCGCGCAAGGCCGGTTCAAGCGCCGTCGGTCCTGGATCGTCTGGCCTTCTCTCGCGTGGCGCGAAGCCTCCGCAACGATCATGCGCTGATGTATGTCGAAGCCCTACGCCCCGACGCCACCGGAGCGGGATTCCTCGTGCGGTTTCGCCGTCAAGGACGAAGCTGGACGTTGTTCGATACGGAAGTCGCGTGGACCATTCAGGCTCAGGTAGAGCAGGAAGAAGAGCCGCTGCTTGCGCCCTGATGGGGTTGGACGGTAGCATGCGTTCATCATGCCGACCGTGATCCGAAAAACCTTTTCCGTCCCGCCCCTTGGTTGCAATTGTTCGATCATTGGAGATCCAGTGACGAAGCAGGCGATCGTGGTCGATCCCGGTGGCGCGCACGAGCGAATCCTCCACGAGGTGCACCAACTCGGACTCACCGTCAGCCACATTCTCCACACCCATGCCCACTTCGACCATTTTCTTGCCTCCGGTGAAATGAAGAAGGCGACGGGGGCGACGATCTGTCTGCATCAGAATGATCGTGAGCTATGGAAGAATCTCGAATTGCAGTGCCGGATGTTCGGCGTCGCCTATGTGCCTGTTCCGATGCCCGACTACTGGCTCAAGGATGAGGAGAAGCTGCTGGTCGGCCAGGTCTCCGCTATCGCACTCCATCCGCCTGGCCACACCCCCGGGTCCATGAGTTTTCATTTCCCGGTCGACAACTTGGTCTTGGCCGGCGACACACTCTTTCGCGGCAGCATCGGGCGCACCGATCTCTGGGGCGGAGACTTCGAAGCCATCGAGCAATCCATTCGAGAGCGGTTGTACACCTTGGAGGATGCCACGATTGTGGTGACGGGGCATGGACCAGAGACCGAAATCGGGTTAGAGAAGGAGACGAATCAGTTTGTCCGTGTCTGACCGGCAGGGGAGGTGACCATGATGGCATGCAAGCTGTTCGTCCCCTCTATCTGTTTTCTCGGCGCGCTCGCGCTGCCGGTTGCGCAAGCAGGCGAATCTGCACCGGCAACCTCGGAGCTGGTCACGATCACCGATGTACAGGTTCGCATCTCCGATCACGGTATTGTGGTGCTCTTGCTGGCCGAAGGCAAGGCCATCCCGATTTTCGTCGATCTTACAGTCGCGCTGTCGATTCAAGGTGCGTTGAACGGCGAGAAGCTCTCTCGCCCCTTCACTCACGATTTGATGCATACGATCTTGGATGCCTATGGCGGGAAAGTGTTGCAAACCGTCATCACGCTAAAAGGTGGTACCTATTACGGTGCGTTGACCGTTGCGGTGCAGGATCAGGTGAAGACGTTTGATAGCCGGTCGTCCGATTCGATCGCGCTCGCGATTCACTTTAAGGCACCGATTATCGTGGGACGGGATTTGCTGAACTCAGCCGGGAGGTTGCTGGAGAAGCCGAAAGCCGACACGTTATGAGGCCTTACTCTTTGGCCATCCGCTCTTTCAATCGTGCGAGGCGTTTCTCGGTGGACTGCTTAATGAAGGCCATGTTTTCTCCGAGGTGTTGCTCGGCGTTGATTTTGCCTTCCTCGCGCCGTTTCAGCTGGGCCAGCCCGAATTGCGCGATCGAGGGGCCGTCTTCCTGGTTCAGCACCTTCCAGATCTCCGCACATTTGGGCTGTTTGGCAACGGGGTACTTGTCGCAGGGTGGATCGGCTGCCCATGCGGCACCCCAGCTCGCTCCCAGTAGGATGAATACCAACGCCAGTGCAGTCATAGTACCTGTACGTCTACCCGCGGCATGAATGGCCCCCCTCAGCTTGGCTCACGATAGCACAACTCAACTTGTCTTGCAGACGATCGACGCGTACGAACGGTCGGCCAAGGAGTGCGTTGCCCGCTGAAGCAAGCGGCGGCATCGCCGACCGCCGTTGTTGGTCAAATGGTTGAAGTGTCTCCCTGCCGATGCGAGGCTCTTGGATCTCGGCTGTGGAGGAGGCCAGGATGCGGGCGATCTCGGTCAGCGTAGGTATCGCGTTGTGGGCTTGGATAGGACGAGTGCGTTGCTTTCAGCGGGACGGCGTCGATATCGTTCATTACCGCTGGTTCTCGCCGACCTCCGCCAGCTCCCCTTTCAGGCGATGTCGTTCGATGGCCTCTGGGCTGCCGCCTCGCTGATGCATCTTCCGAAACCGGTCGCACGTCGTATCCTGACCGATCTGAGCAGGCTTGTCCGTCCAGGTGGCCTGTTCGCCGCGACGGTGACCCAAGGCGTGAAGAGCCGCCTTGTGACGGATGGGTGGCTCCCCGGACGCTATTTCGCTCGCTGGAGGAAGGACGAACTCGCTCGCGCGGTTCGTCGAGCCGGATGGAAAATTCTTGAGTTGAAGGTGGTGACTAATCGGGAACGCAAGGGACGATGGTTGAATCTACTGGCGCAGAGATAGAGCTGAGTCGGCCTAGCCCGGACTATTCATGAATAATCCGAGCCAGGGGCTACTTCGATAACGTCGGCTCCGATGCCGTGCGGCGATCGAGCGTCAGATAGATCTTGTCGTCGAACGTATAGTAGCCACCCTGGTCGATGTCGTGCATGATGCAGAACGGTGAAAAGATAATGAGGCAGCCGAAAACATCTCCGACGACCCACCAGGACCAGGTACGATCGATACTGAGCGAGGTCGGTTGATAGCCATCCTTGTTCACCTGCGCGAGGTGGTTGCCTTTGCGGCTTAAGGTTACCGTGCCGGGGGCTGTGAGGTGCAGGTAGTCGTCAATGACGAGCTCAGCCTCCGGCGGGGTGGTGAAAATGGTGACCGACTGTTTGTCGGAATGCATCCAGGTTCCACAGCCTGAGAGTCCTCCGACCAGGGCACACAGCACGAGCCCTCCTTGCCACACCTTGCCGTTCCTCATTTTCCACCCCATCTAGATGTTCATTGCCTCGTTCACGTCGTGGAGCGTCGCTTTGGCGACCTCGCCGGCCCGGCGGCTGCCCTCTGTCACGATGTCGTTCAGGTGCGCGGGATCTTTGCTTAGGCGCGCGCGCGCGTCCCACATCGGAGTCATGCGTTCGACGATTCGATCGGCGACGAGTTTCTTGCAATCGATACAGCCGATGGCGGCTGTCCGGCATTCGGTATTAATCTGCTCCTGAATCATCGGCAATGAAAAGATTTTGTGAAAATCGTACACCGGGCAAAGGTCTGGATTTCCGGGGTCGTGGCGTCGGACTCGGGCGGGATCGGTGACCATCGTCTTGAGTTTCTGTCGCACGACTGGTTCGGGGTCGGACAGGTCGATCGTGTTGCCGTAACTCTTGCTCATCTTCCGCCCATCCGTGCCGAGCACTTTCGGAAACTTGGTGAGCTGCTCCAGCGGTTCACGGAACACCGGCTTGTACAGGCTATTGAACCGGCGGGCTAGTTCCCTGGTAAGCTCAAGGTGCGGCAGCTGGTCTTTCCCTACCGGCACGAAATCAGGCTTGTAAATGAGGATATCCGCGGCTTGGAGGACCGGATAGCCGAGAAATCCGTACGTGCTCAGATCGCGATCCTTCATCTCTACCCGTTTTTCCTTATAGGTCGGATTCCGTTCCAGCCAGGCGACAGGAATCATCATGGAGAACAAGAGATGCAAGACGGCATGTTCCGGGATACGCGATTGCACGAACACCGTGGCTTTCGCGGGATCGATGCCTGCGGCAAGCCAGTCGATCAACAACTCGTGGACGAACTCTCGGACGCGGCTGGTATCGGCATAGTTTGTCGAGAGTGCGTGCCAGTCCGCGACAAAGAAATAGCACTCGAACTCGTTCTGAAGGCCTTTCCAATTCTCCAAGGCGCCGAGATAGTTGCCGAGATGGAGCAGCCCGCTCGGCTGCATGCCGCTGAGGACTCGTTTCCTGGGTGTGGTCATGGCGTGTTTCCTGTTCCGAGACCGACGGCGGTTGAGAGAATCGTATTGGAGAGACTGTGGGTCAAGGTGCTTGTGACGGTATGGATCAGGTGGATCTGCGGGTCGAATATGATTAGCGCCACCAGAATAAACATACCGTAGGGTTCCACGCGCATGAGCGCCGTCGCCGCGGTGTGTGGGAGAAGACTCGTGAGAATTCTCCCGCCATCCAATGGGGGGATCGGCAGCAGATTGAACAGCATTAAGAGCACGTTAATCAAGACGGAGTAGACCGCCATCACGGCGATCGGCAGGATGAACATGGTGTGCCACGTGTCTGGAGGAGGGGTCTCTTCTGATTTGGACAAGTAGTTCCCAATCGTTGGCTCGATCGACAACAGGAGCGCGAAGAGGAGGGCACTGCCGATGGCCAGCGCGAGATTCATGGCCGGTCCCGCCGCTGCGACGAGTGCCATGTCGCGACGTGGTTGGCGCATGCGGCGTGGATCGATCGGGACCGGTTTGGCCCAGCCGAGAAGGAATCCTCCCGGCATAGCCAGGCAGAGAAGCGGTAGGATGACAGTTCCGAACGGATCGATGTGTGCTAGCGGATTCATTGTGAGCCGACCCTGTAGTTTGGCTGTCGGATCGCCGCACCGATAGGCGACCCAGCCATGGGCGTATTCGTGCAACACCATTGCGAAGAGGAGCGGGAGCCCCATGTAGGAAATCGTGTGGAGGATCTGCGGTAAGGAGTTCATGCGTTCGGCATTCTCAGTTCACCTGAAGGAATCGGCCTCGTTTGATTTGCATGAGGAAGAGCGGACGATTCAATGTCCCGTCCAGTCCAAACGCCGCCGGTCCCGCGAGGGAGGAGAGGTCCGGCTGTGTCAGCAGCTGATCGTGGACGGCTTCGCCCGAGGAGGCGCCGTTTCGAACCGAATCTATCACCAATTTCGCGGCATCGTAGCCCTGCATCGCAAAGATTGTCGGGTTGGTTTGGAACCGCTTTTTGAACCGGTCGACAAAATCCTGCACGGTCGGGGTGGGGCTGTCCACAAAGAAGCCGTCGACGAACACGGCTCCGTCGATCGATGAATCGTCCGTGCGGGCAAAGTCCGGCGAGTTCCATCCATTCGCGCCCAGGAAAGGAACTTTCATGTCGTGGAAATTGAGCTGAGCAGTAATGAGGCCTGCATCGGCGGCGCGGCCTGGAATGAAGATCGCGTCGAAGCCCGGCGTATAGAAAATTTTCTTGTCCAGCTTTGTCAGTTTCCCGGTCAGTTTAGTCTGATCAACCGGCACGGACAAGCCATACCTCTTGAGGTCCTCCTCCTTCATGCGTTTGAGCTGCGCACTCACGTCGGCTTCGCCTTCTTTGTAGGATTCAACGGCGATCACTTCCCCTTCGTGTTGGCGCACTTCTTGGGCGAAGAGCCGGGCCAACTCGCGGCCATACGTGGTGTCGGGGTGCAGGATGCAGAATCGGCGGAAGCCTTGCTCCTTGATGGCATAGGCCGCGATTCGTTTGGCTTGAAGTTGATAGGTGAGCGCCGTACTGAACACGTAGTTGCCGAGTCGTCTGACGTTCGGGAGGGTCGCCGTCGGCGTGATCAGGGGGATGTGAGCTCGCTCGGCGAGTTCAGCCATGACGGGCAGATTTTTCGAGAGGAGAGGGCCAATCACGGCGAGGGGGCGATCGGTGTTCAGCAGTTCGGAGAAGTCGTCCAAAAACGAGGCGTAGTCGGATTCGAAATCTTTGACGATGAGACCAACCGATGTGCTCCCTGCCCGGTCTCTATTTGCTTCGACGGCCAGCTGCGGCAGGACTGCGGCGATGAAAAACTGGTTGGATTTTAGTTTGGCTTGGAGTGTGGCGAGGAGTTCCGAGGTTTTCGCTGCCTGCGGGTGGGTTGGGAAATTCACGAGAAATTGCTGGATTTGCCGGATGGCCTGGTGTTCTTCTCCACGGCCGACGTAGAGGTCGATGAGTCGGAGGGACGCGAGATCGCCAGGAAAGCTGCGTGGAAAGGTGTCCCGGATTCGCTCGAGGGCTTTCTTGTCGGACGTCTCGCTGGCCAGCTCGCGAATGCGGGTCCGTACGTCTTCCGCTTGGTCTTCGGTTCCCAAGGCCACTTCATCGAGCCACGCCTGAATGGCATGGGTCGCGTCCTTTTTTTGCGCGTAGAAGTCGCCGCTCAGCCGCAGGGCCTCGCGTTTCGTGCCGTCATCTTTTGAAAGATTGCGCAGGCCCGTCAAGATCGGCAGGGCAAGGTCGAGGTTGCCCATCGCCGCATGGACTCGGGCCTGCATCAGTTTGCCTCGGTCCGTCACCTCTGAGTCGGGGAACTCGATCTGCAGTTGCCGCAAGTATTTTAAGGCGTCTCCATATTGCTTTGCGCTGTGCAGGGCTGCACCGAGGAGTAGATAGGTGTCGTCGAGCAGCTCGGGCTTGGGAGAGGTGGCCAGAAAACGACGGAGTACGGTGATGGCTTCTTCAGCCTGACCTGCGTCGATCAGACGCTTCGCCTGGTTTAGCGCGGGATGGTTCGCCGGTCTAGCGGGTCCTGTTTCTGCATAGACGGGGGAATTGAACTCGAACCCGGTGACTGGCCCGAGTATGCTCCAAGTAAGTGTAAGCGCATGGCACCAGCGTACCGAAAGTACGTACGTGCGATGTGAAGACAGAGATATCAACGGGCGGGCCATTAGCTCCTGGCGGTGTGACGGCTATGTCATTTGCACGTGACTACTATCGGAAACCCTGTTGGGGTGTCAAGGTAAACCCCCACAGGGTTCGTTGTGTTCATCTGAGCGATTGGCTATCATCGCACAAATGATGCTACACCCGCTGGCCGAACGATATTTGAGCCATCTCCGGGTGGAGGGTGGTCTCTCCATCAACACGGTCGAAGCCTACCGCCGAGACTTGAGTAAATTCCACTCCTACTTGGATCGAATCGGTGTCGTGCCGCTCGGACCTCTTACGCCGGAGACGTTGACGGGATTTCTCCGCTCCTTGCACGAGGCACGGCTGTCTCGCGCCTCCTCTGTGCGCTGCCTCTCGGCTATTCGTGGATGGCTCCGGTTTCTGATGCGGGAACAGATGATTGAGGAGAATCCGACCATTGGCCTGGCCCCGATATCACGAGGCGTTCGACTACCCAAAACGTTGTCGCAGCAAGACGTCATCGCATTGTTGGACCTGGGGGCGGTCCCGACCCCTGAAGACCTGCGTGACCGCGCGATGGTGGAGTTGCTCTATGCGACGGGGCTTCGCGTATCAGAATTGGTGATGGCTGAAGTCGCGCAGGCAAATCTTGATGTCGGGTATCTTCGGGTCAAGGGCAAGGGTGCGAAGCAGCGTCTTGTGCCGATGGGTGAGGGGGCCCGGCAGCTGCTGCAGCAGTATGTGGAAGAGGCACGGCCACGGCTTCTCAAGGAACGGGCTTCACGATATGTCTTCGTTTCGAGGCGGGGTGGGCCGTTGACGCGGCAAGCCTTTTGGAAATTGCTGCGACGCCGTGCACGGCGAGCAGGGATTACACAGGTCATTTCGCCTCACATGCTCCGGCATTCGTTTGCGACGCATCTGCTCGAAGGCGGTGCGGATCTTCGGTCTGTTCAGGTGATGCTCGGCCATGCGAATATTGCGACGACGCAGATTTACACGCATATTGAACGGGGACGCCTCAAGCGGGTACATGACAGGTATTTCCCTCGGGTGGGTCGGCGGCGGGGGCAAAAAACATAGCCGAGGAGACGCGATTTATTGAGCGGAGTGCATAGCGACCGAAAAGTGCAAGAACAGTGCGAGATTCGATTGACAAGGGCAAGTGGAGTTGGTAGCATCGCAGAAGGTTACTAAGGAAATCAGGCGGATAGCTCAGTTGGGAGAGCGCTGCTTTTACAAGGCAGAGGTCACAGGTTCGATCCCTGTTCCGCCTACCAGCGCGAAAGCTGGTTCCCGGGGAGCAGGAAAGATCAATTGAACAGAAATAATGAAATTTTAGACGAGACCAACCGCTAGATATAGTCTTGTCATCCACATCTTCCGCTACAAGTAGAGTTTCGAGGGGCCGTCGTTCAGCTGGTTAGGACGCCAGATTGTCAATCTGGAGGTCGCGGGTTCAAATCCCGTCGGCCCCGCCATTTTCCCCTGTGTTTGCTAGACTCCGTAGGCAGGGCTGTAGTACTTCCTGGAGCCGGGAAAAGGTCATAGCCGCATGTTTCAAACAGGTCTAACTGGATTGGTGGGTTCGCTCGGCGCAGTGTCAAAAATCGTGCTCCTCCTCCTGTTCGTCTTCTCGGTCATCTCGTGGGCCGTTATTTTCTCCAAATGGCGAGTGTTTCGAGTGGCAGACCGGGAGGACAAGCGGTTCCTCGCTCTCCTCGTGAAATCACGAGATCTCGACGAGCTATATCGGCAAGCTCGACGAATCGAAGGAAGTCCCAGCGCATGTGTATTCGAAGGGGTCATGGAGCGTGTGGGATCCGGGCCAGTCGAGGGGAAGGATGGTGGCGGTTTGGGACCAATTGATCGACACGTGGTGGAGCGGACGGCGTCCCATCTCGCGCAAAGCCAGCTCTCGCGCCTCGAGAGTTATCTCCCGTTCCTTGCTACGACGGGAAACATTACTCCGTTTATCGGACTGCTCGGAACCGTGATGGGAATCATCGATGCGTTTCGTGAGATCGGCACCCAAGGGACTGCCAGCATTTCTGCTGTCGCTCCCGGCGTGGCGGAGGCCCTAGTTGCGACAGCAGCGGGTCTGTTCACCGCCATCCCCGCGGTGATTGCCTATAATTACTTTCTTACTCGGATTCGCAGCACTGCATTTCGCTTGGATTCAGTCACTATCGAGGTCTTGGCGTCCCTCTCAACCCCTGCATCGAAGACGAAACCAGTTCCGGTCGGAGTTCAAGGATGACCCTAGAGTCCCGTCACCGCCGGTTTCTGGCAGAAATCAACGTCATCCCCCTCGTCGATGTGGTCCTCGTCCTCTTGGTGATTTTCATGGTTACCGCGCCGATGCTGTATCGAGGGATGGATATTAAGCTGCCGACCTCTGCCACGAATTCCATCAAAGCGGAGATGCGTACGGTGCTCACGATTGAAAAGGATCAACGACTGTATCTTGATAAAGATCCGGTCGGGGTGGCCCAGCTGGAACAGAAATTGAAGCTCTTGAAACGGGACCATCCCGATGTGTCGCTGTATCTCAGGGCCGATCGCGACGTACCCTACGGCGTCGTGGTGCAAGTTATGGATGGTGTCAAGAAAGCCGGGATCGAGAAGATCGGGATGGTCACGGAGCCGATTGGGCCCGAGCGTGTGGGAGCGCCACAAACTCCGCGCTTCCCGTCGCGAAAAAGTTGACGCAACGTGCGCGAGGGAGCTGGTTGTTATGGCGTCCCAGGCGTCGGTCCTGTCAAGTTCGTGGTTCGATCAGAACGATCAATCCAGGCTGTCCGCTCGACTCAAGCGAACGCTGGTACTGTCGCTCATCCTTCATGTGGTCGTCTTGCTCGTGGCGGTGGGGCTTCGGCTTCCGCAGCAGGGTGAACGGCCTTTGACGTCTGTGGAAGTGTCGCTGGTCAGTCTGCCGACACCCGTGAGGCAAGCCGAGTCCGCGAAGCCGGTTGAGTCAGCGAAAATTTCAGATCCGACGCCGACCCCTGCCCCGTTAAGCAAGACGATGACCGCAAGCGCAACCCCTTCCGCCGCGCCTCCAAGAGGCGAGAAAAGAAGGGACATGTTGCAGGATCTTCAGCTTCCGCCGGATGCGCCGAAGTTTGGAGATTTGAGCCCAGCATCACAATCGGTGGCTCAGCCCCAACAGGCGGCGAAGGTGCTCGATATCCCACATGTCCCTGATGTGGCGCAAGACCCGGTCGCGAAGATTCCGCAGCGGTCTACGGTAAGCGATGATCTGGATCGTGAGTTAGAAGAAGAGCTGAAAAAGATCAAACAGTTCCAGCCTGCGGCCAAGCTGGACATTCCGAAAGAGGTGAAACCGAGCGAGGCGTCAATCAAGCCGGTGCCCCAGCAAGAGATGAAAATTCCGGCGGTCAAGACCCCCGACACGACCCTGAGGATTTCCGGTACGGCTGGATCGAATCCCTACTGGGCTCGCGTGCAGTCTATTATTAGTAGCCAGTGGGAGCCGCCTCCGATCGATATGGCGGGACAAACCTATACGATGATTGTCAAGTTTCGGCTTCAACGGGATGGGACGATCAAAGATGTGGTCGTGCAACAGTCGTCCGGGAATGCCTATTTTGATATGGCGGGCCAGCGCGCCGTGCTGAGGCCACGAGTCCTGCCCGCGTTTCCTGCCGATATGCTAGACAGCTATAGAGATGTAGAAATGGTATTTCGAGTCGGAGAGTCGGTCGGATGACACAGGTGAAACTGATCAGTGCCTGGTTTGGAGGAGCGCTGCTGCTAGCAGGAGTTGTCGGTATTCTTGAATCTGGGGCAGCGGATGTGTTCCTCGAAGCCACCCGCCCAGATTTCCAAAAAATTTCCCTGGCCGTTGCGGGGATACACAATGCAGGAGGTCCCGACTGGTTGGGGGGGCGGATCGAAGAAGTTCTCAAAAAGGATGTGCAACGGTCGATGGTCTTTGATCTGGTGGATTTGCCCAGTCTTGGGATTCAAACACCCGATGTCGGAAATGGGACGGGGGTCGGTTCCAAGGCCGTATTCAAACAAGCGGCTGAGAAGGGTGTCTCGGTCTTGGTCTGGGGAAAAGCGGGCCTGAAAGAGGCGGACAAAAATGCCGACGTGAACATGGAAGGCTTCGTCTATGACAGCGGCAGCGATGAAGTCGTGGGGGGGAAGCGCTACGCTGGATCGCCCTCGGTTGTGCGGCAGATGGCGCACCGCTTTGCCGACGAACTGGTGTTTCGTTACACGGGCGAGCCGGGCATCGCGCGGACGAAGATCGCGTATGTGGCTGAACAGGGGGGTGCCCGCGAGTTGTTCGTGATGGACTATGATGGCTACGATGCGCGCCAACTTACCGCCGATGGATTCCTGAATCTCATGCCGCAATGGTCTCCGGATCGCCGGTTCCTCATCTTCACCGCCTATCGCAATCGCAATACGCAGGACATCGACATGATTGAATTGGCGACGGGCAAGCGATGGACGGTGATTTCCCTCGGGGGATTGAACATCACTCCGGCACTGTCTCCTGATGGAAACTTCCTGGCGTTTGCCTCCAGTCACGAAGGCAATTCCGAGGTCTATCGGTTGGATACAAGGACGAAAGCCATTCAACGGCTGACGGTGAATCCCTCAGGCGACTTGTCTCCCTCATGGTCTCCAAACGGGAGAGAGCTGGTGTTTGTGTCCGATCGAGGTGGCGGGCCCCAGCTGTTCCTAATGGGTTCAGACGGGTTGAACGTGCGCCGCCTGACGTTTGAGGGCGATTACAATGCGGCGCCAGTGTGGTCGCCGCGCGGTAACTGGATCGCCTATGTATGCCGGACGCATAAAGAGTATAAGCTCTGTGTCATCTCGCCGGACGGACAGAAGCGTATGCAATTGACGACAGGACCGGGTGTCGATGATTCACCCTCCTGGTCGCCGGATGGCCGGCATCTGGTATTCAGTTCGACGGCCGATGGAAAGAGCCACATCTATATGATCGATGCCGATGGTAAGGACATCGAACGGCTCACCTTCCAGGGGACGCACAATAGCGCGCCCTCCTGGTCTCCGGCATCGTGAGGATGACATGTTGACCGTACCGGATGAATGAAGGCACATGAATGATCGAGATGACTAACCTAGGAAAAGGAGAAATATGTATGAACAGGACACTCTGTACATGCGGCGTGGTGCTGGTGATGAGCATGGCATTGATTGGTATGCCTGGCTGCTCCAAAAAATCCGTACAATCTGGCGGTGACTCCCAGTCCACTCAAGGGATGGCGAAGGGAGGGGGGGCAGATAGTTCCAAGTCCGGTGTCGGCAGCTTCCCGGACACCGGCGTTCAGTCGGGTGGCGGCGGGCTTCGGGGCCTCGACAAGAACCCCTCAGAGGAGCGTGTGGGCAGTGGCACGATGCTGGCGAAGGTGGATCCCTCCAGCAGTGCCGAACGACAAATGGATGAGGTCAGGGCCGAGCAGGCCGCCTCAGCTGCAGCGGGCTTGCGAGATGTGTTGTTCGGCTACGATAGCTGGACGATTTCCGAGGATGGGCGTCAAGCGTTGAGTCGCGATGCCGAGTGGATGAAGTCCAACCCGAGCGCGCTGGTCAAGGTCGAAGGGCACTGTGACGAACGCGGGACCGCCGCCTACAACCTCGTACTCGGCGAAAAACGGGCAAAAGCCGCCCGGAACTATCTGGTCGAACTCGGTGTCGGCGCCAATCGTCTGTCAGTGGTGTCGTATGGGAAAGAGCGGCCGTCCTGCAATGAACATGCGGAATCGTGCTACCAGCAGAATCGGCGAGGACATCTTGCGGTGAAAACGGGGAAGTAGGCGGCGTGCTCTTTGTCGCGACGGTTATGACTCCGTTGTCTACGAAGAGAGAACAGGGGATTCCTTCATCATAGTGGGTGGAACAATGTGGAACTATTCGGATACAAAGGGAACCTGGGCGGCGATCTGTGTGATCTGTACCCTGTTGTTGACCGGCTGCATTGCCCAACAAGCTGATCTCAAACAGACGGAGAAGAATCTTCAGCAGCGCATCAAGCAGTCGAGCGATGAGTCGGCACAGACCCGTGCGCGACAGAGTCAAGAGATTTCGGTACTTCGGGAGCAGGAGTTGCCGCAGTTGCGTGGCGAACTGGAGCGCGCGTTGCACCAAGCTCAGGAACTCCAGGGCAAGCAGGAAGACCTCAAGCAGCGCTCTACGCAACTTGAGCAACAAACCAAGCGGCTCGAACAGTTGGCCGGCAAGCTGGAGGCGGATAGCACAACTCGATACAACCAGGTGCGCGAGAGCCTCAATGCTCAAGATGTGAAAAATAAGCAGGATCGCGATCAGCTCCGCATGGACGTGAACACTCGCCTTGACGACGTGAGCCGGCAGATGGAGGTGGTGCGAAAAGAGATCATCGAGGTCGTGCAGAAGACGAACAGCGGACTTGCCAAGAGTCTCGACGTACGTCTAGAGGAGCAGCATAAGGCGCTGACGGATAACCAGGCTCGGGCCGAACAGTTGTCGGCAAAATTCGCACAATTCAGTCAGCCCTTAACTGCATGCAGGGATTCGCTGACAGGTTTGAGCGAGCGGGTGAGCCAAGAAGAGCAGGAGAGCAAAGCTTCGGCAACCCATATCAATGAGACGAACAAGGCCGTGACCGGTCATTTAGGCGAGGTCAATAAGAGTGTCGCATTTGTCGCGCAGAAGTTTGCTGCCCGTTTCGATGAACAGGACCGTCGTCTGGATGCCCTCTCCAAGGTCGTTGAGCAGGTCGCGCAGGATGCGCATGTACGAGGGGGAAGCAAGGGAGGGGCACGTCAGTTACCCACGAAGCCGGCCCACCGATCGGCAACGGTGCCTTCGGCTGAAACCCCGAAGGTTGAGCAGGAGATGCCCACGGCTTCGCTCCCTGTGCAAGCGGAAGCGGGACAATCGGCTGAAGCGGTGACATCGGCAGTCGAGTCCGAGGAGTCGCCGCGCCCGCAAGTCAGCCAGAGTAGTGAGCGTTCCGATAAAGTCGAGTACGAACGTCTACTGGCACTGTTTCGTGATGGGGACTTGGATGGAGCCCGGCAGGGGTTCGCCGCATTTTTGCGTGACTATCAGAACTCGGATCTATCTCCAAACGCTCGCTATTGGCTCGGTGAATCGCATTACGGCAAGAAAGATTATCGACAGGCGATCGATTCATACGACCGCGTCGAACTGGATTTCCCCCAGAGTGAGAAAGTACCATCGGCGATCTTGAAGAAAGGATATGCGTACCTGGCGATGAAAGATAAGAAGCGCGCTTCTTCGGCCTTCAAACAGGTGGTGACGTTGTATCCACGGACTCCTGAGGCAGGAAAAGCGTCCGATAAACTATCCCAGTTGAAGGAGTCGCGATAACCGTGATGCGCAAGAAAACAGGTTCAAGGGGGTTGGTCGTTCTCATGGCCGGAGCGGTGCTGTTATTCGTCGGATGTGCCAACCACGCAGATTTTGTGGAGTTGCGTGACCACTTGTCGACGGTGTCGAAGTCTCAAGAACAAGATCAAAAGCGCCTGGATGCGCTGCAACGACGTTTGGAGTCGCTGGAGCGGGTGAAGGATATCGAATCTGCCAGGTCGAAGCTCGATCCGAAGTTCGATGAACTGTCTGCACGGATCCAAAGGTTAGAAGGCCGGTTGGCCAAACCCGATGAGACATTGGGTATTCCGGTTGTGCCCAAGGCGGAGTCAGCACCTGGAGAACCCGTTCGTCCCTCTAAACCACAGAAGCCGGCATCCTCTGCAGATGTGCCGACGATGATGTCCGGCGTTCCCACGATTACCCCGACGTCGGCGTTCAATCTTGCGTACAATGACTATCTAAACGGAAAATACGAGCTTGCCGTGGCGGGCTTTCAGCGATTTGTGAAAGACTTCCCTGGGACGTCGTTGACGCCGAATGCCTACTACTGGTTGGGAGAGTCCTCCTATCAGCAGAAGGATTACGTTCGTGCGATGCAATCGTTTGAGTACCTCTCGGCGGAGTATCCAGGAAACGAGAAAGTGCCGGCGGCGCTCTTCAAATCGGGGCTCGCGGCGGGAGAAACCGGGGATCTCGCCAAATCGAAAAAGAATCTCAAACGGGTCATCGAAGAGTTTCCCACGTCGGAAGAGGCGAAGCTGGCCAAGAATAAGCTGGCCGAAATTCGATGATCGGACGTCCATCGAGACGGCTCGTGGTGGCTCCCTTGTTCCGGGCGTTCCCTGGAGTCTAACTTCATGCCCGCCGCCAGTTGCTCCGCCAAGATCCATGTCCTTCCAGACGATGTAGTCAGCCGCATCGCGGCCGGCGAGGTCGTCGAGCGCCCTGCCGCCGTCGTCAAAGAATTACTGGAAAATAGCCTCGATGCAGGGGGCCTGCATATCACAATCGATGTGAAAGATGGTGGACTGGCCCTCATGCGAGTCATGGATGATGGAGAGGGGATCAACCGTGCCGATCTTCCCCGTGCCTTCGAGCGGCATGCCACCAGTAAGCTCCGATCAGATCAGGATCTCACCTCGGTGAGGACAATGGGCTTTCGCGGCGAGGCGTTACCGAGCATTGCGTCCGTCTCCCATGTGCTGGTGACGACCGCCACCAGGCAGGATACGGTGGGATCACAGTTCACCCTGGTAGCAGGAGTAGGCAGTTCTATCGTGGACGCACCCCCCCTGCCTGGCACCCGGATCGACGTCTCCAATCTATTTTTCAATCAACCGGCCAGAAAGAAGTTTCTCAAATCAACCACGACCGAATTCTCCCATATCAGTCATGTCGTGCAACTCGCAGGCCTCGCCTGGCCATCGGTGCACTTCCGCCTGACCCATAACGGCCAGGAGATCCTCAACTATCCCGCCGTGACAGCAGATCGCGATCGAATACTTCAAGTATATCGCCAGGCGTTTCTCGATCGGACTATTGAGGTGCGAGGCCGGACAGCGGGATCGTCAATCCGCGGCGTGATGGTCGATCCTATCCATGCGCGGTCCTCGAGAACGCCACAGGAATTGTTTGTGAACCGGCGTCCCATCCGCAATGCGACCGTGTTTCATGCGGTCATGGATGGGTATGGATCGTTTCTGCCCAAAGGGCATCACCCGACATTCGTGCTCTTTCTGGATATCGAGCCGGACCGACTCGATGTCAACGTCCATCCCACGAAGAAAGAAGTCCGTTTTGCGGAAACAGAAGCCCTTCATCAGTTGGTGCGTCAGTCAATCCGCCACGCACTCAGTGGTTCCGAGCGGAAGGCCGTGTTGGGTCTCTCGCAGGCAGGGCTGTCGCAGACGGCGCCGGAGTTCGCTCCCACGGCCGAGCGGCAGACTGCATCGTTCCTGGATTCTCATCCGACCGCCTTGAACTCGGCTCGCAGGCAGGACACCCGGATCAATATTAGTGACGCGGCGTCCCTGTCCGGCATCGTCGAGGGAAGTCAGTTGGTGTTCGCCCACGAGACAGCCGCGGCGTATCAGCGGGGAGAGAAGCCCGACATCGTGCCGTTTGGACAGATCCTCCGGACCTATCTCGTGGCGCAGGTGGGCGAAGAACTGCAGGTGATCGATCAACATACGGCGCACGAGCGTGTCCTCTTCCAACGGCTCTGGCGAGGGTGGCAGAGCCGGGATATTCCCTCGCAGCCGCTCTTGATTCCGGAGCCGATCGAGCTGTCGGCGGCGCAAAGCACGCTGTTGCTCAAGCGTCGTGATGATCTGGAGAAACTCGGCCTCCTGATTGAACCGTTTGGTACGACGGCCGTGGCAATTCGCGGGGTTCCGATTGGACTTGGCAAGGTAGACGCGGCCATCTTGGTGCAGGATCTGATTGACGATTTGACCGAGTGGGACAGCGCATCGTCTCTGGAGCTGCGAGTTCAACCCGTTCTGGCGTCACTGGCCTGCCATGGAGCGGTGCGTGCCGGACGCGCCTTGACCCTTCCAGAAATTCAAGAGCTGATTCACGATTGGGTGCAGGAAGGGTTGATTATGACCTGTCCGCATGGCCGCCGCACGGCGTTTCGTCTTTCGACAGATGAGCTTGCCAAGCTGTTCGGGCGGGTTGGATGGTCATGATGGCCATTCCAACGAGAGCGACGTGTCGTCTCTCCGAGACGCAGGTCGGTTTCAAGCCTGTTGTCGTGCTGGTTGGACCGACTGCTGTGGGGAAGAGCCGCGTAGCGGTCGAGGTGGCAAAGGCTTTCAAGACCGAGGTGCTCACAGCAGACTCCCGGCAAGTCTATCGTGGTATGGATGTTGGGACGGATAAGCCAGTTCCAGAGGAGCGCCAGGGTGTTCCCCATCGGCTGGTTGATCTCGTCGATCCCGATGAATCGTTTAATGCAGGATTGTATCGCCGTCAGGCTGTCGATGAGATCGAGCGCCTCTATCGAGACTGCCGCCTTCCCCTGGTAGTGGGTGGCACAGGGCTCTATGTGCGGACCCTCCTCAAGGGCTTGTGCGACGCACCAAAGGCCGATCCGATTGTACGGGCGGCCCTCCGGCAGGAGGCGAAAGACCAAGGGCACGATCGCCTCTACGCGAGGCTCGTGGATGTCGATCCTGTGGCCGCAGCGAGGTTGCACCCACGCGACGAATCGAAAGTGATCCGCGCGCTGGAGGTGTACCAGCTATCCGGTCGTCGGATGTCGGAGTTTCAGCAGGAGCATGGGTTTGTCGAGCGGCCTTATTCAGCCTTGATCATCGGCTTGAACCGAGACCGCGACGCGCTGTATCGGCGTATCGAGGAGCGGATTGATTGGCAGCTGGCTCACGGATTGATAGAAGAGACGAAGCAACTCCTGGCTCAGGGGTATCAGCGCGCCAGTGCGGCCATGAAAGGCTTGGGGTATCGACAGGTGGCCGAGCACTTGGCCGGCGAGTATGACGTCGCTGAAATGGTTCGGCGATTTAAACGGGACACGAGACATTATTCCAAACGACAAATGACTTGGTTTCGAAAGGAACCGGGGATTCAGTGGGTGACGATCAAGGAGTCGGAGTCGGTCCAGCACACGGCAGCGCTGGTGATCGGACAGGTGGATCGATTTCTCACCACACTACATGAGGATTAGGGATGACACGGCAGGGGGAGGCAGCGCGCACAGACATTGGGATCATCGGCGGCAGTGGACTGTACGACATCGAGGGGCTTCGGAAGGTCAAGGAACTGGCGGTAAAAACTCCCTTCGGGGCTCCCTCCGACAAGGTGGTGCTCGGCGAGTTGGACGGGATTCGCATCGCCTTTCTCTCGCGACATGGACGCGGACATCGGGTCAATCCTTCGGAGATCAACTATCGCGCGAATATTTACGCCCTCAAGTCGCTCGGGGTGAGCCGGGTGATTTCTGTGAGTGCGGTCGGGAGTATGAAGGAATCGATCAAGCCTGGGGACGTGGTGCTGCCGGATCAGTTTATTGATCTCACCAAGCGGCGGGTTTCGACATTCTTTGAGGGGGGCATCGTCGCGCACGTGGCATTTGGTGATCCGGTCTGTGCTTCGCTCGGGGCGTCATTGTTTGCTGCGGCCCGAACGGTCGGCGCCAACGTGCATCAGGGTGGCGTCTATCTCTGCATCGAAGGGCCGCAGTTTTCGACCAAAGGAGAGTCCCGGTTGTATCGTCAGTGGGGTGCGAGTGTGATCGGGATGACGAATCTCCCTGAGGCCAAGCTCGCTCGTGAGGCAGAACTCTGTTACGCCACGGTGGCCTTGGCAACCGATTATGACTGTTGGCATGAGACGGAAAAGGCCGTCACCGTCGAGGCGATCTTGACCACTCTCCGTCAGAATGTCACGTTGGCCAAGCGACTGTTGCGGACGGCGATGCGTGCGGTGGCCGACGTCAAGGACTGCAGCTGTCAGTGCGCATTGCAGGATGCCATTATCACGGCGCCCGATCGGATGCCCGCCACACTCCGACGGAAGCTGGCCTTGTTGATGGATCGGGTTGTTCCGGTGAGGAAAGGATTTCGGTAAGCCATGGGAAAGTTACTCGTAGTCGGATCGGTCGCGTTAGATACGGTGAAAACACCCTTCGGGGAGGTCAGCGAGGTCCTTGGAGGTTCGGCCACCTATTTCTCAACTGCGGCCAGCTACTTTACTAGTGTCGACCTCATCGCAGTAGTGGGTGAAGATTTTCCCCCGCAACACCTGGCCTTCCTCAAGAACCGTGGCATCGACTTGACGGGGTTAGAGCGAAGGCCCGGGGCGACGTTTCGATGGAAAGGGGAGTACACGCATCAGTTGAACGAAGTGCACACTCTCGATACGAAACTCAATGTATTCGAAACCTTTCGACCAAAGATTCCCGAAGCCTACCGATCCCCCGACCTGTTGTTTCTCGGTAATATCGATCCGGAGCTTCAGTTGGATGTGCTGCAGAAGCTTTCGCGTCCTCCATTGGTCGCGTGCGATACGATGAACTTTTGGATCAACGGCAAGCGAGACGCGTTGTGGCGTGTCTTGGAGCAAGTCGATATTCTGGTCATTAACGATGGGGAGGCCCGCGCACTCGGCGAAAATACGAATCTAGTGAAGGTCGCACAAAAAGTACTCGCGCGTGGGCCCAAGCACCTCATCATCAAACGTGGGGAGTATGGGGTCTTGATGTTCAACGAGAAGCAGGTGTTCGGGGCTCCGGCCTTCCCGCTTGAAGACGTGTGCGATCCAACCGGTGCGGGGGATACCTTCGCCGGCGGTTTCCTGGGATACCTGACGGCTACCGGCAATCGTTCGGTCGAGGCCTTCAAACAAGCGATTATCTTCGGGAGCGTCATGGCGTCATTTACCGTAGAAGCCTTTAGTCTTGACCGTTTGCGAATCCTGGACTACAAAGAGGTTGAAGAACGGTTTCGGGCCTTTAAGCAGTTGACTCATTTCGAGGACATTTCGTGATGCAAAATCTCTTTGCCAGTTCGATTGTTCGACCATTCGCGCGTCCGTTGCTTGTGTTGGCCCTGTTGATCGGATGGCTGTCTGGCTGTGCCACATCGGAAGGTTTGGCACAGAAGTCAAAAGGGTACTACCAGGAAGGCGTCGCGAGCCTGGAGCATGATCAGCAAAAGGCCTTTGTGTCGTTCCAAAAGGCCGTGAAGCTCGATCCGAGCAACAAAGAAGCACGATACGTGCTTGGCCATATTCTGGCGCTGCAGGGTAAATTGCCCCAAGCCGAGGAGGAATTCGGGGCCGCAGCGAAGCTCGATGAGAATTATTCGGAAGCGTATACTTATTTAGGCCAGGTCTTGGAGAAACAGGGGCGGTGGACGGAAGCGATCGCCGCATTCCGTCAAGCGCTGACCAATCCCTTGTATGCAACGCCGGACCTGGCCCGATTCCATCTCGGCCGGTCGCTGGCTCACGAGAGTGATTACGAGGGCGCGATGGAAGCGTTTGAGGATGCCTTAGTGGTCAATCCACCCAACGTCCCCCCGGCTTTGTTACACTTGGAGTTGGGGCGTGTGTATTACAAGCTGGGGTTCGAACGACGCTCAAGGGAATCGCTGACCAAGGTGACGACACTCGATAAGGGCGGCGAGTATGCCGCAGCCGCGAAGGAACTGCTGACACGGCTCAAGCCGTAGAGAGACACCCATGGAATCGATCGGAGAATTTTTCAAGCAGGTGCGAGAGACCAAGGGGCTCACCATCGACGAAGTCGCATCCAAGACGCGAATTCGAACTGATTTTGTGAAGGCGCTGGAAGACGGGAACTTCGCCAAGTTGCCCGATCAAGTGTTTGCGCGAGGCTTTGTCCGGTCCTATGCCCGATCCCTCGGGCTCGATGAAGACGATGCGATCCACCGATTCGCTCAATCGGCAGGCGCCTATTACGACAAGCAAGTCGAGCGGGAACGTTTGAAAGTCAGGCAGGCGGAGGAAGAGCGGAAGCGCCAAGCCAATCGAAAGGCCGTCGCGATTGCGATCGGCATCGCGATTCTCACGCTCATCTTCCTCTTAAGCCGGGAACAGTCGTCGCTCCTGGTTCGTCGTTCGAGCTCAGACCTTCCGGCTTCCACATCCAAGCGGACTGCTCCACCGATTCCAGAACCCCAGGACGCGCCGCCAAGCCAGCAGGCCGAGGCGGTTCCGCCGGCTCCCAAGACCAAACCGAGCGAGTCCCCTGTCGTATCAGCTAAGGCGGGCGAAGGAAATAATGTTGAGCCTGTGACCGGCCCAGCACCCACAGCTTCGCCTGTGCCGGAGCTGGCAGCTCCGAGTCCTTCGTCGCTGGGGAGCGACGGGCCGCTGGGAGGGATTTCACTCGAAGCGTCTGGAGCAACGGAGGGACAGTTGGCGCTGGACCTTGAGGCGACAGAGCTGAGTTGGGTCGTCGTTCAAATCGATGGTGGCAGCCCCCAAGAGGCCTTGCTACGACCTGGAGAAAAGGCCAGATGGAAAGGCCAGGACCAGTTTAACCTGACGCTCGGTAACGCCGGGGGCGTCAAGGCCGAACTCAATGGTAAACCTCAAAAGCCCTTCGGCCCGAGGGGCAAAGTCGCACGCGATATCGTCATCAAGCGCTAACCGCTCTTCAGCACCCTACATCCAGTCGCAGCACGTTTTCTTCCACCCACTTAGCGGCCATCCCTTAACCCGCATTATTCATGACGGTTCGTCGCGAAATCGCTGAGCCGCGTCGCAAGACCGGCGCGCGGAGTCCTGAGTACCCGATGCGTACTCGTGCAGTACGGTGAGGGTTCGAGGGGCGAACACTCTGGCCGGGGCTCGTCGTAGCAGTGGATTGACGATTGCAGCAGAAGTGCTCATGAATAATGCGGGTTAGTTCAAATCCAAGCATGCTCCGGTTCTGTGGCCGACTGTCTTGGCTCGTCGCGCCGAGGGCTGCACAGGCGTGCGATACCGAGGAATGGGGCGCCGCAGCAGAGACTGAGGCGCAATGGCGCCACCCTTTTGAGACTTCCGAGATTCCTGGGATTGTACATGCCTCTAACTAGCAGGAACATCGTGCCTCGCCGTGAGGGTGTTCTGGCACGAGCTTTGATTCCTATCTGGTAGGACTGAACGAAAGCCGGCGGAGTGGAAGTGAGTATGAGGCCGGGAACGAGGTAGTGAAAGAGTAGCGGAGTGGGGAGACCGTCCGCTAACACCCTGGATTGCTTGACATGAGTGGAAGGCCATTGTTATATTCGCCCGCGTTTTGTCGCTTTGACATGGATCTCATGAGCCAGCGGCCAGAGGCCGAGTTTATGTGCGGTGGTTAAACACAAAGGAGGAAGTCTGATGGGGTATTTTTCTAAGTTCTTGGGAATCAGCGTAGCGCTGATGATGCTGTCGGTCTCGGTGGTGGGAGCCGAAGAGCGTGATCCGCTTAAGCCCCGCGTTCCGGCGGATCAGATGGCCGAAGCGAGGGCCAACAAGAGTCCGGTTGAAGCGACCCCGGAGAACATTGCCAAAGGAAAGGCGCTGTTCGAAGGCAAGGGCACCTGCTTCAATTGCCATGGTAAAAACGGGGATGGCCAGGGCGAGGCTGGTAAGATTCTGAATCCGAGCCCCCGCAATTTCACAAACTGCAAGTTCCACAAAAAGCGGAAAGATGGCGAGCTCTTCTGGGTGATCAAGAATGGTAGTGTAGGCACAGGCATGGTCCCCTTGATCCCGGCCGCGATCACCGAACTAGAAGCCTGGACGATCATCAACTACGAGCGGAGCTTCTGCAAAGGCGAGTAGTTTCGTCGCAGCTGTGAGTTCAAGAGGGTGGAGGACCGAATCCTCCACCCTCTTTTTTTGTCTTCTGATCGTGTGATTCTGTCTCGTTGAACATCCGTGGAAGGGATGGGAAACGTTTCACGTTTCATGGTCACACAAGCGCCGCGAGCACGACGCCTGGGAAAGGAGTGTAGTGGGCGTGAAGTGTGAGACATACGAGAAAGGCGCGATCCGAAGTTGGAAGTTCGGGGTTCGAAGTCCAGAAAACCTCGAACGTCGGACCTCAAACCCTTGTCTGTCCCGCTGGCTTCGCTCGACTATCCTGCAGGGACATTCTCCTCTTGTCCACGACGTGCAGGACATTGAGGTTCTGCTATGCCGAAATGTTTTTTCCGCAGCCTATTAGTGGGCCTCGGTGCCCTGAATCGCAGCGACCTTGGTCAATATCAAGGCAGCGGATGGATCGGTTGGGCGAATCGCCGGATCAGCGAACGGGCGTTGCTCCTGGTTCATGTGGGTCTTGGAGGCCCAGCGCACTTTCTGGCTGAGATAGGTCACCGTTTCGCCGAGTGTCACGTCGCCATCCCGGTTGGTATCGGCCTCGCCGCGCAGTGCCCGCAGCAGATAATAGGTGAACAGCCCATGCCGATGTTGGTCGTCTTCCAACCCCCACCCGATGCCGCTGGTTCCGATGACATGGAGGGTCGAGCTTCCCGTAGGATTCCATTGGGGGAGGGCGATCTTGGTTCGGCTATACGGTCCCATACGTGACACAATGCCATCGAACAGAAACACCGTCTGTTTCGCTTTTAAGCGAGACAGTGCTGCCTCCAAATCCTTGAGCTGGTATGCCCGTGAGGTGGTTGTGGCGGTCCCATCGTACGGTACCAGAAACGTCTCTCCCGTTGAAGAGACTGAAGCCAGACCGGCGAAATAGATAATGACGACCGCATCCTTGTTCATGTGAGGCGGCAGCCAATCCAGTAGCGCTTCGTCAATATCCGAACGTATGGCCTTCCAGTCTTGCAGTAGAAGTATATTGGAGGCCGGCAAGCCACCGAGAGTCTGAAAATAGTTCGAGACCATCTTGGCATCCAAGGAGGCGAACTTGCGGGATGGGACTTGCCGGTCTCGATAGGATCCGATCCCAATTGAGATCAAGTAGGTGTGGGGCTGCCGAAATCCTGTGACCACAGCTGGGATTTGATCCACGTCGTCGGTCTTGATGCCGGTCGACTGGATCGACAGGACTAGGGTTTGAGTCGGCGGCTGAGTACGGAGTTCTGAATCAGAGACTGCCACGTGGATCTCGGCCTTCTGTTGTTGGACGGACTGCGGTACCGTCGCCACAAATTCGATCGAGCGGGATTGGCCTGGTTGCAGTCGTCCGATCGCCAGCGAGGTAGTCGGAAACTGGGCGAGCAGCGAGGCGGTTCCCGTCAAGACCGCCGTGACTCCCTGAAGTTCCAGCTCTCCTCCGTTCACTAGGTCGATGCGGACCCAAATGTGCTCGCCTCCTTCAAAGACCATATTGCTGTTCTCGTCCAACACAGTGGCCATAAACGAGAGTGCCGATGGAGTGGCTTGTGCTGGTATGGTCGCTGTCGGTGGAACTGGTCTTACGGGCAATGCTTCCACTGGTACGGGAGCGGTTCCGCCCGTCGCCGCCAACTGGGTTCGGACGGTGCGCATGAATTGTGTCGAGAGAGCGATCCCAGCGTCATGCACGAGCTCTCCGATATTACCGTAGTCGCATCGGCGTATGGCTGGTTCTAGAATAAGGCGTTGGTTGTGCGTGATGGAAACATCCTTAAAGATTAAGAGCGTCTCGAGGGTCATGTCCGCAGGCACCCGATCATAGACATTATCCGCCCAAAGTTTGAGGTCCGAGCGTTGGAGCATGACCACGATCTCCGTGTCGGGCTGGATCTGTGCGGCGATTCCACCGGTGACGGTCACGGCCGCAAAATTTTGGTAGGCTACGTCAATCATAATCGATTCGACTTCTTCCCCCACGTTGAGCTCGTGGGGGCTATTGCACCCATCGATATACTGCATCTTGAGATTGGTGAAGGAGGGGTCGAAGGTCAGCTTGATGGAGTTGGCCAGACGCGGACCCAAGTCCGGTAAGGGGGTTCGGTGAAACGCCGAAGTCAGCTTCGCGCATCCCCACAGCCCACCCACTGTGATGAGGAGACACACGAGAATGGTCCATCGCATCGTGAGTCGTTGAGGTGAGCCTGGTGTGTGTCGCTCGACGACTATGGCCTGGGGGGAGCTGTCTGCCGTGACTGGTTTAGCTAGCAGCATGCTGAAAAAGTCGCCCTTCTCACCCGCCCGACCCCGGCGCGTCGAGACGCACCTTTTCCCATCCGGCGTTCTCGCGTCGCTCAGAGGCTCAACGTACCGAAGCGTACGCTTCGCCTCTTCGCTCGTTACGGCCTTGCCGGACAGCCTTTTTGAGCATCCTGTATGGTCTGCTCTGGTTGCCCAAAACGTGTGGACCATCGAGTGTCCTGGTGTGTCAAAAATAGTTTTTCCGCAGCTTGCTACTGGAATTCAAGGCGGGCACCGTACCGAAATGCCAGGCTGAATGCAACAGGGCGCGGGGCTCCGCCGGACTTGACAGATCCGCAGGTGGGGAGCGAACGTACAAGAGTGGAGAGTGCAGCGGCGGACGAACCTGCATGGTCGAGAGGTGGGGGATGCGTCATTTGCTGAAACAAGTAAGCCTCATGCTCAGCGCTGTGTTTGTGGTTTCTTGTGCCTCCACCATTCCGTCTGCACGGATCGGCGACTATGTTTCCTCAGAGCGCCAGGCCGGCGACGAGGCTTTCGCGAGGATTAATCAGCGACCCCTACAGGCAGGGCTTGTCGTGGTGTCAGATACGGCAGAGCTAGGTGCGGCTCCGAATCTTCCGGAAGAGGCACTTGCTCGCCTCGGAGAAGGTCTACAACGGGACCTCGGTCGTACGATTCCTGTGGCGATAACAGAGATGATCCCAGCCGACCATATCAGGCCGCAGCCGCATGGGGATTGGGCCCAGTTCGCAGAACTGGGACGGCAACATGGGCTCGAGTATCTGGCCGTTGTGGTTGTCTCCAGCACCGAGCAGGAATATCCCGTGACGCTCTTTCTGGGATGGACCACGCACGTGCAGCCTGGATTTCGTCGAGATAACTGGTCGCTGCTGGAATGTGCCCTCTTAGAGTTGAAACACAATCAGACCTTGATACAGGCCGAAGGACGGGGCTGGGCCACCCAAGATCGTCCGAGCGCACCAGGGATTAATCAATGGTATCCGACCGTCTACCTACGTCCTCAGGATCAGCGGCGTATTTGGCCTCCGACATACGCGGGCGCGCCGAATACGCTGCGTGTCGTGTCATTTGAGCAAGCGGCTAAGCGGCTGGTGCTGAAGCTACAGAACTCTTGGCTCGGGGTATTGGAATCCGAGGCGACAGCTCGGAAAACCGGTTCCTAGCAAGCTGCGGAATAGCCTCGCGTGACAAGCGGGACGAGCGAGACGGGCACACGACGTGGGAGCCTAATCTGTCCACGTCGCGCCTATCTCGCATCGCTCGGGCGTCACGGTCATACTTAATAGTCCCCTTCGGGCTCCGTTGGGTGAGGGTCCGAGGGGGACTATTAGTCTTTGAAGCCCTCGGAACGGATAGTGTACGATGCACCGTTCAGCTCATGATGTCGCGTCGGTCAACCCTGTGGAGGAACGCTGTTATGGTCACGCGGAGTAAGGGGGGGAATGTCCGAGGTCTTGTCGCAGGTATCGGTCTGGTCATGTGTACCTTCGCGTTTACTGTCCTGCCGAGCGAACCCACAGCCTTAGGCGCCGGGGTTCCAGCTGGGCTGACTCAAGGATTTTCAGAGATCGTCAAGCAGGTCACGCCAGCAGTGGTGAACATTGCCGTGACCGGGGGTGGGGAAGGCGGGGGACGAGGTCGGAGATCGCCGTTGCCCCCAGGTCCCTTTGGTGGACCTCCGGGTGAAGAAGCGCCAGGGGGTGAACTCCCGACTCCTCCGCCGATGCCTCCGGGGCATGGACGCCCTGATCAAAGCGCCGGATCCGGCGTCATTTTTGATCCGAACGGATTTATCGTGACCAACAACCACGTGGTCGAAGGTGCCACGCAGATCACCGTCACGCTCAGCGATCGACGGGAATTCAGCGCGAAAGTGGTGGGAACTGATCCGAAGACGGACTTGGCTGTGGTCAAGATCGAGGCGAAGAACCTCCCAGCCTTAAAATGGGCTGAGTATGATAAATTGCAGGTCGGCGATCTTGTGTTGGCAGTCGGCAGTCCGTTCGGACTGAGTTCCACCGTGACCCTTGGCATCATCAGTGCCTTGGGACGCGGCAACGTCGGCATTGCAGACTATGAAGATTTCATCCAGACCGACGCCGCAATTAATCCGGGCAATTCCGGCGGGGCGTTGGTCAATGTGAGCGGCGAACTCATTGGGATCAATACGGCAATTTTCTCAAGGACCGGCGGGTCGGAGGGGATTGGATTTGCCATTCCCAGCAGTATCGCGTTGGATATCGTTAACAGTCTGCAGAAGACCGGCAAGGTCGTGCGCGGCTGGATGGGTGTCGCGATTCAAGAGATCACGCCGGCCTTGGCCAAATCCTTCAAGCTCCCGGAACAACGCAAAGGCGTACTCATCAGCGACGTGAATGAAAACGGCCCTTCTCATGCTGCGGGTGTGAAGCGCGGCGATGTGGTGATTGCGTTCAACGGGAAAGAAGTCCAAAACGTGAGTCAGTTGCGAAACCTCGTCGCGCGCACGATTGTCGGTATGGATGCGCAGGTAAAGGTTTTGCGAGACGGCAAGGAACAGACGATTGCCGTGAAGGTGGCGGAGCGACCGACGGATGAAATGTTGGCAAAGAAGGAGCCGTCAGCCCCCAAGGAACCGGTCGAGACGGTGAAGCCGCCAGATAATGTCTTGGCCTCTCTCCGTGTGCAGGGGTTGGATGCGGCCACGATGAGTCAATTGAACATCTCGGCGAAGATGACGGGTGTCGTCGTGACGTCGGTCGAGAGCGGCGGCTCTGCGGAAGCGGCGGGTCTGCAGCGCGGCGACGTGATTCAGGAAGTGAACCACGAGGTCGTGAAGACGCTCGAAGACTACCAGAAAGCCTCGAGTAATTTGAAAAAAGACGAGTTGGCCGTCCTGCTCCTGAGCCGGCAAGGGAATAACCTGTTTGTCGCAGTCAATCCCAAGTGACACGCATGACAATAGCTGCGACCGCTCGGCATCCGAGCGGTCGCAGCAGGCCATCGGATGAACGGATCGTATGTCGTCCAACAGCCTAAATTCACTCAACAAGTGGCTGCAAGACACGATCTTCAAGCCGTTGGAAGATAAGAAAATGCCGGTGATGGAGCACCTCGTGGAGCTCCAGGTCCGGCTGACGCGTGCGGTTATCATCACCGCCGTGGTGTTTGTCGGCACTTTTTTCTATGCCGACATGTTGGTCAAGTGGCTTCGCATCCCCCTCCAGAACATGTTTAGGCCGGGCTCCCTGTCGTGGGTGCCGACCGATCTGCCGACCATTCCATTCGTCTTTCTCGCGCCGGCTGAAGCGTTATGGCAAAACGTCAAGGTGGCCGGGCTCTTTGCTCTCGTCGCCGTGACCCCGTACATTCTGTTGGAAGTCTGGCAATTCGTCGTGCCGGGACTCCATGCCCAGGAACGGCGCTTTGTCGGGCCGTTTGTGCTGTTGACTGCCGTGGCTTTTTACGCAGGGATAGGCTTTTCCTTTTTCTTCGTGCTTCCGTTTGCGCTGAATTTTTTGGTTTCCTATGGCGTCAACGCCGGCTTCATTCCCCAGATCTCCATTGCGCAGTATGTGGGAGTTGCCCTGTGGTTCTTGATGGTGTTCGGACTGATTTTTGAAGTCCCGCTCGCGATCACTCTCATGGCAAAATTTGGGTGGGTCGATGCGCCTTTTCTCAAGCGGTATCGCAAGTGGGCCCTGTTGGGGTCATTCATCTTTGCCGCAATTCTTACCCCAACGCCCGATCCCTTCAACCAATGTCTCATGGCCCTGCCGATGTATGGATTCTACGAAGTCGGCATTTTGAGCGCAGGGTTTTTCAACAAAAAGAAGCCGGTGTCGGGGGGGTCAGGTATGCCTGCCGTGGTCACCGCAGCAGTAGGAAACGGCAAGGCGCCGTCGGTGGGACTCCCTAACGTAGGAGAGGGCGACTACGTTGGCGTGCCAACAGATCGACGACGATGACGAGAACCGGCGGATCGGACGTAATGTTTTTTTATAGAAGGAAGATACATGGGTCGTGAATTGAACATCATTCAACCTCCCAGCTCCGGCGACAGTGATACTTGCGTATACATGTGGGCCTGCGCGATCTGCGATGAGAACGAAACCTGTCAGAAGGACAAGGAGGGGCACAGTCGCTGGTTGGTGGCCAAACGGATGGAGCGGATCGAATACAAAGTGCTCATCATGAGTAACAAGGGTGGAGTCGGAAAGAGTACCTGTACGACAAACCTCGCCGTGAGTCTCGCGCTCAAAGGGTGGCATGTCGGCATTTGCGACATGGATATCCATGGCCCGAACATTCCAAAGATGGTGGGGGCCGAAGGGCAGAAGCTCAAGATCAGCAGCTCAGGCGGGATTATCCCGTTTCAGGCGTATAACCTCAAGATTGCCTCGATGTCCTTCTTGTTGCAGAATTCGGACGATCCGATCATCTGGCGCGATGCGTACAAGTATGAGTTCATCAACCAACTCTTGGGCGGTGTCGAGTGGCAGGATCTCAATTTTTTGTTTGTCGACTTACCTCCCGGAACCGGCAACGAATCGGTCACGACCATCGATCTGCTCGGCAATGTCAGCGGCGCGGTGATCGTTACGACGCCACAGGAAGTGGCCTTGCTGGATTCCCGCAAGTCGGTCACATTCTGCAAAGACAGCGAAGTCCCGATCATCGGGATTGTCGAAAACATGAGCGGGTTGGAGTGCCCCCATTGTCACAACCACATTGAGGTATTCCGGAAAGGCGGCGGGGAAGCCTCCGCGATCGATATGGGCGTGCCCTTCCTCGGGCGCATTCCGCTCGACCCCGATGTCGTGATCCAGTCTGACGCTGGTGAGCCATTTGCGATGTTCAATTCCGACACGCCCACGGCCGAGTGCTATCACGAGATTGCCAACAAGGTCGAAGCGTTCTGCAAGAAGAGCGGGTCGCTTGTGAAAATCGCGTCCCGGCAGGGGCACTGATGAAGGAGAGACTGTGAAGGCCACAGACGCGACAGAGGGGCTTACGCAGCTGCAGGAGGCGCAGCGGATCGTGTTGGAGGCCACGCCGACGCTGGGCTTGGAGAAGATTTCGATCCTCGATGCCCTTGGCCGTGTCCTCGGCGAGGACATTGTGGCGGAACGGGATAATCCACCCTGGGACAACAGTGCGATGGATGGGTTTGCGGTGCGGTGGGACGATATCAAGCAGGAGTATGCGATTCAGAAACCGGTGACGCTAACGGTGATCGAAGATGTAGCTGCAGGCAAGATGCCGTCAAAGTCCGTCGGCGCGGGGCAGGCGATTCGCATCATGACCGGGGCCCCGCTCCCGAAGGGGGCGGACACGGTCTTGAAGGTCGAAGACACTGAGCATACACCGGATTTCGTTCGCGTCTTCAAGCCGGAACAGCAAGGCGCTAACATTCGGCCTCAAGGCGAAGACGCCAAGAAGGGCGAGTGCATTATCGGCAAGGGGACCCAGATTCGTCCGGGTGAAGCGGGGATGTTGGCGATCCTCGCGAAGTCGTTCATCTTTGCCTATCAACGGCCCCGGGTGGCAATCATTTCGACCGGTGATGAATTGGCAGATTTGGATGAGCGGTTCAGCGAAGATAAAATCATCAACTCCAATAGCTACGGGATTGCGGCAGCGGTCCAGGAGGCTGGTGGCATTCCCCTGTTGCTGGGGATTGCGCGGGATACGCTTGCGGCGCTGAAGGAAAAGATTTCGCATGGACTGACGGCAGATATTCTGGTGCTGTCCGGTGGCGTGTCGATGGGCGATTACGATTTCACGAAGGCGGTCTTCCACGAACTGGGCGCAGAAATGAATTTCTGGAAGCTGGCGATCAGGCCAGGGCAGCCGCTTGCCTTCGGCAAGATTCAGGGGAAACTAGCCTTCGGCTTGCCGGGAAATCCCGTGTCCTCCATGGTGACGTTCGAGCAGCTCGTGCGGCCGGCGATGCTCAAAATGAGCGGACGCCGGAGTTATGGTCGGCCGGTCGTGCAGGCGATCTTTCAGGAGAGGTTTTCCAAACGGACAGACCGACGCCACTTTCTACGCGGTGTGCTCACTCGAGAGGACGGTGTCTTCAAGGTTCGAACGACCGGTGCGCAAGGGTCTGGAATGTTGACCTCCATGGTGAAGGCCAATTGTTTAATCGATATCCCCGTCGAAGTTGAACGAGTGAACCCGGGCGATCCGGTATCGGTTCAACTGTTGAGTGGAGAAGCCTGGGCCAGCCATTCCGAGCATATTCATACCGGTCCTCACCGGCAGTCCTGTTGCTGATCCTGATAGGGAAAGGATGTCAATAGTCATCAGTCACTAGTCGATGACGAGAATCATTCGTGATCGCCTTTGACCGATGACGATTGACTATTGACCAGTTACACTCATGGACGTACCTATTGTCTCGTTTGTCGGTCGGTCGAACAGCGGGAAAACCACGCTGATCGAGCGGGTGATTCCTGAGTTGGTCCGGGCCGGCTACAAGGTGGCAACGGTGAAACATGCCGGACACGGGTTTGACCTCGATACGGAAGGGAAAGATAGCTGGCGCCACAAGCGAGCCGGTGCCAGCAGCGTGATGGTGCTCTCCAAAGGGAGTATGGCGATGTTTGCCGATGTGTCCGATCAGATGAATGTCGAAGACGTGCGGGATCGGTTTCTCGATCACACCTACGACCTGATCATTGCCGAAGGATGGAAACACGAGGGGTATCCGAAGATTGTTATCGTCCGTGAGCAGATCGGCGAAATTCCTGTTTCCACTGAAGGGTTGCTCGCGGTGGTATCGGACAAGCCCATCGATCTGCACGTGCCGCTGTTCGGGTTGGACGATGTCGTCGGGGTGGCCGCCATGATCATGAAGCAGTTCCCAAGGTCGCGGTCTCGTGCGGAGCATGGGCTGGAAACCTAAAGTGACCATCGCCCTGGCTCTCGTTGCCTGTGTCCTCGCGTTTGGCGCTGTGGCTACCCCTATCACGAGTCAGCCGACGTTCTGTGCCGATTGCCATACCATCGCGCCCTCCTATGAGAGTTGGGTGAAATCCTCGCATCGAGAGGTGGCCTGCGTCGCCTGCCACGTGCGACCGGGCATTGAGGGCTGGCTCCACGATAAAGCCTGGGCGGGGACGAAGGATGTGGCGATCTACCTGTTCGGCGCCCCGACTGATCCCCGTAATCTGCAGGCGAAAGTCGATTCCGCTGTCTGCCTGAGTTGTCATCGAAACATTCTTCGTATGTCCG
>VBOL01000012.1 GCA_005887945.1 Nitrospirota bacterium
GTCAAACGCCTCGAGATGACCGAAGTAGAAAATCGTCCGGTGGCGCTCGGGGACCGGTCGGTCATGGAAGGCTCCAGGCCGAACCAGGCCGAATAAGGCATCGGTGGCCGCGCGAGCTTGAGCCAGCATCTGCGCTAGATGAGTGGTCGTGGTCGTCTTAGCGATCATAGGCTTGTACTCCCTTCCAAAAGGCCACGTATCCTGCAATGTGCTTGGCCGCCTCCATGGGTGAAGGATAATACCAAGCCGCATCCTTATTTACCTTTCCGTCCGCCACGATGTCGTAATAGCTCGCCCCCCCTTCCCAAGGACATGTCGTATGCGTCACGCTTACTTGAAGGTGCTCTCGTTTGATTGACTGGGGCGGGAAATAGTAATTCCCTTCGACCACTTGCCCCTCTTTGTCGGACGCCACGTGTTGCTCCATGAGGCGTACCGCATCCTCGGAAAGGCGCTTGGAGCGTGCCTGGAGTGTGGTGTGGTTGCTTGTGCTGGCGTTGAGGCAGATGATGTCCAGATGCTCTTGTGGCGGGTCGAGGACGCCTGGCTGGACATTCATGGAAACTCCGTCTGTCCTTGATGCGACAGCATCGCACGCTGTAGTTGCCGGTAGTCCTCCGGTGTATCAATGTCCGTAATCCCCTTGGGGAAGGGCAGGCGCACGACGTCAGAAGCGTGAGCGGCGATGATATGTTTTGCCCCCGCTATGGAAAACGAGTGATCCGATGTCGGACCAACCCTGGATGCCCATGTTCTTGTCGGAGAACTTGTTCATGGCTTCTTGATCTTGTCCTGCCGAATGCAGCAGAACAGATCGTTCAGCCGTTGTTGTCGATGCGTCGTGCTCATCGTGTTTCCTCCTCGCATGACTGATTGGCAAATGTCATCCCTTTTACCTGCACGTCCTGAGTGATGCTTCTGGCCGGAGGTCAGTGCGGTCGCCGCCCAGTTGAAGACCCGTCTGATTTCCTTGAATTCCAAACGGTCACGGTAAAACACCAGGGAGCGCTGGAAATCCTTCACATTGAAGACGACGTGACCGAGATAGTGGGCTTTCATGTCGTGACTCCTCGTTACCCGATCGGAATCAGCGCGCCGTTTATCTGGCTTGCTTCTCTAGATGCGAGAAAGATCAAGGTCTGCGCGATGGATTCGGGCCTGACCCATTTCGACGGATCGGCATCTGGCATGCTCCTCCGATTCGCCGGCGTATCAATGGTCGTGGGCAGAACTCCGTTGACCGTCACGTTCGATCCGGTCAGTTCTAGCGAGAGGGCGCGGATCAGAGCGACAAGGCCCGACTTCGACACGATGTAGGCCGCCGCCCCAGGGAACGGCTCCAGCGCCGCTCGAGCGGCGACATGCACGATGCGTCCCATCCGCCGTTCCAGCATGTGAGGCAGCACCGCTTTTGAAAGTAGAAAGGCCGCCGTGAGATTCATGGTCAACATCCGATGCCAGAGCGAAGCGTCGGTTTCCACGACACGACCTATGGCAAACCCGCCAACTAAATTGATGAGCGCGTCAATGTGACCTGCCTTTCGGATTACCTCATCCACGAGGCGCCGGATGTCGGCTTCATCGGTAACATCGGCCTTCATGTCCGTGCGACCTTCCGTTTGAACAGAAGGTGGATGCTGGTCGACCGTGATGACCCGTGCACCTGCCGCGACGAAGGCAGGAACAACCCTCTTGCCCAGCGCTCCGGATCCTCCGGCAACCAGTACGACGCTGCCTTCCGCTCTCATCTTGCCCTCCATCGCGCGCTCTTCACGCGTTTCCCTCGGTACCGTAGTAGAACCGCCATGGATGATCTTGCCGTTCTTCTACTGGGTCACCGAAACCTGCTCCATATTTTTTCCTCAAAATTCTGAATGCTTCTATTCTCTATTCCTGCATGTCTTCGTGAGGCTTGAACTGTCATTGGTGACAATCAGAGCTGGCTCATGCCACCGTCGGCCACCAGCTCCGTGCCAACGATGAACGCCGAATCGGACGATGCCAGATACAGCACAGCGCTCGCGATCTCCCCCGGCGTCCCGAAGCGCTTGAGGGGGACCTGGGCTTGGATGCCCGCCGCAACTTCCGAGAGCTGCTCCGCAGGGAGACCCAGGCGGCTTAATAGCGGTGTCGTGACAGGGCCAGGGCTGACCACATTGACACGGACGCCTCTGCTCAACAGCTCGGAGGACAGCGTCTTCGCCAGCGATATCAATGCAGCTTTGCTGGCGGCATACACGCTCGTAGTGGGCATGCCGATGTGGGCGTTGATCGAGCCGTTGAGCACGATGGCGCCTCCCGGGTTCAGGCGTGGTAGCAGCGCCTTGATCAAGAAATACGGACCTTTCAGGTTGGTGTTGAAAGTCGCATCCCACATCTCTTCCCCGACCGCTTCGAACGGAGCGAGCTTGGCCACACCTGCATTGATAAACACGGCGTCGAGCATCACCCCCTGCTGTTGCAACAACGTGGCGAGTTTGATCCCATCGGCGACACTCCCGGCATCACTTCGCACCGCGATGACCTTCTCGCCCAGCTGTGCTGCCGCCTTGTCCAAGGTAGCCTGATCGCGTCCCGTGATGACGATACGCGCGCCTTCTTTCGCAAACGCGAGTGCTGCGGCCAGACCGATCCCACTATTGCCGCCGGTGACGAGGGCGACTTTTCCTGCGAATTTCTGTGACATGGTCTTCTCTCCTCCCAACCTCCGCATGCTATTCGGAGAATGTTCGATGCCTTCCATCGAGGTGCCCGGCTCAGTTCATTCAGACTTGCGCCATACCTCCATCGACGAACAATTCGATGCCGGTGATGACGCTGCTGTTATCCGACGCGAGGAACTAGACTGCCTTCGCGACTTCGTCCGGTGTTCCTACACGCCCCATGGGAACAGCGTCAAGCCATGCACGCCTTAGTACGCGTTGAGAAAGAAGGTCGCCGCTCTTTTCATTTCTCGATGTCGAGTTCGTACTCGCGCCATGCGCGCATGCCGCCGTCCATTTCCATAACCGAAAAGCTTTTGTCCGAAAACTCCACCCCTGTCGCTACCGCGAGGTGACACACATGGGAATAGCAATACAGGACATTCAGCTTGTCCCTACGAAGGCCTTCCACCGTCTCCCACCGGGGGTCCTTCGGAAGATCGACCGCGCCGGGAATGTGGCCCTCTGCGTAATATTCGGCTGCCCGAACATCGACCACGTTCACTTCGTTGTTCGGATCATCCACTCCATCTCGATCGGCCCCGTGGTAAAGGTCATCTTGGTCTCAAAGAACTTTTGGCCTTCGCGGGATCATTTCTTGTAATCGTGGTTGTCATAGCTCTCCCTCCTTAAACCTCAAGGTCTTGATTGGTCTCCCAGATGAGCACTTCTGTTCCGGTGCTGGCGTCAGCCGTCAGGCGCCGCGGACCGGCCGCTGCGAGACGGACCGCATCGCCGGTATGGAGCACACCGGCCCCTTCGAGTTCAGCACTCCCCTTGGCAATGAACAGATGTACATACGGGGCATCAGGAACCTGTACCGATCCCCCTGGCTTGAGTCGCCCGCCCCAGAGCACGGCACCCTGTTGCTTGATGGAAATCGCAGCCTCATGGCCACGCCCCGAGGCAATGGGAATCAGTCCCCCTCGCTCCAGCTCTCGGTTGATATCCAATTGCTCATAGCTCGGATTGATGCGTTCCGTATCGGGCGGGACCCACATCTGGATGAAATGCACGTCCTTGTCTTTCTGCGGGTTCATCTCCGAGTGCCAGATCCCTGTCCCGGCACTCATGCGCTGGGCAAGCCCAGGGTAGAGGATGCCAGTATTGCCCTCCGAGTCCTTATGCTCCAGTTCACCGTCGAGTACCCAGGTCACAATCTCCATATCTTGATGGGGATGCGTGCGGAACCCTGTGTTGGGTGTCACCACGTCATCGTTGTTCACCAAAAGCAGTCCATGATGGGTGTTGCGGGGATCGTAGTGGTCCGAAAAGCTGAAACTGTGGTGAGAATCGAGCCAGCTAATTTCGGTGTGAAACCGCTGATGGCTTCGGTGAACATCTATTTGGGATCGTGAATGTTGTTTTGTTGTCATAAAGTTGTCCTCACATGGTTGGGTTAACCTCAGTAGTACCTGGTGTACTGCGCTGACGGCCTCATCGCCGTGTATCTCGCAGTCGGAATCCTCGGTAATTGTGTTCCATAGCAACTTCCCGCGACGATCTATGTTTCAAACTGTGTCTTTTCGCCGCTCAGGGCAACTTGATCAGATTCAGAATTGGGAGCGGCCCGCCCGGGAACTGTTGCAGCCTTCCGCCGCTCGCCAACCCGCCGAGATCAATCGTGGCGAATCCGACCTTCTCGAGGATGCCGCTGACGTCCGCTTTGGCGGCCGCGTCATCTCCTGACATGAACAACACACGATGTCCTCCCGCCTGGTTCGGGTTGGCCGCCAGCACGGCACGTAGCAAGGTGTTGGCGACCTTGACCACGCGAGCACCGGGAGCCAGCGACGCCACAATCTCACTCGATGTGCTGCCATTTAGATCCGCGAGGCGAAAACCCGGTTGGACAACCGGGTTTGTGGTGTCGATCAGGGTGCGACCGTTCCAGGCGGGCAAGTCAGACAGCGCCGCGTGCACCTGCGGCCACGGCACGGCAACCACCACCACGTCCGCCTGCGCAGCTTCCTGTCGCGTGCCAGCCCTGGCGCGTGGCCCGAGCTGGCGTACAACTTCTGCAAGCGATTCGGGGCCGCGGCTGTTACTAACGAGTACCTCGTAACCGGCCTTCGCCATGTGAGCCGCAAAGGCCTGGCCGATGCCACCTGCACCGATGATTCCGATGGTCATGACATACCCCTCTTATATTGGTTGGCGCAATACTGCCTCTTCACCAGAAGATCAGTGGCCTCAAGATTCGAGACCAAGAATCGGGATGTCTAGGGCCTTCGCCGCACGCGCGGGATCGAAATATTCGCGTAGGAACGCGATCTTGCCGCCTGCCGCACGCAGGAACAGCACGTAATCCTGTTGATAGATACGCCCCGTCGGCTTGATGAGTCCCTCCGCCTTGGCTTCAGCGACTGCCCCTTCCGGATCGGCGAAGGGATATACCTTGAGGTCGAAGAAACGGAACTTTTCCACCGCCTCCAGGAACCAAGCTACGTGACGCACCACCTCCTCCCGCCCCGATAGCCGTGCCGGATGGCCGATGGCAGGCGCGTAGGCGAGTTCCCATACGATGTCATCGGCGATCAGTGTCTGCCATTGCGCGTTGTCGACGACGAGTGTCTGGAAATGTCTGTTCAAGAGATCGGAGGCGATCGTCATCGTCTTGCTCCTTTGTGCGGGTCATGTCATGCTCGGCGGGCAGAAACAAGGGACAGACTACTTTCCTCTTCATCGCCGATTGCAGGGAGCGTCCTCTCGGCATGCACATGGAACCTTTCCTCATTCCCGTTCGCAGCACTGCAGCCTGCCTGTTTCGTCACAGTGTGTTCATGTCGATGACAAAGCGATACCGCACATCGCCGTTGAGCGTCCGCTCATACGCCTCATTGACTTGCTGGATCGGGATCACCTCGACATCGGAGGTGATATGGCGTTCCGCGCAGTAATCGAGCATCTCCTGCGTCTCGCGTATACCACCGACGCCCGAGCCCGTCAGTGTTCTTCGTTTGAGGATGAGCGAGAGGGCCTGGACCTGCAACGGCTTGGCCGGAACCCCCACCATCGCCACTACCCCATCCCTGCGCAGGAGATTCAGGTACGCATTGACATCATGCGGCGCGGAGACCGCGTCGAGGATGAAATCAAACCGGTTGGCGAGGGCGTCGAGATTCTTCGGGTCCAGCGACACGACAAAGTCCTGCGCGCCAAGGCGGCGCGCATCCTGTTCTTTGGTTTTCGACGTGCTGAAGACGGTCACCTCCGCGCCCATCGAAGCCGCCAGCTTGACCGCCATGTGGCCCAATCCGCCCAACCCAACGACCCCGACCCGCTGCCCCGGGCCGACGTTGAAATGCCGGAGCGGCGAGTAGGTGGTGATGCCGGCGCAGAGCAGGGGGGCGACATTCGCAAGCGGAAGGTTCGGGGCAATCTTGAGCGTGTACTGCTCATCCACGACGATTTGAGAGGAGTACCCGCCGTACGTCGGGGTCTTCCCGTCTTGCTCGATTCCGTTATAAGTCCAGGAGGGATGTTTCGCACAGTATTGCTCCAGTCCGTCCTTACAGCTCTCACAGACACGACAGGAATCCACCATGGTGCCGACGCCGGCCAGCTCGCCGACGTTCAATCGCGTTACCGCGGATCCGACGCGTGCCACGCGCCCGACTATTTCATGGCCTGGGACCATCGGGAACATCGAACCGCCCCACTCGTCTCGCGCCTGATGGATGTCGGAGTGGCAGATTCCGCAGTACAGAATTTCGATGAGTACGTCGTGAGGACCCAGGTCGCGTCGCTCGAAGTGGAATGGTTCGAGCGTCGACGTCGGGTTTGTGCTTGCGTATCCACGTGTCGATAGCATGGCTTGACCTCCTGCTACGTTGATTCACCCCTAGCCAACCCCTTTGTTCGCGTCGCTTTCATGGGCCCATCCGCCTCTCAATGCTTTGTAGCGTTGGACGATCGATACCAGATGTAATCGATGGATCGCAGTGAACGATGTTGTGCCCCGCTTAAAATGTAGACAGCTTATTGACCATTGCAAACCATCCTTTCTGCAGAGAATCCAACCCTCTTCGACTCCCCATTTCTCAAGAGCCATCCGGGTGCAATCGCTCGGTATTCTCTTGAGAGGCCCTCGGCTGTCTTCCGCTCCGATGGGTGTTGAATAAATTCATTGGGGTTTCCTGTGTCCATCTAACTAAGCTGCCTTGTATCTTGAGTTGAGTTTCTCAATGATACGACTCATCATCAACCGGGGCATGATAGACCGATGCTACCGAGGTCCACTGAGACCGTTGGACAGCGAGGGTCGTCATGCCCTTCCTGACCAAGCCCGAACAGTTGCGTGGGCCGTTGAGCCCGTATCATGCAAGGTAGGGCCACCAAGGAGGACATGATGACGAGTACGCAGGTCTTTGTCGGCATTGATGTCTCGAAAAAGCAGTTGGACCTTGCCTTCCGACCAGAGGGCCGGTTCGCCGCCCCCAACGATGAGGCCGGGTTTGCTCAGGTGCTCGAACGCCTGAGCACCGTCTCCCCCGCCCTGGTGGTGTTGGAAGCTACTGGGGGGATAGAGATTCCGCTCGCGGGGGCATTGGCTGCAGCAGGGGTACCGGTCGTGGTGGTCAATCCCCGGCAGGTGCGGGACTTTGCGAAGGCGGCGGGGAAGCTGGCCAAGACCGATGTGCTGGACGCCCACACGCTGGCGCACTTCGCTGAGGTCATGCGACCGGAGTTGCGGCCCCTGCCCGATGAGCAGACGCAGACGCTGGCAGCGATTCTGACACGCCGCCGGCAACTCGTCGAGATGCTCACGGCAGAGAAGAACCGGCTCGGGCAGGCCCGCAAGCCGGTGCGCAAGAGCCTGCGGGCACACATCGCTTGGCTCAAACGCGAATTGGCGCAGACGGACAGCGACCTTGCTCACACCATTCATGAGAGTCCGGTGTGGCGAGAGAAAGACGACCTGTTGCGGAGCACCCCAGGGGTGGGACCCGTGTTGACCACCACGCTGCTGGCGAATCTGCCCGAACTCGGCACGTTGACTGGTAAGCAGATTGCCGCGTTGGTCGGTGTGGCCCCACTGAATCGTGACAGCGGGACGTGGCGCGGGAAGCGCACGGTCTGGGGCGGTCTCGCCCAGATCCGGGCGACGTTGTACATGGCCGCGGTGGTCGCCGCACGCTTTAATCCCGTGATCCGTGCGTTCTATCAACGCCTCTGTGCGGCGGGCAAGGCAAAGAAGGTCGCCCTGACGGCCTGCATGCGGAAACTGCTGATGATCCTGAATGCGATGCTCAAACATCGGACCCCATGGCGCACGGAACTGGTTCAGTGTGCTTGACAGCCCAAGACAGTTGCTGTCCACAATTTAAGTGGGGCACAACACTTAATCAGCGGGCCTTCACTATATACTCATACCGAGCTGAGCCTTCGATTCTGAACGTCAAAGACTGTGCCACTATCTTAAAAGTCTCGGTGGGGACACCAATCCTACCTGTCATCTCCTCATACGCGACTCGCCGTTTCAGTCCTTTCATTCCGTTGAGTTTGTCATGTGAGCTGGATACACTGGCCAGCGACGTCTGGGTCGCTTCTTCTAGTAAGCTGCGGAAAAACTATGTAGGAACGCAAGAGCGTCGGTGGTCCGCACGTGTGGTACAAAGGAGGAATATTCATGCAGGATAGCTGCGTGAGACTTGCGAGAAAGGCGAGACGGGGGAGAGTTCGAGGTCAGAAGTTCGAGGTTTTCGGAACTTCGAATCCCGAACTTCGGATCGCGTATTTCCCGCATGTCGTACGCTTGAGAGGCTGGCGGACTTTTTCAGCATCCTGCTAGAACGCTACGGCGACGGAGGTGGCAATGCGTGGACAACAGACGATGTTGTGGACTGGAATCAGCCTCCTGACAGGGTTAGTCTGTCTTGGGGCGGTAGAGCCACAGCCATCGAAGGGCGGGCAGGCGGTTTTGTCGGCCGAGGCAAGTGGAGGACTTGATGGTGCTCCAATGGTCCTCATTCCTGCCGGTCCATTCACCATGGGTAGTAACGATGGGCTCCCAAACGAGCGGCCTGAACACACCGTGACGCTTGATGCCTATTACATTGATCGGTATGAAGTCACCCTCAGCCTCTATCGAAAGTTCCTGGAATCGGGGAAACGCGAGTCTCCTCCGACTTGGGACGATGAGGCGGCGACGGCGGTTGGAGATCGGCCGGCCATTGGAATGAGATGGGAATCGGCAGCCGCCTATTGCCAATGGGCAGGGAAACGGCTTCCGACGGAGGCTGAGTGGGAGAAGGCGGCACGGGGAACCGACGGGCGCCGGTATCCGTGGGGAGATATGCAACCGTTCGTCGACATTGCAAACTATAACCGAGGAATGTGGGTCAGTGAAGCCATCACGTTGGTGGCAGTCACCAGCGGTCTCGAGGGAATGAGTGTGCGGCATGGGCTCAAAGAGGGCGGAAGGAGCCCGTTTGGCGTCTCTCACATGGCGGGGAATGCGGCAGAATGGGTGGCTGACTGGTATGAGCGCGACTATTATCAAAAGATTCCTGGGAGGAACCCACCCGGGCCGGCTACTGGTGAGAGGCGCGTGCTGCGAGGTGGGTCATGGGCGGATTTACCGTCCGCTTTGCGTGTGACGGCGCGGTTCTCAGCTGAACCGGATTTTGAGGATCGGACGATCGGATTTCGCTGTGCCATGAATATGCCGAAGTGAGAGTATCACTGGCCTGGTGCAGGCCGGAGAATGTTAGCGATGCCGTAGATATCTAGCCCGCATTACTCATGAAGGTTTGTCGCGAGAGCGTGCGGACGCGAAGCGAGACGGGCACTCGGAGACGTGAAGCCCTGAGGCATATTCGTGCAGTATGTTGAAGGGCTGAACGGCGAGACTGCCCGTCACAGCCGCGTATCCGCGCTTGCAGCGGAAGCTTCATGAATAATGCGGGCTAGATAGACTCAGCCAGTAATGTTGGTTCTTCGCGTCACGGCTCTGCCGGACTTTTCCTGTGACCGGTTCCATGCCTGAACGATTGATCACACCCCTCATCGTGATTGCGCTGCTACTGGGGACGTTGTTGGCCCTCCGTTCCACCAATTCCTCTTCGGTGACGCCGGTGCCTGTCTCATCGGTGGCAGCGCTTACCCCTGACACGGTTCCGCTGGTCACCGGAGACGAACCGATCACAGAGATCTTTACGAGAGCCGGCTGCGCGGTGTGCCACACCGTTCCGGGTATTCCGGGGGCCGATGGGCGCGTAGGGCCGCCTCTCTTATTAGGCACCACGGGGCCTGCGCGATTGGCCGATCCGGCTTACCGGGGCCACGCGAAGACGGTGCATGATTATGTGATCGAATCGGTCATCGACCCGGGAGTGTTCGTCGTGCCTGGATATCCGGCCGGAACGATGCCGATATGGTATGGCGCGAAACTCAGCGCCCTCGCGCTAGAGAAGATTGCGGCGTATCTTGAGCGGCAAGGGGTTACTGTGGCTCAGTAAGCGCGGTGATCCTCGCCGGATTGGTGACGAGGCGCCTGGGTGGTGAGAAGGCTATCGTTTACGCAGGGGGGTCACGTTTCCTGAAGCTCCCCCCTGGATCTTGAAGGCACTGTTCGTGGGGTCGCCTGATTTCTTGTCGAGGAGCGCGTTGATCGCATCGTCCCCTCTAAGACCTTCGATCTTGATCTTGAGCCGGAGATTGTTGGCGCTATCGGCATTGATCAGGGCTTGTTCGAGCGAAATCCTCTCTTCCTTATACAGTTGGAACAAGACGTGGTCGAACGTCTGACAGCCTTCCTCCACGCCTTGTTCCATCGCTTCTTTGAGCAAATCGACTTCGGCCTTCTTGATGAGATCCTTAATGCGGGGCGTGTCGAGCATGATTTCCAGTGCCGGGGCCCGCTTTCCGTCCACGGATGGCACGAGCCGCTGAGAGATGATGGCGCGAAGATTAAGCGACAACTGGAGATAGATCTGCGCATGCCGCTCTACCGGGAAAAAATTCATGATGCGCTCGATGGCCTGGTTCGCGTTGTTCGAGTGAAGGGTGCCGATGCAGAGGTGCCCGGTTTCCGCGAAGGTGATCGCGGCTTCCATTGTTTCCGTATCCCGGATTTCGCCGATCAGAATCACATCCGGCGCTTGCCGCAGCGTATTTTTGAGTGCATTTTGAAATGAGAGCGTGTCGAAGCCCACTTCTCGCTGCGTGATGAGCGATCGCTTATGATTGTGGACGAACTCGATCGGGTCTTCCACGGTCACGATATGGCCGGGATGGATGGTGTTACGGTGGTCGATCATGGCTGCGAGGGTCGTGGATTTTCCGGAACCGGTGGCTCCGACTACCAGCACTAACCCGCGCTTTGTCATGGAGATGTCTTTTATAATCAGAGGCAAGCCCAGCTGCTCGACGGTCTGGATCTCGGTTTTGATATGCCGAAAGACCAAGCCGACGTTCCCTCGCTGCCGAAAAATATTGACACGGAAACGGCCGAGCTCTTTGTAGTAGAGGGCCAGGTTCATTTCCATCTTTTCCTCGAATTCCCCACGCTGCTGGCCGCGCATCAGCGCCAGCGCGAGGGCTTCGAGTTGTTCATTGGTAAACGGCGGTGCGTCGGTTTGTTGTGTCGAGCCGTGGACGCGATAGGCGGGACCCGAGTCGACGGTCAGATACAAGTCTGACGCTTCTTGATCCACCATGACTTTCAAGAGACTACGAACATCCATCTCTCCCCCCGTTTTCCTGCCAGGTATCTTAGGCTGCGCCGCCCATTGGGGTTCCAAACAGATTGGGATTCATGCTGCGAGATTGGGCTTCGCCCTTCGTGACGACTCCACGCATTGCTAAATCGTATAGCGCCATGTCCATCGTTTGCATGCCGTCTTTCTGACTGGCCTGCATGACCCCGGGGATCTGGTGCAACTTGCCCTCTCGGATGAGATTCCGGACCGCGGTCGTGGCGACCATGATTTCGAGGGCGGCGACACGCCCGCCTGATTTTTTCTTCAGCAGGGTCTGCGTGATGACCGCTTCCAAGGCTTCTGCAAGCTGTGAGCGAATCTGGGACTGTTGGTTTGGGGGAAAGGCGTCGATGATGCGGTCGACAGTTTTCGGCGCACTGGAGGTGTGGAGTGTGCCAAAGACCAAGTGGCCCGTTTCCGCAGCAGTCAACGCGAGCTGGATGGTTTCCAGGTCGCGCATTTCACCCACGAGGATGATGTCCGGGTCTTCGCGGAGGGAGGCTCTCAGCGCGTTCGCGAACGACAGGGTATGGACGCCCATCTCCCGCTGATTCACGAGGCATTTATTTGTCTTGTGGATGAATTCGATCGGATCTTCTATTGTGATGATGTGGCCTTCGAATGTGTTGTTCAAATAATCCACCATGGAGGCCAGGGTCGTCGATTTGCCAGACCCGGTTGGGCCGGTCACAAGGATCAGCCCCTTTTCCCGATCGCAGAGCTGTCGCACGATCGGAGGCATGCCGAGCTTTTCCATCGGAATGATCGTGGTGGGAATATTCCGGAAGACGGCGCCAAGCCCACGATTTTGGACGAAGACATTGACGCGGAATCGGGCGATGTCGCCCAGTTCAAAAGAAAAATCACACTCGCGTTTTTCCTCGAAATTTTTCCGCTGGGTATCGCTCATCATGTCATAGATCAGCGAGTGCGTCTCTTCCGTGGTCAGTGCGGGATGATCGAGTTTCTTGAGGTCCCCGTTCACACGGATCATCGGTGGCTCGCCGGCGCTGATGTGACAATCCGACGCGCTCTCCTTTGCCGTGAAGGTCAGAAGCTTCGAAATATCCATGAAGAGGACTCCCCGGTATGAAAGGATAGGATAATGGTTTGTCGGGCCTCAGCACTACTTGCGAGCATAATGCCACAGGATGATGAGAAAGCAAGGAAATAGCCGGAAGCGGCTGCATAAATTCTTCGGTGGTTTACTGTAGAAGATAGGTGAGGGCTTCGATCAGATCAGTCCCGCCGATTGCCCTGCGCGTTGAAATACGGTGAGGGCGTGATCGATGTGGCTGGGGGTGTGCTCGGACGTTACCGTGACGCGGATGCGGCTGGTGGCATCCGGAACGGTAGGAGGACGAATCGCCGGAGCATACACGCC
>VBOL01000011.1 GCA_005887945.1 Nitrospirota bacterium
CTGATCGACCCGGCCGTGCTGCGGCCAGGGCGTATCGATCGCAAGATCAAAGTGAGCCGTCCGAATCGTGACTCGTCGGCAGCGATTCTCAACGTGTATCTGACAGATGACCTGCCTCTGGACCGACAATGGATTGACCAGCACGGCGGAGATCGGAAGAAGGCCTGTGCCGACCTCATCGAGCATGTGCTCTCTGCGATCTTTTCTCGCATCGATGAGAATCGACTCCTGTCGATTCGGCTCCGAAGCGGACAGAATAAGGTCCTCTATCGAGGCGATCTGATCAGCGGTGCGATCTTGGCTTCGATCGTTCAACGGGCGAAGGAACAGGCGATCGATCGCATGATTGCCGCCAGCGGGGCTGAGCAAGGCGGCATGACCTTGGACGATCTGGTGAACTCCGTTCACGCAGAATTCCTGGAGGGCGAGATGCTGCCGCCCGATGATGCGGCGGATGAATGGCTCAAGCTCCTCGATCACCATCCGGAGCAGGTCGTTGGAGTCTCCTCGTTCCGGAGGGGGCGGCAGTCCGAAGAGAGATTGATCAACCAAATTATCTGAAGACGTAAGGGGTGAGGGGTAAGGCGTGAGGGGTAGGAGAAAATGAAAAGGCTATGTTCAGTCAGGCCTTTTCCTTTTACACCTCTCGTTTCACGCCTAACGGCATGATACGGTTATTCGGCATCGAAACAGAGTATGGGATTGCCAGGGAAGACCAGGACGCGGTCGATCCGGTTGTGGAGTCGATGGAACTGGTACGGGCCCACCTGACGGCCTCGTTCGAGCGGCGCTGGGACTATGGCGGTGAGGATCCACACGAGGATGCGCGGGGGTTCCGAGTGTCCGGTCTGCAGCAAGATAAAGAAGAGGACGAGTTCGCCAAAGTCGATGCCCATCGGCCGTTTTCGTTTCATGAGATGAAGAGCGATCTGGTTCTCCCGAACGGCGCACGCTTCTATAACGATCATACGCATCCTGAATATTCCACGCCTGAATGCCGAACCCTATTAGATATTCTTGCTCATGACCGTGCCGGTGAGCGCATTGTCCAGCGGGCGGCGGAGCGCCGTAACCATGCGCTCGGCGGGCCCCATGTGCAGCTCTACAAGAACAACACGGACTTTCACGGACACAGTTACGGCTGTCACGATAACTATCTTCTCTCGCGGTCGATTCCCTTCCCTTCGCTGACTGCGGGGCTGCTGCCGTTCCTTGTCAGCCGGCAGGTCATTGCTGGAGCCGGCAAGGTCGGCGTGGAAGGTCAAGAGAGCGGATTCGTGCCGGGCCACTATCAGCTGTCCCAACGAGCCGACTTTATGGAGACGGATCTGAGCGTCGACACGATGCACAACCGGCCGATTCTGAATACGAGGGACGAACCGCACGCGGTTCGGGAAAAATATCGACGGCTCCATCTCATTATCGGCGATGCCAATATGTGTGAGTACAGCACGGCGTTGAAAGTCGGGACGACGCAGTTGGCGCTGGAGTTGATCGCGCGCGACGCTGCCCCAGCTCTTGAATTGGAACACCCCGTCATTGCGGTGAAGCAGCTATCGCGCGATCAGAACCTGAAGGCGACGGTTCGTCAGAAGAACGGCAGCACCATCACGGGCCTCGACATTCAAGAGCAGTATTACCTTGCGGCCGAGAAGTATTTGGCCGGTACTGACCAGGAGACCGATTGGATCCTGCACGAATGGGCCTCCACGCTATCGTTACTCACCGGCGATCGACGACAACTAGTCGGGCGGCTTGATTGGGTCACCAAGCTCTGGCTGTTGGAAACCTTTATGCAGGAAGAGCGGATTGGATGGGATGATCCCTGGCTGGCGAGTTTGGATTTGGAGTACCATAATGTGAATCCGGATCGCGGGCTCTTCCTGGGACTCGAGGCCGAGGGGAAGGCCTGGCGGATGACGTCGGAGCATGACGTCGAATCGGCATTGGTGGTTGGTCCGGCCGATACCAGAGCAGGTATTCGCGGCCTCTGCATCAGACGGTTTCCGGATCAGATCAAGTCGATGCAGTGGGAAGGTATTCAGTTCAGCGGTGGGCTGCTTCCGCGAACATTAGAAATGGGCGACCTCTTCGAGCCACAGGCGGTGCAAGCCTGCGCACAGATATTCGAGCACGCGGCATCCCCGATGGATGCGCTGAACGCATGGAACAGCAGAAAGGAATTACGATCATGACATACTGCACTATGCCGGAACGCCGTGAAGGGCCCGGCAATCCGATGCCGAAGGCACCGAGTCCGTCTGATGAGGGCGGTGGGCCGAAACGGCCAGAGACCGGGTCGCCCGATAAAGATAATTTGCTCAAGCGCATGCGCAAGGTCGATCCGAAACAGGCTGAGCGGTATCGGCAACGGACGGGAGAGTAAGGACGTTAGGGGTAAGGGGTTAGGCGTGAGGGGGTAGGTTCTGAGGTCCGATCGCCTGACGTTTCACGCTTCGCGAGGGATTTTCAAGATGGGGATGCAAGGGGATTTTCTTCAGCTGTTGAAGGAACAGGGATACACACTCGGAGTACCGGCGACGGTGGGGACTGGCCATGCGCTCACGAATGCCACCACGATTCTGGCCTTCAAGTATCGCGATGGCGTGCTGGTGGCCGGAGATCGTCGCGCGACCGCCGGTAACATAGTAATGTATGATCGCACGGACAAAGTGTTGGAGATCGATCGGCACAGTGTGATGGCGATTGCCGGAGTCCCGGCGACTGCCTATGAAATGGTGCGCGTCCTGGAACATTCCTTCAAATACTACCGGAGAACGCAGCTGCAAGAATTGAGTTTCGACGGCAAACTTCGCGCGGTTTCCAAGCTCTTGAAAGACAATGTGCCCGCGGCGCTGGCCGGGACGGGCGCTGTGGTCCCGGTGTTTGCCGGCTACGATGTGGAGCAGGGCTCGGCCAAGATCTATTTCTACGATATCCTCGGGGCGGAGTTTGAAGGCGTTGAGTATGCCGTGTCCGGGTCCGGTTCCCCCACGATCCGCGGGATCTTGCACTATCTGAATACGTGGGGCGAACAGCCCCTCAGTGCGCTACCGGAAGAACAGGCTATGGTTCAGGCTTTACGATTGCTCACGAGCGCGGCGGAGTTCGATTCGGCGACCGGCGGTATCAACCGGGAGGCGAGTTTGTACCCTGTCATCAAGTTGATTACCGGGGCCGGTGTGCAGACGGTGCCGAATGCGACATTGAAACCCCTCTATGAAGCACAGGTGGTGCGCTATGTATGAAGAGCCCTATCGCTGGGTGGAAGCAGTCGGCAATCGGCGACAGTATCTCGACGAACAGTTCAAGCAGGGGAGCCCGGTTGTCGCGCTGACCTATGATGGAGGCATTCTCCTGACGACGGTGAGCAAGGGAACACCGAAGCTTTACGAGATCTACGACCGGCTGGCATTGGGTGGGATGGGGCATCCCACGGATTTGGAAAAGCTTCGCTTCAGTCTGCTCGAAATGGCGCATGTCGAGGGCTTCAACCGCTCGCCGTCTGATGTGACGGGGTCGAGACTGGTGAAGTACGGCATTGCACCGGTGATTAAGCAGGCCTTCGAGGAAATGTATAAGGCGCCGTTCATCGTGCGCATTCTGGTGGCCGAGTTGGGCCTGAAGCCGGAGAAGGACGCGCTCCTGACGATCAACTACGATGGCACGTTTGAAGAAACGACGGGTCGTGCGGTCCTGGCGGCCACCCCGGCTGTTCACACGAAGATGATGTCCTATCTCAAGGAGCAGATGCCCGCCACGCTGTCATTGGAGCAGGCGTTGGCTCTGGCATTGCGAACCTGGGCAATCGGCTCGTTAGCGCATCAACAGGAAGAGGCAGACCAACAGGCTGAGGCCAAGCCACCGACAAGTGGAGCGGGCTCATCCGCCGCCGCAATCCCAAGCAGTGACACCTTGATCGCACATGTACGGGGCATTGCCGGTGAACGGACGATCGAATGCGCAGTCCTCGATCGTCAGGCTTCCGGCACCTCCAAGTATCGGTTGCTCAAGCCGGCAGATCTTTCAAGCCTCCTGCCGAAGGCGTTTCAATCCGTCGTAGCGAACTGAGATGTTGAACCGTATTTTCGGACTTGAAACCGAATACGGGCTCTTGGTGAATCAAGACCGGCCTGATCATTCCCCTACCTGGTTTGCCCACAAGATTCGAGACCATCTCTTTCACGTCCAGCGGCGAGGCGTTCTCGATCTGCACCACCGAGGACACGATGAACCGCCGGGCAACGGAGGATTTCTCACCAACGCCGGGCGCATGTACCTCGACATGGGACATCTGGAGTGGGCCTCGCCGGAGTGTGAATCGCTCAGTGATGTGGTGGCCGCCGACCGCGCCGGCGATCAGTTGCTGCAGGATGCGATTCAAGACCTCGGTCTGGCCAACACGGTTTCATTGATCAAGAACAATGTGGATCATGAAACCGATGCGACCTTTGGATCGCACGAGAACTATCTCGTCTCGCGACGCTTCCCCTTTACGCGGCGCGGCCTCGGGCCCTTTGTAACCTTCCTAGTCACCAGACAGATCTTTACGGGGGCCGGACGTGTCGGCACGGCGGGTCCCCAGGACGCTTGGATTCAGATGGACCGACTCATCGTCCCGCGAGGAGCGACCCATCGCCACGCGCAGCAGCCTGTCCTCCCGTTTCAGCTCTCTCAGCGCGCAGATTACATCGTGAATGACTTTTTCGAATGGGTGCAGCAGAATCGCGCCATCGTGAATACCAGAGATGAACCACTGGCCGATCCGAATCAATACCGCCGTATTCACCTCCTGCTGGGCGATTCAAACATGGCAGAGGTGGCGACGGCCTTGAAGTTGGGTACGACAGGGTTGGTCCTTCAACTGATCGAAGAGGGCCACTCGCCGCTCGATCTTGAGATACATGAACCGGTTGAGACTATGCAGGAACTTTCACAGGATCAGGACCGACAATGGATCGTTCGGCTGCAATCGGGGAAGACGATCTCTGCGATCGACATTCAGGAAGCGTTTCTCGCGGCGGCGCAAGCGCACTATCGGGGGCAAGACGACGAAACCGACTGGGTGCTCGATCAATGGGAAGCTGTCTTGCAGGATCTCCGCGGGGATTACACGACGCTGGTGGGCCGGGTCGATTGGGCCTCCAAGTTGTGGCTGCTCGAAACCTTTCGCGAGGCGGAACAGACGACATGGGCAGACCCGGCTTTGAAGAGTCTAGATCTGGAGTATCACAATCTCCATCAAGGTAAGGGGCTCTATTATGGTCTCATGGAAGAAGGGCGGGTCCCACGACTCACCACGGACAAGGCGATTGCCTTGTCCATGGACCATCCACCGCGCAACACCAGGGCGTTTGGGCGGGGCGAGCTTGTTCGACATTTGCTGGCCTGTGGACCTCCGGATGAACCAGATGATCCCAAGCCGGAAGAACGGTTTTCTCCCTCGTATGTGATCAACTGGTCGATCTTCCAACTGCGTGGCCACGCGCCCTTTCCCATGCCGGATCCGTTCAAAACCTACGTGCAGGAAGTGCGTGCCCATCTTCAAACTACCTGATTGGGTTGGGCAGCATGCACCTTCTTCATGCCCACGCATAACCTCGATTAAGCAGGTGGGGTCTGGCTCATTCTGAGTTGGGTGCAGAAGCGCGCGCTACTTGTGGCTGCAGGAATCTCGCAAGCTGCGCAGAGCGGTCTGGGAGCCTGTCCGACACTGACCGTGCTACTGGGGCGAACGATCCGCGACCATCTGCATCGCTCTCGGCCCGAAAAAATCCTCAATGTATTCCAGCGAATACACCTCCGGTTTTTCCTGGCCTGCGGCCTCGCATCTGGCCGCACCTCTTTCGCCTCGTCACGAAGGCAATGTCGGACAGGCTCCTAGCCTCCAAGTTCACCGGCTGCGTCGAGCTTGATACAGTCGATTCTCCTCACGTTCGCTCTTGCAAGAAGTCCACAATCCGATTCTCTGCCCAGTAGGGATCTTCTCCGTTGTGTGCCCAGTGAAAGAACCCGCAGTGTCCTCCGTGGCGAGGCGCGATCACCCGAATCTTAGGGTGGCGCTGAATCAGCGGCACAGTAAACATTGAGTAGGGAATGAAGGGATCATCTTGTGCCGTGATGATGAGTGTGGGGACAGCGATGGAATCGAGCACATGTCGTGCGCCTGCGCGATCGTAGTAGTCGGCTCCGCTGGCGTACCCTCCGTCCGGGGCTGTGTAGCGGTCGTCGAATTCGCTGATCCAGGCGGTGCCATCGAGTCCCCTGAGATCCCACTTGCCTGGGAAGAGATCGGCCTTTCGGCGCAGTCGTGCCTTCAAGCTCACGAGAAAATGTCTGTGATAAATCCAGTTGCGCGGCTGCTCCAAGGCCTCGACGCATAGCGGGGGGTCGATATTCGGACAGACCGCGATCGCGCTGACCAGCGCTGCTTCTGACGAGCCGGCTTCTCCGGCTGCTTTCAGGACGAGATTCCCTCCCATCGAATAGCCGACAAGCCAGATGCGGTCTAGTCCATCCACGTGCGCCAATTCATGGACGATGGCTCGATAGTCCTGACTCAAGCCGCTATTGTAGAGCGTCGGCGTCAGGTGCTCGGTCCCGCCACAGGTCCGTTGATTCATCCGGATGACATTGAATCCCGCGCGATAGGCTTTCGCTGCGATGCCGCGCATATAGTGAGACTCGCTGCAGCCTTCAAGTCCGTGCACGAGTACCACGGTTCGGCATGCTGTGCGGTTTGGCTGCCAGTGGCAGAAGCCGAGTAATTGGGTGTGAGGCTCGGTGGTGAAGAGCCGCGAATCGGTCGGTATTCCGGCAAGGAGCGCTCGGCGAGGCCAATAGCCTGGGAACACTGTCATGAAATGTGGATTGCGAAGCAAGGTCGCTGGTGTAAACTCTCGCCGGTCTGATGACATATAGATCATCATACAGAAAAATTCCTTGGCTCCGCAGTATGAATCGCCAGGACGTGAAAAACTATTTCCCACTTAAGACAACAAAGGCCTTCGAGAGAGGTCTCGAAGGCCTTGAGATGGTGGCTTCCCCAACCTAACGAACCTAGGCACTGGAGATGCCTGGTTTGGATTCCATGCACGAAAGAAACCTGCTGATTACGGACCACTATCTCGATGGCCCTGCTGTCTTTGAGCTAACGACATTCTGTGCTTTCAACTCATCCGCAAGTTTCTGATATCGACTCCTATGATGCTTATGCATATCGTCGAATGTGAGCTTGTCAAGCGCAGTCTTTCTGAATTTGGCTTTCTGCCTTGCGTTTCTTGAGATCTCAGAATGTGCGACATTGTCGCGCAGGAGGATCTCGATCGCGTTTGTGATGGCCTCGCTCAAATTTTGATCTGTGATGATTGCATTATTGGGATACGCAACCTTCCATGCCTCCGCTGTGCCGCCCTTGAGAATCTCGTGGATGGTGGCCAAGCGTGTTGCACAGCTGGCCAGGTGAGCAGAGTAGCAATCAAGGAGAGGAAGTGGATATGGCTTTAGGTCTTCTGCCCAAAGCTTTGAATTGGTAGAGACAGTGCGGACCAAATCGTCTTGTGACACGGGAAGCGTTTCTGCAGCCTCCAAATAATGCTTGGCGGTGCTTATGAGCTGTGTCAGTTCACGGTCGCACATGGCAATGACCTCACTATGGGTAGTCCGCCTATCTCCGGCAACAAAGAACAGTGATTTCGGGGAATACTACAAATTCAACGTTTGACGTGAGCGGCAGGCACGGGCTTGCAGCGGGCTGTCCGCTCGATGGAAGGGTTAGGCGTCACCCTTTGAACTTTGGCCACTGGTTGTAGCCGACGGATGGATCATTTGATTTCAAAGATTTGATGAATTCAATCTCCTTCTGAGTAACCTCAGCCCGTGTAGCAGTCTCGGATTCCCAGAGAGTCTCTCTTGTAACGGTGAAGCGGCGTCTTTGCTCTCGGGTGAAGTCTTTCGCTATCATTTCATTGTTCACGCTGCCGAAGTAGTTGATGCTGTCGGTCCGATCCTGGCCGACGTAAATCTTCCCATTGGGATAGGTGATCTTATAGATAATGTTCATCGTTGAATCGGGGTTACCGAGGCCAGCCCTCAGATGTCGTCTACGTGAAGTTGCAGAAGCCCTGGATCAGCAAGCGAAGCGCTGCCGGTTAACGCCCTTTGAAGCGCAGGCTAGGCGGCTTCGAGTCCCTTGAGTGCCTTGCCTCTTTATGCGAATCAATGCGTCGTCCCCTTTGCCACCCGATGATCTGATTTGTCCCCGTACGTTTGAGTACCACAGTCGCCTGTGTTCTTTGATAGTGTCTGTCCAACGTCAAAGTTCAGCGGCGGGTAAAACCTAAACTGCAAACGCTTGTTCGCTGTTCATTTCTTCAGTCGTTTTTCTAAGTCACTCCAAGCGTTAAGGAACTGGCTGAAGTCACGCGTGTCGCTCCTAAATCGGTCAAAGGCAACCATCTCTTGATCGGCATTGTTCAGTCCGCGTGCCTCTCAACAACGCCCCGACTTTGTGATCCACAGATAGGAGTCGATTCGTTTCCTCGCTTTGCCGTGGATGCTCCTCAGCCGGCGGAGCAGTTCTCTGGGTGTGATGATGAAGCTGGTTTTGTGCTCAGTGAATGACGGAAGGGCAAAAACCCAAAAGTCCGCGTGCGAGTCTTTGATCTTCGCCTCCTGGAGCGTCCACCATCCTCCTGCCACGAGTTTGCGCTGAAGGAGGATCGTGCGGTGGGTGGGGGTGAAGTCCTTCGAAAACTTTACTTGGAGGGACACGGTATTCGTGTTGCGGCCATTTGTCACGAGCAGGTCAACTCCCGTGTCCTTCGAGGGAAGCCATACGTTCCATCTCGGGTAGCGTGCTTCGATGTGTGACCCGACGAGGTACTCACCGGCATGGACTGTAAATAGTGGTTTCATCTTTTCTAAAGAGACCATGCATTCCTGAATGTCTTGCCATCTTTTCGCATACGTGCCACTTGCAGGACATGTCGTTTCCCGTTTGGTGAATGCTAGACAAGCGGCGACAGGCTCTTGGATGGGACAACGTACACTTCCGGTTGGACTGCGTGCTCGGTCATCATGCCCAGGAATGATACGAAGATCAGAAAATAGTGCTTTGCGATCTTCTTCACGTTGTCCACCGGCCAACTCGTGGTGCCCGCCAATCCCTTGACATCAACGGTCACGACATTGCCGGAATCTCTCACGATCACGACGTCTACAGCCTCCTCGTTTCCGAGGCTAAGGCTCGCATCGAACCCAAAACGGTGGAGCAGGGGGAGGACATAGAACTCCGCTGCCAGATTGGTGTTGTATGTTGTCATCGTTTTTTCAACGAACTATGGAGTATGCCGACCGGCATATGGTGCCCAGACAGGCTGCAAATTGATGCGGGATTGTCGCGTAGCCTCACCCGCGTGTCAACGTATACCAGCCCGAAGGGTCAGCGTGCGATACGGACCGGCATAGCGCTAATATAGCTGCGAGGAGTTGAAACCGTGAATCAGGGCATCCTTTGGGCTACGTACTCGTCTCCATCCCGATATAGAACATGCGATGAGCTCATAGACCCCGTGCTTTCCAGCCCGATCCAGTGAGAGCTGGACGGGCTGATGGAAGCCCCTGTCTCAGTGGTGGGAAAACGCAAAAGGGGCACTTCACAGAGTGAAGTACCCCTCTTGATCTAGATTGGCTCCCCGGGCAGGACTCGAACCTGCGACCAGCCGGTTACAAGTGCCCCAGTTTTTCAACCAGGCTTGGACTATCTCTTCACCCGCCTACAGAAAACGCAGGAGAGGGTGTCGGGCGCTGTTGAGGCGTTATTGGACGGGTTCCGCAGCCTCTAGTCTCTGCACGGTCCTGCCTACACGCTGACCCTTCGGCAGGCTTCGCTCAGGATTCCCATTCCGATTCGTCGTGGAATCGGGGCAGGCTTCCCTGAATTCACCCGAAGTTTCAACCACGGTTTCCCGTGGAGGCTGCAGTGAGGAGTGAACTTCTCTGTGGCAGTTTGCGCAGAGGAGCACACATTTATCCAACTCCGCTCGGATTTTCTCCCAACTCCGGGTGTATCCCTTACTCGAGATACCAAAATCCTTCTTGGTCGAAGTTAGGTGATGGAACTCCAACGCTTCCATACATCGATCGTAACTACATCTCTGGCATCGCCCACCTTTATAGGTTAAGGCTCTGTAGCGAACCGTCTTCCGCCGTTTTCGGACGGCATCGATGAGATAGTTGCGACGATCGGCGTATGTGCGGCGCTCCGCCACGAGTCACCCACGTTCCTACAGCCGGCTGCTCTACCAACTGAGCTACCGGGGAATCTGGTTGAGCCGAAACGAGCGCATTCTAGCATAAACTGGTGGGGCGGGAGCGAGCTTTTTTGCAGGAGAAACGGATAGGCAGAGCTGCGGTTCTACTATTACACGTCGAAATCCTCGGTTTCGTCCTCGTCCGAAGTCGCGTCAGTATTGCCTGCTGCGACGGATGCGTAGTGCCTCGCCCAGGTCAGATAGAGATTTCCGCTGTCGCGCATGGTATCGGCCGCCTTGACGAGTGTCTGCGCCAGTTCAGGGTCTTTGCCGCTGGCATGGATATCGGCTGCACGCCGTTCGAGCACTTTCGGGTACTCGTGGATCAGCCCGGCAATCTCTCGAACGAGCTCATCAATGACATTGTCTTCGGTTTCCATCTGTTTCCCCCAGAGCGGCACCAACAAAAGACCCCATAGCGCAGGCGCCATGGGGTCTTGCGCGGGAGACCCGCTACACGAAACGGTTATCCTTGGTAGGCCTGCCCAATGGCTGCGGACTCACCTTTCTGGGCCATCAGCTGTCCGGTGGCGCTGACTGCCTGCATGGTGATGGCATGATGCTTGGCCGCGTCGCAGACGATCACGCAGAGCTCGCAGCCTTTACAGCGGTCAATGATCACTTCGGCTACCATCTTGTTTGAATTGAGGTCGAGACAGTTGGCCTCCGGGCAATACATGATACACAGCCGGCACCCCTTCTTGGCCACGCATTTCTCGTCGATGACTTGCGCTACGTTATACATGCGAACTGGTTCCTTCTCTCTCGTTAAGCCGCAACGGCAGGATTGCCGACTCGCAGCTCATACATATTCTTCTCGGCCCATGTACTGGCGATTTCATAGGCCGCCTGCATGGTTGCAAGGTTCTTGGCCAGCAACATTTCTTTTTTGGCGAATTTTTTCTTGATCGCTTCATCCAAGGAGGCGGTTCCACCTGAGGCGACGAACTTCTTACCAAACCGTTCCTGTAAGGCGCCGTCCAGAGCCTCCATCGAGACGCACTTGGTGATGCCTGCGACCGATCCGATCATCGACATATTCGTCGATAACTCGGTGCCGGCCACCTCGATCGCGAGTTCGGTTCCCGCAATATAAAATACGGAGACATTCAGACTCTTGAGACGGTCAATGTCGTCTCCTGACAGAAGCTCCTGGTCAGAGTTGATGATGACGAGGCCACCTTCCTTCACGCCGGAGTAGAAGGGCATGGTATAGCTCTTCCCCATGGTGATGACCTGAGGATGAAAGACCTGGATGACGTCGGGAAATACCAACTCGCCACGGTCGTAGATCCGTTCGATGCCGATCCGACAATAGCTCTCCGCCGGCGCCATGCGTTTCTCGGCACCGAAGAAGGGATTGGAGATCGAAAACTTGCCGTCGCGGTTGGCAGCCATAGCCAGGACATGCGCTGCGGTGACGGCGCCCTGCCCGCCTAATCCCGACATCCGGACATTCAGTCTTTTCTTGATCATGGTCGTCTCTCCTCCAGAATCGGATTAGGCTCCCTGCGAGGCGAGCTGTTTTGCAGCGGCCTTCTTTTCCTTGTCCTTGGCGGACACCTCTGCGAGGAGTTGCTTGGCTGGTTCGCTGATGTACTCTTTGTAGGCGAACCGCTCGGTTGGTTTTTCAGAATCCCGCATTTCCTGGAGCCCTTCCATGCTGTTCTTTCCGATTTCGAGAATGCAAGGCGTATAGAGCTGGAGGTAGGTCGGGCCGATTTCGCGTGCGATCATTACCGCGTTCCGGACCACCTTTTCAATGAGGGAGGGTTTGCTGACGGTGCATTGAACGACGTAATGGCAGCCTGACTCGCGAGCGATTTCGGGCAGACGAACCTTGTCGAAGAGCTTCCCAACCGGCGCCATCTTGGCGACGAACCCCTTCTGCATCAGGCCGCTTTCCTGGCCACCGGTGTTAGCGTACAGTTCGTTATCGAAACAAATCGGGGTGAACTTCTCCTGGCGGAACCAGGCTTGAAGTGTCATGTCGAGACCGATATCGACGGTGGCGCCGTCGCCGGCGAGTACGACCACGTCTTTCGTCCGACCTGGGAAGCGGACGCTCAAGGCTCGTTTTAAGCCGGAGGCGATGGCGTTTTGGTTACCGAAGAGGGAGTGAATGTTGTGCACGGCCACCATGGGGAACACCAGGCTGGTGCAGCCTGTGGAGCCGACCATGACGGTGTCTTCAGGGTTCGGCAATGACGCCAGGATGTACCGAAAGGCCATGGATTCTGGGCAGCCGGCGCAGAGGGAGTGCTGCTCGATCAGCTCCTTGCTGTTGCCGATATCCTTCCACCCCCGGTCTTCCTTACCGTAGGTCGCGCTCTTGACCAGATCTTGATAGTCGGACGGCATGATGTCGTATAGGTCTTCAGAAATCTTGATACGTTCCTTGCTCATTGCGGCCTCCTCAATGGTGCGTCTAATTCAGATCGTTCCGTTTTTGCTGCTAGGTGCGATCAACTGCCGCGACCGGCCAATGACATGGTGCGCATGCCGAGCAGGGTCTTGATTTCAGAGACAATAATTTCCGGCGGCATCGTCATGCCTCCGCAGACACGCGGGCCGGCGTGCACACGTTCGCTGTTCGGGATGGTGGCCTTAATTTCCTTTGCCATCCATCCGGTCACGTTAAATTCGGGGACGATAATGTGCTTGGCGTTTTTTGTGGCTTCACGGATTTCCTCGCCTGGCCAAGGCCTCAAGGCCTTGATTTTTACTAGACCGCAACGGATGCCTTCGTCATCGAGGAGCCGGATGGCTTCACGACCTTGCGACACCGCCGTACCAGAGGTGACGATGATGACCTCGGCATCGGTATTTTCTGTCTCGATCAAGCCGTTCAGCCACTTGATTGTGTGCTTGCGGGACCGTTCCACTGCAGCCCAGACTTCTTGTTGCCAGGAGGCGTGGGTGGCATAGCTGATGTAGTTGCTCTTCATGACAAACGGATCGCGCATCATCCGGACCGGCGGACATTCCATGTCCATGCAGGGCACGGGAGAGCGGTATGGGTCATAGGGTGGAAGACACATGTCGGCCGGGGTGAGATTGACGACGTCCTTGGTGTGAGTCACGAAGAATCCGTCGCAGCACAGTGCCAAGGGGAGGTGCACATCAGGCTCTTCCGACACCATGTAGCCTTTGAGGATCCAATCGAAAAAGTCCTGTGCGGTTTCTGCATGCCAGACAAGCATGCCGGTATTCAGAAGATACGCAATCTCGAGTGTGTCCGGCTGAATCGACAGCGGCGAGTTGATGCCGCGGCAGGTGACGATCATCTGAATAGGCAACCGTGCGCCGGCCCACATCGGGAAGTTCTCCATCGCGCGCATCGTGCCGGGTCCCGCGGTCGTCGTAAACACGCGAGCCCCGCCGAAGGCCGCGCCTGCGCATTGCGACATGACGGCGAATTCGCTCTCGCCGCGGAAGTAGTCGCCGATGTACCCCTCGGCAAAGAGCTCGCCGATCAAGGCAGCCGCTTCGCTCTGCGGTGTAATCGGATACGCGATCATGACGTCACAGCTGGCCCGCCGGAGCGCTTCCTTGATGACCTCGCTGCCCGTAAAGAATGACGGCGTGCGCGGCGCTTCATTCATCAACTTCCAGGTGTCGGTAAAGGTCTGCCCTTTTTTGTTTTTTGTGCCGATGACTGAGTGTGTGTCTGCCATGGTTCAGGCTCCTTTCACTGTCTTCAGAACCTCAAACGGTTTAGCTTAGTTTGAGGCTCCGCTTTTGGCTGATGTCAGCCGTGGGTTAACCGTCCCTTTTAATCTTTTCACGGCATCGGCCAGATTCATAATCTTTTCGACGGATGCATCGCGGAACGACAGCATCGCATCTTCATGGCCGGCTTGAGCGCACATAGCAATCGTGTAGCAGGACGTACCGCCCCTAATGATTTTGAGCGACAAATTTGCTTGATGGCAGTGGACTCCGATGAACATGCAGCAATCGATTTTATTGTGCCAGATGGTCAGATTCGGGTGGTTGGGATTGATCTCGACTTCAGGATTGATCTTGGGATATTTGGGGCGGTAGTCCGGCATCGGGATCAGCATGGGCGTTTGCCCTGGTTGCACACATTCCTTGAGTGTGTTGTACAAGTGACGGATGGCCGTGGCCTTCTTGGCCGCCTTTTCGTTCCAGGCCCACAGAACTAAGGGGCCAGGGAAGAGGGTCGGTACTTTGGCCATGAGGAATTGTTTCGCGGCTTCCTCGTATGCCTTTTCCTCTGGGACGATGACACCGTTGATGTGAGCTTCCCCAGGGTTCGGCAAATAAATGCCCATGCTGGCAGCCGATGGAGGAAGGAAATGTTCCGGACCTGGAAGGACACGATACTGAGTCATTACAGCTTAATCTCCGGCAAGGGGTTAAAGAACGAGAAACACAGGTTTATCCCCTGGTCTCAGCCATCCTCACTCTAAGCTTTTTTCGTGCCCCCTGCAACCTCGCAGAAGGCCCACCGCCGAGAAATTTTGGGCTATCGAACGAAGGAGGCTTAGGCCTTTTGTCCTAAGAAGTGGGCTTTGCCCGCAGGCATCCATCTAGCTAGCGCCCCTCGGAGCGCGCACTATAAGACCCGCATTATAGGATTGGCTCCTCCAGTCTGTCAAACCAATCGGTAGATCTCAGGCGGCTATAGGCTTGCTCGCGCATGAATTATTGACACGAAGTCAACATGTTGCGTGGTGTTACGGCAATTGCTCACAGGCTGGAATCGATCCGAGGACGCAGGCTCGCTCAAGGTCATCTTTGGCGAGCCGACCCTGTAAACGTTCTCGATAAAGTTTTGCTCTGGTCACCAGGGCGGCAGCATTGGTGGGGTCGACCCGAATAACGGTGGACAGATCTTCAATCGCCTGTTCCGGCTGATTCAGCTTGAGATAGATTTCGCTCCGCAGTGCATACGCCTCTTTTTGATAGGGGATCCAACTTTCAGGCGTTTGGGCGTTGAGGAGTTTTTTCAGCGTCGCCAACGCGTGATGCCAAGATTTGGTGTTCGCCTGACGGCGGGCTTGAGTCGTGTATACGTCGATCAGGCGCTGGCGAGCGATATCAGCAAACGGATCGAGCTCAAGAACTTGCTCATAGGCAGCGGCAGCCTCGTCCCATTGTTTCAGCCACGTGAGTACATCCCCTTTCCCAATCCATGCCCATACATTCTTGTCGTCGAGTGTGATGGCGCGATCGAAGTCTATCCTGGCTTTGTCCAGATAGTTCGCATAGTCCAATGCCTGAGCCTGGTGGGAAAAGGCCAGTGAGACGAGTCGGAGATAGGTTTGCCCTCGCACAATTAATGGATCGACGTAGCGATCGTCAAGGGTAGCGGCGTCGGTGCTGATCTGGATCTTGTCCCGCAGATTCGATGTATGGAGAGCAGTCTCGAGCATCGCGCGTGCCCGTTGGTATGAGGCGGACTTCCCGTCCGGATCGATTGCCAGCATTCGGACGCCGATCGGCGGCTGTTGAAGCTCTTGCAGTTGCGAGCGCAATTGGTGATTTTCCTGTTGGAGTTGGCGAAAGTGTTGTGCGAGTTGCTGGTCGGATTGAAGTCGGCGTATCGCCTCCGCCAGACTGCTTACATTGACCGTGGCACGAATGCGTATGAAGAAGACGGGACGATCCAGCTCGAAGGAGCGCCTGGATTCGAGGATTTCCGTTTCCGTGACAGCGGCGGCAATTGTTCTGATTTCCAGCGAACTGGTTTGCGTGCTTCTCCCGCCAGATTCTTTTTCCACATCGCGGAATGTAGATTCGAGATAGACGCCCGCTTCTTCCACCGCGTTGCGTTGGGCTCGTTGGAGGACTTTTTCTTCCGCGCTGGCTAAGGTGTCGCCATCGGCCATGACATATTGGCCATCAGCGATGACGGTTTTTGTGGAGGCGCTGAACGCGGGGATTCCCCATAGAAAGAACACGAAAAAATAAGAATAGAACAATCGCCAGTACAGTTCCATTGAGATAACTATACCGCGCGATGGCTGAAGCGGCAATGCAACCAGAGCGGGGCAAACGGAGTAAGGGCTGAAGGAGTGAAGCGACAGGCCTTCGGCTACCGTTCTTTCGGAAAGACTTGAGAAAATGGGTGGACGTCGACCCGTTCAAATACACCGTGGACAGTATAGGGGTCTTCGCGAGCAAACTGTCGCGCGTCTTCCAGCGAGTCCGCTTCGATGACGATAAGACTCCCTGGCTTATCCGTGAGCGGACCTGCTAACACGACCCGGCCTTGCGCATCTAGGGGTTCCATCTTGGCGAGATGCGCCGGGCGATAGATTTTTCGCTTGGCCTCTCCGTCGGGACCGTCGAATCCGAGTATGACAAATTTCATAAATGTCTCGAGGGTTAAGGAATAGGATTCCGACCTCAGGCTAGGTCCTCTAGCGGGCAGCGATCTTTATAGCCGGTGGTTGTTTCATGCCACCAGCGAACTTCTTGTTCTCCGAGCTTCCAGCATAGATAGACCACTCGGCCGTCACGAAGATGGGGAAAGTCACAGAGACCGAGATCCAGGTCCTTCACCAGGATGCCGAGTTCCTGAATCGCCTGAAGATTCGTACTGACTTGTTGGAGACCAACGATGTAGAGGTGTCCAACCGTACTGCCCCCGCCATATTCGGCCTGGGCGCTGGCTTTCTTAATATCTTCTTTCGTGCGTGACAAGATGGCCTTGGCTTGCTGAATCGATGTCAACTTGGAATTGAGCTGAGGGATGAGGCGATTGGCCTCGGACAATGTAAATATTCGCTCGTGCTGTCCGTGTTCGTCGTCGTGCGCCATGGTGTGCCTCCGCGAAGCCCCTCATTTAGCACACCACTCTTTTGCGCTGCAACCGTAGGCGTCGGTGTAAGTAAATTGTGTCGTCATGAAGAGGCATGTCCGGCTGGACTGGCTCAGCGCGAAGTGGGTAGCGTGAAAAAGAGATATCCCTGTTGACAAGGAACACCGCTCGCGTTATTATTCACTCACGATCTCAGCTCGATTCAAAGTTATCTCCACACACAAGCAAGACTTCCGGGGCGCGTCTCGATACAAGTCACAATTGCTCAGGGCGACAGAGGCGAGTCAGCTCGGCACGAGTTCCGGCCTGCAACAATATCCGCAACCATGAGACAGAGTCGTACCCTGATAGCGACGAGCGAAAACAGGTAAGTCCCTCACGGGTCACCCTCTTGTAGCTGATATACACGACACAATCATCAACGCAATACCATTACTAAACTATTCAGTCCGTGGATAATTTCCCATGGTTCACCACGTGCGATCGCTGCCGATAACGATGCAGCGGAGGGCTTAAGAGGATACTCATGACACAAACGAAGGGGGAGGTTATGCATCTGGCGGAGTTGAAGCAGAAGTCCATCGCCGATCTCAATGAGGTTGCGCGCGATCTGAAGATCGATGGCGCACCCAATCTGCGGAAGCAGGAATTGATTTTTGCGATTCTGCAGGCGCAGACCGCGAACAACGGCGTGGTCTTCGGCGAAGGTGTGCTTGAAACGCTCCCTGATGGGTTCGGATTTCTGCGCGCTCCCGATTCGAACTATCTACCCGGTCCCGACGATATCTATATCTCGCCCTCTCAAATCCGGCGTTTCAATCTGCGCACCGGCGACATTGTGTCCGGGCAGATCCGGCCGCCGAAGGAGAGCGAACGGTACTTTGCGTTGCTCAAGGTCGAGAAGGTCAATTATGAAGATCCAGAAGTGTCTCGCGACAAAATCCTCTTCGATAACCTGACGCCGCTCTATCCGGAAGAGCGTCTGGTCCTTGAGTTCGACCGTGAAGAATATTGTACCCGTGTGATGGATCTCACGACCCCGATCGGCAAAGGCCAGCGTGGGTTGATCGTTGCGGCTCCCCGGACCGGAAAAACGATGTTGCTGCAGGCCATCGCTCGGGCCATTCTTAAAAACCACAAGGAAGTGACCTTAATCGTGCTGCTCATCGACGAGCGGCCGGAAGAAGTCACCGACTGGCAGCGGCAGGTGAAGGCCGAAGTCATCAGCTCCACCTTCGATGAGCCGGCCCAACGCCATGCCCAGGTGGCCGAAATGGTGCTCGAAAAGGCCAAGCGACTGGTCGAACATAAGAAAGATGTCGTCGTGCTGCTGGATAGCATTACTCGCCTGGCGCGTGCCTACAATACAATTGCGCCGCCAAGCGGCAAGGTGTTGTCGGGAGGGTTGGATTCGAACGCGCTCCAGCGGCCGAAGCGGTTCTTTGGGGCGGCCCGCAACATCGAAAACGGCGGCAGTCTCACCATTATGGCGACAGCTCTTGTTGACACTGGTAGCCGGATGGATGATGTTATTTTTGAAGAGTTCAAAGGGACCGGCAACATGGAAGTCCATCTCGATCGCCGTCTAGCCGACAAACGGCTCTTCCCGGCCATCGATATCAGCCAGTCCGGGACGAGAAAAGAAGAATTGTTGGTGGATAAGGATCGTCTCAACAAGATGTGGATTTTGCGCAAGGTGTTGAGTCCGCTTGGGACGATGGAAGCCATGGAATTTCTGATGGACAAGCTGCATGGCACCAAGACCAATCAGGAGTTCCTGCAGTCGATGAATCGATAATATCCGTCTTGTATCTGGTCGCTGATACAGGGTACAGTGGCGGGCCTTCGAATGGGCGAAGTTTGATGATTGTGACGTTTAGGGAGTGTGAATTATGAAGAAGGGTATTCATCCCGTGTATCGGGAAGTCGCGGTGCATTGCGCCTGCGGCAATAAATATAAGACCCGATCGACGGGTGGTGATATCAATGTCGATATTTGTTCAAACTGCCATC
>VBOL01000169.1 GCA_005887945.1 Nitrospirota bacterium
GAGCCCACCACGAACGTCCAATAGGTGACCGGCAATTTGTCTTTCAACCCGCCCATGCGCCGCATATCCTGCTCGTGATGCAGGGCGATGATGACGGACCCGCAACCGAGAAACAGGAGGGCTTTGAACGCGCCGTGGGTCAGGAGATGATACATGCCAGCGGCATAGGCGCCGAGGCCACAGGCCATGATCATGTAGCCGAGCTGGCTGACTGTCGAGTAGGCCACGACACGCTTGATGTCGGTCTGGGTCAAGGCGATGGTCGCCCCAACGACCATCGTCACTCCGCCGGTGATCGCCACGACCGCCATGGCGACGGGAGACAGGTTATACAGTGGAGCCAATCGCGCGACCATGAACACGCCAGCCGTGACCATCGTCGCAGCATGAATAAGCGCCGAGATGGGGGTGGGGCCTTCCATCGCATCCGGCAGCCAGACATGGAGCGGCACTTGGGCCGATTTGCCCACTGCACCGGTGAACAATAAGACGCAGATGAGTGTGAGCACGGAAACGTGCCAGGTTCCTCCAAACGGACCGAGGACATTCATGACGTCGCCTGCGGACTCGTGCGCGCGGGCAAACATTTCGTGATAGTCGAGTGATCCGAAGCTGGACCAGACCAACAGGAGGCCGAGCATGAAGCCGAAGTCGCCGACGCGGTTGACGATGAAGGCCTTGGTGGCGGCAGAGCAGGCAGCCGGCCGCTCATACCAGTGACCGATGAGCAAATAGGAACAGAGACCGACTGCTTCCCAGAAGATGAAGAGTTGAAGCAGGTTGTCCGCCATGACCAACATCAGCATCGAGAAGGTAAAGAGGGCGATGTAGCTGAAGAAGCGGGCATAGCCAGGATCTCCGCGCATGTATCCGATGGTATAGATGTGGACGAGCGAACTGACGGTTGTGACCAGGAGCAACATCACAGCAGTCAGCCGGTCGATAGAAAAGCCGATGTGAATATCGAGCATGCCCGAGGTTAGCCAGGTGTAGAGAGTGAAGCTCGTCTGGTGGCCGCCTGCCACGTCGAAGAAGACCAAGAGCGAGAGCAGCAACGACACGACTACCGCTGGTACGGCGACGAGATGGGCCTTGTCCTTGATCCAATGTCCGAAGATCCCGAGAATCAGGAACGACACCAGCGGAAGGAGCGGAATGAATTCGTAGGTCATCAGAAATCGTTTCTCGTCGTTCGTCGCTCGTGAATCGCCAGGGATGAGCCGTATCCCAATACACGTACTCCGTCAGTCGCGAACGACGCTTCACGTTTCGCGAAACACGGTTTGCTCACCATTTCAGCAACTGAAATTCGTCGATGTTGATCGTGGACTTGGCTCGATACAAGGCAATGATGATGGCCAACCCGACCGCGACCTCTGCCGCGGCGACCGTGAGGGCAAAGAAGACGAAGACTTGCCCTGCGACATTGTGAAGGTACTGCGAAAAGGCGACGAAGTTGATATTCGTCGCATTCAACATCAATTCGACCGACAGCAAGATGATGACGATGTTCCGACGAAGGAGAACTCCTATGACTCCGGTCAGGAACACGATGCCGCTCAGCACGAGATAGTAGGACAATGGGACCGTCATGATTCCGTAGGCTCCCCCAGGTCTTTCTTGGCCAGGATGATCGCGCCGATCATCGCCACGAGCAGAATCAAGGACGCCACCTCGAAGGGAAACAAATAGGTGGAATAGAGCACGTCACCGATCGTCCCGGCATTGCTGGTTCCCTCGACGGTAGTCTCTGTGCCGGTTGCCACGACAGGGGTTGCCCAGCCCTTCATCGCCGTGAGGATGACGGCCTCGATGACCAGCGTCACCCCCACCGCGGCAGCCATGGGCCATTGCCGATGGTAACGATCATCATGTCGCAGGTTCAGCAACATCACGACGAAGAGATAGAGGACCAGGATGGCGCCGGCGTAGACGATGATTTGAACGGCTGCGAGGAACTCCGCGTGGAGCGTGACGAAGAGCCCCGCTACGTGAAAAAACATGATCAGCAGCGCCAGCGCACTGTAGATAGGATTGTGCGCCGCGACGACGAGCACCGATGCGGCGGCGATCACACATGCAAAATAGAAAAAAAACACCTGTTCTATCACACGTCTTCCTCTATGCCCTGGGAGCCTGGAAAACTCGCTCTTCTCACCCGCCCGACCCCGGCGGCTATGTCACCCGCCCACCCTGAGTCTGCCAAGACAGCCTCTTTGGCCAGGAACACGCCTTTGTCCATGCTTCTCACGCACGCGACGGGCATGCCAGGCAAGAAGGCACAACAAGCCCAATGCGCAAGATCTGATTCCACTCGTCACGCTAGCCTCGCGCGGCCATCCTGCCCGGCGACCTCTAACAGCAAGGAGGGCCAAGCGCAGGCGATTCAGTCAGGTTTTTGCGGCAGGTGCTTGAACGCGACGTTGAAGAACGCCACATTCGGGTGTTGGAGTTCCAACTGCTTCTCGCGAACCGGGAACGACCGGTCGCCGATGGCGAGCAATTGTTCCTTGTTGAGGTCCAGCTGCCGCTTGTCGTACACCGCCCACTCGTATTCGCGCGTCATGCCGAGGGCATCCACCGGACAGGCATCGACGCACATCCCGCAAAACAGGCAGCGGGTCATGTCCATGTAATATTCTTTCGCGTAGCGCTTCGTCGGCTCGCCCGGCACTTCCGCGCTGACCACGCGAATCACCCGTGACGGGCAGGCGGCTTCGCACAGATCGCAGCCGACACATTTTTCCGTCCCGTCGTCGTACCGCAACAGGGCCAGCATCCCGCGATAGTTGTCCGGCAGCGTCCGCTTTTCGTGCGGGTATTGCAGGGTGCTTGGTCGATAGTGCAACATGTGCGACATCGTGGCTTTCATCCCGACGAGGATTTCGTAGAAGGTGATGGTCTTGATCCAATGTTTGAATGTCATGTTGCTCTGGTCTACTTGTTCGTCTGGTTTATTTGATGGTTCTGGTTTGTTCAGTTGATTTCGATGTCTATGCCCTCTGGCCAGTGCAGTGAAACACACCAACCAAACCAGATAACCCGTTTCAGCCCCTAGGAAAGAAATACACGGTGATGGCCGTGATGATGATGTTGGCCAGCGCGATCGGCAACATGACCTTCCAACCGAACCGCATCAATTGATCGTAGCGCAGTCGGGGCAACGTAGCGCGTATCCAGATGAACAGGAAGAGAAAAAAATAGACTTTAGACGCAAACCAGGCGATGTGTTCCACCCAGGCCAGCTGTTCGAGGCCGACATACTCGAAGATCGTGCCAGGATAGGGGGCGTTCCAGCCACCTAAGAACAACGAGGCGGCGACGCAGGACACGAGGGTCATGCTGGCATATTCCGCGCTGACGAAGAAAGCAAACCGCATACCACTATATTCCGTAAAGAATCCAGCCACGAGTTCGCTTTCTGCCTCCGGTAGATCGAACGGGATACGATTGGTCTCGGCCACGGCAGAAATGATGAAGACGACAAAGGCGAAGATTTGGGTATGGATCGGAAAGAATCCGTCGGGGCGTGCTCCCCAGATGAACCAATGCCATGCCTGGGCTTCTGTGATCTCCACGAGGCTCAGAGACCCAGCCAACAGCAGCACGCCGACGATGGCCAGCCCGACGTTTAACTCGTAGCTGATGACCTGGGCCGCGGCGCGCAAGCCTCCCAGCAGTGAGTACTTGCTGTTGGATGCCCAGCCTCCCAGGATAATGCCGTAGGCGCCGATCGAGGCAATCGCCAGGATGTACAAGATCCCGATATTGATGTCGGCGACGACGAACGGTTTGATCGTGAGCCCAAAGATGTCCATGGTCATGTTCGGACCGAAGGGAATGACGGCGAATCCGATCATGGAGACGACCATGGTCAACATCGGCGCCAGGGCGAACATAGCCTTGTTCGCGCCGGCCGGCACGATGTCCTCTTTGAAGAACAATTTGATGCCGTCGGCGACTGGTTGGAGGATTCCATAGGGACCGACTTCCATCGGGCCCATGCGATCCTGCATCCAGCCGAGCACCTTCCGCTCGAAATAGGTCATGGTCGCGACTGTCACCATCACGATGCCCATCTCCGTCAGTATCTGGGCGAGCGAAACTGCAAGTCGCAAGCTTAGTTCAGTCACGACGACACTCCAGGATGACAAGTGAGAAAACCATTTGGTTCTCGTCCGCTTACGTTGTTTTCATCACCGATACGGACGCCGCCCGACAGGATGGGACTTTCGTGTCCGGATCGATGACACAGTCAAAGAGTCGCATTGCGTCCTGTGCAAAGTGATCGGGGAACCAGGCCAATCCCTCGGGCACGCGATCGAGCACTTTCACCGCGGTAGTGAACTCGCCCCGGCTGTTCGAGAGGCGAACTCGATCCCCCGTGCCGATGGCAAATCGAGCGGCATCCACGGGATTCATCTGCAAGAACCCGCTCGGTTCGATCTGCAGCAGTCCCTTCGAATGGGTCGACAGCTTTCCTGAATGGAACAGGCTCTGGACCAGCCCAAGCTGGACCGTTCCCTCCGGACGCACGGCTCGCGCGGGCAGAGTATATCGAGTTGCAAAGTCATGGCGATATCCCTCGTTCACGTATCGGTCGACGGCGGTAGGATCCACTGCGGGAGGGATCGGCGATAGGCCGAGCGATCCGTAACCGGGAATCACCGCCCGGATCTCTTTGAGGATTTCCTTGGCCTCGCCGTATTCCAACGGCACGCCGAGGAAGACCGAGAGGGCCGACAGGATTTCCCAGTCGGGACGGCTGTCCCCAACCGGATCGATCGCGGGCCGAACGGCCTGGACATGGCCCTCGGTATTGGTGAAAGTCCCGGCTTTTTCCATGGCGGAGGCTGCCGGGAGCACCACATGGGCAAGCGCAGCCGTTTCCGTGAGAAACAGTTCCTGGCACACAAGGAGATCGAGTTTGCTTAGTGCCTCTTTGACCCCGGTCTGGGGCGGAAGGCTCCCGACAGGATTTTCTCCGATGATGAAGAGGCTCTTGATGATCCCGGCTTGCACACGGTCGATCATCTCGATGAGTGTGGCTCCTGCTGCCAGGGGGAGTTCCTCTTTCCAGGCACGAGTCAACTGGGCGCGCGCGTCCTGATCGGCGAGGTCGAGCGCGCCGGGAAGCAGTTCCGCGATCGCTCCCATTTCAACCGCCCCTTGATCATTATTCTCTTCCGCCAAGGGAGCAAAGCCGCAGCCCTGTGCGGTCAACTTTCCGGACAAAAGAAGCAGATCGAGGAGATTAAGACAGATGCCATAGCCGCCTGGGCTGCGTAACAGGGTCTGGCCGGCGAGCACCACGACACGACGTCCTCCAGCCACGGATACGGCCATCTGGGCGAACGACTCGCGCGATACCCCTGTGCTCAGAGCCAGATCGTCCCAGGCCAGTTTCTGGACCGCTTGGGAGACAGCCGAGACATAGTCTGATGCCCGTTGGCGAAGCGTGCTGTCGATATGGTTCCCCTCAACCACTGCCTTCAGCAGGCCCAGGACGACTGCTCCGAACTGGAACGGTGCCACACAGAGATGTTGCTGCGACAGGTTGGTAATGTTGCTGATCGTGCCGATCGCAGGCTGAATTGCCTCGATCGTCAACAATGTGGCGCCATGTTTCTTGACGGCTTCTTTGACCTTGAGGCCGGTAATTGGATTGGCTTCAGTGATGTTGGTGCCGACCAGGAGGAGCACGTCAGCTTGCGTGATGTCCTCAAACGTCACGGTCCAGCGATGCGTGCCTTGCACCAATCGCATGGCCTGCACCCCGTTGACATGGCCGTACCGCGCGCTGCTATCGAGGTTATTGGTCCCGATCGTGAGGCGCATGAACTTCTGGAACAGATAGAGTTCTTCGTTGGTACAGCGGCCGGAAATCAGTCCGCCGAAGGCGTGCGGGCCATGCGCTAACTTGAGCCGGTTGGTCTGTTCGGCCACAAACTCCAATACCTCTTCCCACGTGGCTTCGACCAGCGCGCCGTTCCGTCTGATCAACGGATGGGTCACTCGGCTGGGATGGCTTGTCGCGTGAAATCCAAAGAACCCGCGCGCGCACAGGTCGCCGTTGTTCCGACCGGCACCCTGGGCGCTGTTCACCTCGATCAACTCCTGGTCCTTGGTTTGGACCGTGATCTGGCAGCCGTCGCCGCAAAAGGTGCAGACCGTGTCGGCGCGTTTGAGCATCCAGGGACGGTATTCGTACATCGAGAGCCGGCTGGTAATGGCGCCGACCGGGCAAATCTGCACGCAGCCGCCGCAGAATTCGCAGTCCAAGGGATGGGCGCCGAAGTGCTTGATCTCGGTCATCGTGCCTCGTCCGCTCGGGGCAAGCGCCTTGACGTCCATCACCTCGTCGCAGTAGCGGACACAACGTAAACATTGCACGCAACGGTTCATCTGCGTTTCGATTAGGGGGCTGAAATATTCCTTCTGAAAAATGCGCTTGATCTCGACAAATCGACTGGCGGTCGCGGTGTATTCATGGGAAAAATCTTGGAGATCGCACTTCCCGCCTTGATCGCAGACCGGGCAATCCAACGGATGATTGGCCAGGATGAATTCGAGCACCGACTTGTGGGCGTTGTGAACGACCGTCGTGGCGGTCCGAACAGCCATGCCCTCGGTCGCCACGGTGCTGCATGATGTCTGGAGCTTCGGCATCTTTTCGACTTCGACCAGGCACATGCGACAGTTCGCATCCGGCTTGAGTTTCGGATGGTAGCAGAAGTGCGGAACCATCACGCCGACCCGGCGAGCGGCTTCGATCACCAATGTGCCTTTCGGCACCGAGATGGGAATGCCGTCGATCGTCAAGCGAACGGTCTCTGTTGTGGTGCTAGGCATGGTTAAAATTGGATCATTGAGTCATTGACGATTGTTTCATTGTCTGATCGGGGCAATGAGTCAAATGGTTCCACTGGTGCAATCGTCAATCCCGGATTAGTGTCTCCCGACTATCTGTTCGGGACGAATGAGATTCGTTGCCTCCGCTTCGTGAATCAGCGTGATGTACTCAGGCCGCCAATATTTGAGCGTGCTCATAATCGGCGCCACTTCCGCATCGCCGAACGCGCAGACCGTCCGGCCCTCGATGTTCTTGCATAGATCGACCAAGGTTTCAAGGTCCTCCTTCCGTCCTCGCTTAGCGACGATTCGGCGCATGGTTTGCACCAGCCAGGCGCTTCCCTCGCGGCAGGGGCTGCATTTGCCGCAGGACTCATGATAGAAAAACTCCATGAGGCGGAGCGCGGCCCATACCATGTCCGTGCCCTCTTCCATCACGGTGACCCCGCCGGAGCCGAGCATGGAGCCGGCGGCGGCAACGGACTCAAAATCGAGTTTGACGTCGAGATGATCCGGCGTGAGGAATGGCGCTGACGCCCCACCCGGGATGAAGGCCTTGAGCGGTTTGTTGGAGCGCATGCCTCCGGCTTGATCGTAGATCAATTCGCGGAACGTGATCCCCATCGGCACTTCGTAGTTCCCCGACCGTTTCACATGGCCGCTGACACAGAAGATTCTGGTGCCAGTGCTCTTCGGCGGGGAGCCGATCGACGCGAACCATCCGGGGCCCCGGCTGATGATGTGAGGGAGGTTTGCCAGGGTCTCGACGTTGTTCACCACGGTCGGTTTGTTGTAGAGACCGTGTGTCGCGGGGAATGGCGGCTTGACGCGTGGCAAGCCGCGCTTGCCTTCGAGCGACTCCAGCAATGCCGTTTCTTCTCCGCAGATATAGGCGCCGGCGCCTCGGTGCACCCACACATTGGCGGTGATTCCTGCGCTAAGGATGTTCGTGCCGATGTAGCCGGCGGTTCGCGCCTCGGCGATCGCCTTTTCCAAGATCCTGGCCCCAAGGACAAATTCGCCTCGTATATAAATGTAGGCGGATTCTGCTCCGATTGCGTAGCAGGCGAGTACGATACCTTCCAGAATTTGGTGAGGATCGCGTTCGATAAGCTGGCGATCCTTGAATGTGCCTGGTTCGCTCTCGTCCGCGTTGCAACAGAGATAGCGCGGGCCCTGGTAGCCCTTGGGCAGGAATCCCCATTTCACACCGGTCGGGAAGCCTGCGCCGCCTCGTCCACGGAGCCCAGATTTCATCACTGTGGCGGTGACCTCGGTCGGCGGCACTTTCCCCACAACCTTACGGAGCGCCTGGTAGCCGCCCGTTCGCTCGTAGTCTTGGAGCGAACCGGTATACCCCGGCTGCATCATATTCTTGAGCAATATCAGTTCGTGCTTGAGCATGGTTGCCGCAAGTAAAAAGGTTAAAAGGTTAAAAGGTAAAAGTGAGGTGCTTGTCAGCCAGCATTTTACTTTTGCCTTTTAACCTTTTAACCTTTTACTTGCGCCTTCGGCGCCTCCGGCCACATAAACGGGCCGGTCTTGAGCGAACAGGTCCCGTCTTTTTTTAGATCGGCCAGGATTCGGTCGAATTTGTCTTCTGTGAGCTGTTCGTAATAGTCCTCGTTGACTTGCATCATCGGCGCGGTGCCACAGGCGGCGAGGCATTCGACCGCGCTGAGGGTAAAGAGTCCGTCTGCTGTCGTCTCACCCGGTCCGATTCCGAATTTCGTCTTAACCCACCCGATAACTGTATCCGACCCGGCCAGCGCGCACATCAGAGACTTGCAGACTTGGAGATGAAATTTCCCCACGCGCTTGAGATTGAGCATCGTATAAAACGTGGCCGTCTCATAGACTTGGGGCGGGGTCAAACGCAACAGCCCCGCGATTTCCTTCATCGCCGTTTCGGACACGAAGCCCTCATCTTGTTGCGCCAGGTACAGCAATGGAATCAACGCCGAGCGCTTCACCGGATACCGGCTCACGATGTCGTCAATTTCTTTCTGATACTTCTCTTTTAACATCACACTCTCTCTGTGACCGTGGCTTGAGGGAGCCTCTATTGCGCGCATCGACCGAGCACCTTCTGAGCGTGCGCGGTCTGCGAGCAGGGAGGCCTCTCAAGCGACGGTCACCTATCACATTCTCCCATCACGACGTCGTAGGTCCCGAAGATCGTGATGATGTCGGAAATCAGGTAGCCTCGCGCCATGTGGTCGAAAGCGCCCATGTGTACAAATGAAGGCGAGCGAATCTTCAGTCGGTAGGGACGGGCGCTGCCGTCGCTGACGATGAAAAATCCCAATTCGCCTTTTGGGGCCTCGGTTGCACAGTAGGTCTCGGCCTTCGGTGGCTTGATGCCCTGGGTGTAAATGATGAAATGATGGATCAAGCTTTCCATGTCCCGCATGACCAGCTCCTTGGGTGGCGGGATATATTGTGGCGCCTCGGCCATGATCGGCCCCGCCGGCAGCTGATCGAGACATTGCGCGATGATCCTGGCGCTCTGCCGCATTTCTTCCATGCGGATCCAGTACCGGTCGTAGGTGTCGCCGATTTTGCCGATCGGCACTTCCCAATCGACTTTGTCGTACACACCGTAGGGCTCGGCCTTGCGGACATCGTAGGCGACGCCCGACCCTCGCAATACCGGCCCGGTACAGCCGAAGTTGATCGCGTCCTCGGCCGAGAGCACGGCCACGTTCTTCGTGCGGCCGAGCCAGATGCGATTCGACGCGATGAGCGAATCGTATTCCTTGACCTTCTCGGGAAAGATATCGAGGAACGCGTTCATCCGTTGGACCAACTCAGGGGTGAAATCGCTATCGACACCGCCGATGCGATAGTAGTTTAGGGTCAGACGGGCCCCGCAGAGCTTTTCGAACATGTCCAACAGTGTTTCGCGCTCCCGGAAGGTCCAGAAAAACACGGTCATGGCGCCGATATCGAGGGCCTGCGTGCCGAGCCAAAAGAGGTGCCCGATGATGCGTTGCATCTCGGCCACGAGGGTCCGGATGTATTCAGCTCGGACAGGCACCGTGATCTCGAGGAGTTTTTCTACGGCCCGCACGTACGCGTAGTTGTTGGACATGGCACAAACATAGTCGAGCCGGTCCGTGTGTGGGATAATCTGCATGTAGGCCAGACCCTCGGACAATTTTTCGACGCCTCGATGGAGGTAGCCGAGGTCCGGTGTGGCCTTCACAATCCGTTCGCCGTCCAGCACGAGCACGACACGCAACACGCCGTGGGTGCTCGGATGCTGTGGCCCCATGTTCAGCAGCAATTCCTCTTTCCGTTGGGAACCGGGTACGCCAGGCTCGGCGCGAAAGGTGTTTTTCTGCTCCTCGGTGATTTCGCTCTCGGTGGCGTCGAGCGGGGGCTCGTCCAATCTCGGGATGAAGTCGAACTGGCTGCGCCAGCCGCGCCCTTCGGTCGGGAAGTCTTTTCTCAACGGATATCCCTCGGTATAATCCTCCGGTAACAAAATGCGTCGGAGATCGGGGTGGCCGGAAAAGTGAATGCCCATCATGTCGTAGACTTCGCGTTCCAGAAAATTGGCTCCCTTCCAGATGTCGGTGACCGACGCGATCGTCGGATCGTCCTCCGTGATGCGCGCCTTGAGGCGAAGACGCTGCTGAAGAGGGAGCGAATGCAAGTGGTAGACGACTTCGAACCGCAGCTGATCTTCGGGATAGTCGACCGAGCAAATATCGGTGAGATGGTCAAAGACTGCCTCCGGCGCATCGTGCAAATAGCGCGCAATATCCAGCAGATGCGCGGCGGCCACGGAAACAGCGGTCTCGGCACGTGCGGCGTCGACGCGGGTCGCGAGGATCGCGTCCGGGAATTTCGTCCTCAGGTTGTCGAGCAGGGCTTGCATAGTTCTTGTTCGCGAGACGGGCGCGACTCGCGAGAAAAGCGCGATTTGCCAGTCGCGCATTTCCCGCTTCTCTCGGTCGTCTCGCGGTTTATCTCACAAAGACTTTTTCCCGCTGAATCTTTTCCTGCAACTTCAGCAGTCCATCGAGCAAC
>VBOL01000171.1 GCA_005887945.1 Nitrospirota bacterium
GATGTCACTCGGCTGGCGCGATATTCTGAATCGCGATTCCCACGATCAAGTCTCGACTCTCATGTGCATCGACACGTTGCCAGGTGGGGACAGCATGGGTAACGCAACGTGGCGCGGCATTTCGCTCAAGAAGCTTTTGCAAGAAGCCGGAGCCGACGAAGAGACCGCGCGCGATGTTGTGTTCCGCGGCATCGATGGCTACGACGACAGCATTCCGTTCAAGCGCGCCATGCAAGACGACGTGATGCTCGCCTTCCTGATGAACGGCGAGAAGTTGCCGAAGGAACATGGTTTCCCGATCAGACTTCTCGTGCCGGGCCTCTACGGGATCAAGAACGTGAAGTGGATCGTCGAGATCGAAGTCTATCCCGGAGACTATCAAGGCTACTGGCAGCGCAAAGGCTGGACCGACGACGGCACGATCAAAATTTTTTCACGCATCGATTCCCCGGGACATTATCAGACGCTGCGCGGGCAAGACCAACTCTTCCGCGGCATCGCCTTCGGCGGGCCAAACAGCATCAGCAAAGTTGAATTGAGCTTCGACGCCGGCCGGACATGGAACGAGTGCGAGATCGAAACGCCCATGTCGCCCTACTCCTGGGTCATCTGGAACTACACATGGAAACCTCCTCAACGCGGTAAGTTCCAAACAGTTGTGCGCGCGACGGACACGAAGGGGCAGCTGCAAATCGCGGAGATTGTGAGACCGCAGCCGGCAGGGGCAAGCGGACTGCATACCATTATTGCGGATGTCGAGTCAGTCTAACGGCCGTTGAAAACGCCCGCCAACTTCGTTCTCCCCTCGAAAAAATCCTCAACGTACCCCTGAGGGTACGCCTCCGGTGTTTTCCTCGGCTGCGGCCTTGTTGGTCAGCCGTTTTGAGCAGCCGCTTCGAAAACATTACTTCTATCCCAAGGAATTGCATGGCTGCACATAAAACATCCAAAAGCTGCGGAACCTTCGGGGTCAAAACCAGCTAGGTGGTTCCCACAATAGTGGCACTGCTCCTCTAAGTCGTGTCGTTCAGCGCAGCAGAGACATAGATATCCGTCATTGAAAGGAATTACACATTCCTCATAATGCTCACATGAGGCACAATAGATTACCTCGGATTCTTCTTTGGGGTCTTGGACTGGACCGTGCTTTTTAAGCAAATACGCCAGATCTGTTTCCCGTTCGCAATCGTCGTTTGGACAAGTGCCTTCTCCCGGCCCCTCGAATCCCACCTCAATACCCTCACCACAGTTAGGGCATAGCACACACAAGTTGGAAGATCTCGCTTCTCAGACAAGGCACCTTGATTCATAAAGCGGCTCGTTTGCCTCTTCGACCCGTGCCGCCCTGCACCCGCAAAAATGGCAAGACTTGAATTCCACGCCATTCGATATTTCTACATCGATATGTGGCTTCAAAGCTGAAAACTTAGCCTTGAGGAATGCTCTCTTCTTATGCATCAGTTCATCTAGTTTCTGGATTTTCTTCCTATACTTTCTGAAGTGTGGTTCCCAATTCAGCGTCAGCAGACGGTGCAAATAGAACCACGCCTTGCATTGCTCGGTCACAACCTCTTGAACGAGTTTCTCAATCGGTCTGTGAGCATACGCGGGGTGAAAGAAGTGAACTAGCCTGTTTCGATGCTTCCGCACTTGCTCAAAAGAGATTTCCTCGTCTTTCCCAATCCTCTCCCCAGCCACGTTTTTCACCGACGAATCGCATCTTCCATGGAAACGGAATGAAAATCCCCCGCTCGAAATTGCTCGATGATCGCAGTCTCTGGTTTCGTGACGACTAGCGCCCAATGTTCTTTGATCAACCGTGCCTTTAGGAAAATTTCTAGCCCCACACAGAAGTTAATAACAGAGTACTTCGGACGCTTCTTGAGATCAGTAACGGATCTATTCAGAAAATCAATGCCGTTGGAGACAAGGCTATCGAAGAACTCATCTGAAGGATTCTTTGCACTCTTGCTGGTTGCCATGCCCGCTAACCGTCCTTTATATGCGAATTGTCAGTGGATTTGGTATCAGGCACGCGTATCGACTTTTTCCGAACTCACTGCCGAGGGACATTCATTTCCTTGGCTGTTTCTTGGCGAGATTCCAAAAGCCGCGTGGATCAGTGATCGTTATACCACTGACTTCCTTTGCCACATCCAGCAAGTCTTTGTCGCCCGTGACGAACACATCGGCCTTGACAGCTAATGCGAAAGCGAGAACCCACTGATCGTCTTCATCGCGAACTGGAATTGAGGGTGAGGTTATTGGCTTGGGCTGAACAGTCAGGCTTTCGAGAAAGGTTAAGATCTCCTGAATCTGTTCGCCTGGGAGTTGGATCTTATGCTTGAGAACTCGTTTGAGTTCGTTCAGGACAACGTCTGCTGTGATGAGCTCGTGCTCTGCGAGGACGAGTCGAATGACATCGGCACAGAGCCCGCGCGTCGCAAACCCACTGACGAGAACATTGGTATCGAGAAAGACCTTCACGACACGGCTTTAAAAACGTCCTCATCCGTGAGGAAGCCGCGTGCTTCCGCAAAGGGCATGGCCTTGTGGCGAAGCTGCTCAAACGTCATCAAAGCAAGCTGCCTTCGCAGTGCATCGCGCACCACGTCGCTCCGCTTCCGTTTCGAGCGCCGACAAAACTTGTCGAGCATCCGTTCAAGGTCCTGGTCGAGCCGAATGGTGACCGCGTTTCTCATGTCACACAATGTATTACAAATCTCCTGCAAGCGCAAGTGAGCAGCCTTCGATCTCTTTCTGTCCAGGCTCACCGGTCTGACCCCCACCCAGAAGTTCGCCTATCTCGCCTTGATTTCGCCTGGGCCTCCGTCTACAGTCCCTTCCTCTGCACAGCGCAGATTCATGGAGTAGAACATGGGCGAGACCCGTGTCGATCTCGAACATCTGCTGGAAGACTTGCGGGATGCCTATCCCTCCAGTATCGAAGAAACCATCCTCACCGAGATCATTGCCAACTCTCTGGATTCAGGGGCCAGCCGGATCACGATGACGGCGGACCCCGCGCAGTCCACACTGACCGTCGTGGACAACGGATCCGGCATGCAGCGGAAGGCGATGCGGCAGTATCACGACATCGCCTCCAGCACGAAGATGCGCGGCCAAGGCATCGGGTTTGCCGGCGTGGGCATCAAGCTCGGACTCCTGGTGTGCGAAGAAGTGCTCACGGAAACCAGGCGCGGCACCACACACGTGGCCACGCGATGGCACTTGGCCTCGCGCCATCGCGCGCCCTGGCAATGGGTAACCCCGCCGGGACTGATCGGCGAGCAGGGCACCGCTGTGCGGCTTAAGCTCCAGACTCCGCTTTCCCCGCTCTTAGATCCTGGGTTCGTCGAGGGAGCACTACGCCGGCACTTTCAGCCGTTACTGGAGCCGCTCTTCGACTCCTTTCTGGCATCATACTATTCAACCGGCATAGCACTCGAAGTAAATGGGCGAGCGTTGGACCGGCATCCTCTGTCGGCACCGGATGAGGCACCGTTGGCAATTCGACTGGCTCGCCGGCGCAAGCCCTCGGCGTTGGGGTATCTGTCCCGCCATACCGCGCCTTTCCCGGAGGATCAACGCGGCGTCGCGATCAGCACGTTGGGCAAAGTCATCAAACGCGGATGGGACTGGTTGGGCGTGACTTCGTTACAGCCGGAGCGGATCAACGGCTTGATCGAAGTCCCCGACCTGGCCGCCTCGCTCACTCTCAACAAAGGGGATTTCATCCGCACGGGCACCCGAGGGGCCATCTATCTTGCCTATCGTAAGGCGATCCAGGAAGCCGTCTCTCGGCAATTGGAAGCCTGGGGCGATACGCGTGCGGGAACCACGGACGCCTCATCACGCATGATGCGCCCATTGGAGCGAGATCTGGATCGAGTGCTGGAAGAATTGTCCGACGACTTTCCACTGCTCGCCTCACTCGTCGAACGCCGGGCCGGCGGCCAAAAGCGATTGCCGATCGATGGCACGACAACCGACACCGCAGCGGGAACAGAAGCCCTTGCAGTTCTGGCCGCTCCATCGACGGCCGAACCGGGGCCGAATGAGACCGAACCAGCTCAGCCACAAACACCCCCTCCTCCTACCGACAAGGACACAGCAGAGACCGAGCCTGCGACGTCCACGATCCTTGCTTCAGCATCTGCCATGTTCCCGGGTCATGGACGTTTCCGTGCTCCGATACGGTACGGACTTGGGGTTCAGTTTGAGGACAGTCCCGATAACTCGGAACTGGGCCGGCTGGTCGAATCCACCGTCTGGATGAATCAAGCCCATCCCGCCTATCGGCGAGCACAGGCATCCCGCTCTGTGGGCTATCACATTTCGCTCGCCGTCGCCCTCGCACTGGCCCCGTTGGCCGTGGAGCCGGATCAGGAACATACCTTCATCACCAAGTTTCTCTCCCACTGGGGCCAAGCACTCGATCAGCCCCAAAGACACCGTCGTCGCCCGCGAAGATGAATGAGCCGCGCAAGGAATGGAATCTGCCCCTGACATACTGGCAACAGAGGGTCTGCCTCTACCACTTGCTTCGTTCCATGCGACGTCTAGTTGGGACGCCGTACTGTTTGGCAAAATCGCTGAACACCTTCTGAAGCGCGCGTTGGCGTTTCGCACGGGACAAGGGCACTTTCTTGCTACCTCACCTTGGGGTAACATGGCCACGCCCGGAGGCGTGGAATGACCGAGCAGACTTTTTCAGATCCGATTGCTCAAGGCTATTACCGGCAGGGTGAGAGCGAGATTTCCACGACTCAGTCTGCCGATGAAGTCTTGCAGAAAGCCGACGCGCTTGCACAACAGGATTCGCATACGAACCTGATGCACGCCGCCTGCTATTACTTGGCCGCCGCGCATTTTCTCGAAACCCACGACCCGGCAAAGTCCGCCCACGCATACCATCAGGCCGGCCACCAACTGCAGCAATTGGATCAATTTCTTCATGCGGCGCGCGCCTTTTCACAAGCAGGCGCGTGGGCCGAACAGGCCGCGCGCAATGGAGCCGCCGCCTCAACGCAACAGCATCTTCAGCATGGTGCCATCCGTTCCTACTCGAGAGCGAACCATTGTTTCGCAGAGGCGGGCGAACTGGACGAGTCTGAATCCGCCTATCTCAAAGAACGCGATGCGAGGGTCGCCTGGGCCAAAATGCAGGGAAAGCATCCCTTGGCCCTCTTGGCCTGGAAAACGACAAGTAACTACGGCACCAGTATTCCTCGGTGGACCGCGTGGATACTGGGGACGATCATGCTATTCAGCCTGCTCTACGAAGTCTTTTTCCGTGTGCAATGGCTGAAGCCAATGAGCAATACCAATCCGTCTGCCTGGATTCCCCTCTGGTCCGGCCTCTATTACGCTATCAATGTCACGTCCTCGCTCGCGTTGGTCGAATACCAGCCGACACATCCGATCGCCCAGGCCATCGTCATGTTGAACGTGATCGCCGGCTATCTCTTCCTCGGTATCGGCATCGGCATTGTCGGCCGGATCATCAAGAACCGTTAACGCATGAGGCAATTGTGTAAACTCTGGAGAGTGCGCGATTCACAAGTGGAAGGACCAGGGAAGATCGTTTCTGCTTCAGAACCCGATTCCGAATCCCCCGCCACCGCGAGACCCTCCGCCAACGCCCATCCCGCCAAAGACGCCGAAAGAAGGTGCACCTCGCCGGTCGTCAAAGGTGGCAGGAGTCCAGACATGCCAGTGTTTCACCGTTAGGGTGGGATAGCGATAGTCGACTTCGTCCATCTTCTCGACAATGGCCCCGCTGACCTCGCCGACGAACGTCACCAGCATCCCCGGCATCAATGTTGCTGGATCGAGGAACTCCTGGTGAAGGACCAACACTCGTCCTTGCGATTGCGTGAGGTCTATCGTCGGCTCTTGATCGTTGTTGAGCGGGAGCTGCAACAGTTCGACCTGCGTCCCCTCTTTGAGCCGCTTCGCCTTGAGGACTTCACCGCCGAGCAGAATGAGACGTCCCTTATACGACTCGGGTGAGGCGAGCACTTCCGTGAATGTTAGATTCTTATCAATGTGAAGTTCGAGGGTTTCAGGGATCCCGACCGGAGAGGAGGAGCAGCTTGCGGCGATGAGCGAGAGAATCACAACCCATACTCTCAGAAACTTGGACCACATGTGCGTACTATATCCAACACCTGTGACAACCACAATGAGCGAGCAAAACATTCCGCACTGTTCCCTTAACCATTTCTATCATAGCGACTGTATTACTGCAGGCATTCCCCTACAGGTCACACCACCCCAACTGATATACGTAATTTCCTCCTCCCCCTCCCATCCATTCCTGCATTTTCTCAATCACTGAAAAAGCCTGGAATTTGCGTGTGGAAGTTTAGGTTGATGGTGCATTTGGAGCAGTCCACCTCCCGGCACCACATTTGCTCATCGCCCTTACAGCTGCCTCGCACAGCGAGAGTTTAATCAGGTGGCGTATCGGAGATGATACCCACTTTTTACTCACCAAGGAGGTTTCATCATGACTCGTTTCGCACACATGGTGGTGTTAGCCGCATTTCTTGCCGTTGGATTCGGCGTACCCATGACCTTCGCCAATGAGCCGGCGCCTGCCGAGCAGAAGGAGAAGAAGGATACGACCAGCAGCAAGGCGGATGACGAGAAGAAGAAGGACGAGAAGAAGGACATGGGCGGAAAGTAGGCCCTGCAGGCGAGGCGCAGCAGAAGCTACGCCCCGCCTGCGCCGTTGCAATACATTCGTCAAGACAACCAGTCTCCGCTTCCCCTTGAACCAACCGGTTACCTTCACTGCAGATCACAGCAACAGCACTCAACGTCTGTAGGGTAGACCCTACAGTGAATGTGGCACCGTGCTCCTGTCCCCTTGCTTTACCTCACACGCCAGGCGACAATTGTTCCTCCAGCTCCATGATAAATTAGCAGTTCTCTTCACGCGCTTATACGAATCATCGGGCATTGAGCTTGCTCACCTTCGCGATATTTTGTTCGCCATCATTGAAAGGAGGAGACTATGCGACGAATTTCGATTAATCGCACCATCCCACTCAGGGCCCCCGCATTGGCCATGCTGTGTGCCGTGGCGATGGTGGGATGCGTCAGCACGGGAACCCACACGAAGACGCTCACCGAACTTGAGGCCGCAAAGAAAACAGCCGCCCAACTGCAGTTGCAATTGGCTGGGCTCCAACAAAACCTGGACCAGGAAGCCAGTCGGCGAAAAGCCGCCGAACAGCAGGCTGCCGAGTTGGCAAAAGAGCGTGAAGCGCTCGCGGTGCGCTCAAGCGAGTTGAACAGCGAACTTGGCAATGTGCGTGGTCAAATCACTGATCTCGAACAGAAGCTCGCGAGCGGAAGTGCCTCGGCGCAGGAAGAAATCACCAAGCTACAGAAGCAGGCTTCTGAGCTTGAGGCCAACGCCGCCCGCATCGCGAAGGAGCGCGAGCAACTCCGGCAGGAACAATCACAACTTGCAACGGCGTTAGAGCAAGAACGGCTGGCGAAAGAAGAAGAGATCAAACGGCTGACGCGAACACAGGAAGAACTATCCAAATCGCTGCAAGACGAAATTTCCAAGGGCAACATCACCATTCAACAGGTGCGCGACCGCCTGACGATCAACATGGTGGATCGCGTCCTGTTTGATTCCGGGCAGGCCCAAGTGAAACCGGCCGGTGTGAAAGTCCTGAAACAAGTTGCTGACGTGCTCAACAAGATCTCAGACAAACAAATTCGGATCGAAGGCCACACCGACAATGTGCCCATCAGTTCGAAGTTACAAGATCGCTTCAAGACAAACTGGGAACTCTCGACGGCTCGCGCCACAACTGTGGTGCGCTACCTGATCGATCAGGGCGGTGTCGACCGCCAGTACCTCTCTGCAGTCGGATACGCGGACACTCACCCCCTCGCCTCGAACGACTCAGAAGAGGGGCGATCATCGAACCGTCGAATTGAGATCGTGCTATACCCGAAGGACCTCAAAGAAATTGCTGGCCAAGTCGAGACCAGTACGGCGGCATCGAAGTAGCGGCACAGACAAAGAGGAGGCGCGTACCTGTTGGTACATGCCTCCTCTCCGGCTACCTCCAGAAGGACGCCCGCCAAGAACCACCACCCTGACGCCTTGCACTGCACCGAAGGATATGCTTCCATCTGTTCGGCTTCTTTACTGGAAGCAACGGTAGCGGACAGAACAACACATGACATCGCTTCGAAGATGGATAGCAGGCTGCGGAAAAATTACTTTGGCGCGGTAGAAGTTCGAATGTCCGCACGTGTGGCACAACAGGAGAGCACTCCAGTAGGATAGCTGAGCGAGACTCGCGGGACGGGCGAGACGAGGTGAGAATCCAATCTGTCCACGTCGCGCCTTTCTCGCATGTCACGCGCCACGGCCTGTGGCACTGGCAGAATTTTTCAGCATCCTGCTAAGTAGGGTAGCCAGAGAGGGAACCGGAGGATCACATCATGCGCTGGGAAGGACAACGGGAAAGCGATAATGTCGAAGATCGCCGAGGCATGGGACCAGCCAGGATCGGAGGCGGCGTAGGGGGGCTGGGACTAGGCGGCATCGTGCTGGTGCTGGCCGTCAGCTATTTCGCCGGCATCAATCCCTTGACTCTCATCGACATGCTCAGTGACGTGCAGTTCATGACGGAATCATCGGCACCCTCCGAGCCCGCTCCGACCGGATCGCCCAATGACCAACTGGGCAAGTTTGCCTCAGTCGTCCTCGCCGATACAGAAACCACCTGGAGGCAACTTTTTGGGCCGCGGTATGAAGATCCTCGACTCGTACTTTTCACAGGCGCAGTCCAGTCTGCTTGCGGGACCACATCGTCCGCAGTCGGTCCCTTCTACTGCCCCAGGGATCACAAAGTTTATCTCGACCTCTCCTTCTTCAACGAGATGTCGCACCGCCTTGGTGCTCCCGGCGACTTCGCCCAGGCATATGTGATTGCCCATGAGGTGGGCCATCACGTGCAAAACCTGATGGGCATTGCAGAGAAGGTGACGCGCCTCCAGCACCAGGCCTCTGAACGAGAAGGGAATGCCTTGTCAGTGCGAATGGAACTCCAGGCCGATTGTTTCGCCGGCGTCTGGGGCCACCACACCAGGCGTGAGCGGAACCTGATCGAGCCGGGCGATTTCGAAGAAGGCATGAAGGCCGCTGCCGCCATCGGAGACGACCGGCTCCAAAAGATGGGACAAGGCTATGTCCAACCGGAAAGTTGGACGCACGGATCGTCGCAGCAGCGGATGACCTGGCTCCGAAAAGGCTTGGAGACCGGCGACCCTAATGCCTGCGACACCTTCGCCAGCAACCAGCTCTAGTCCCGTCATGGACTACGATCAGGAACAGCCGCAAGAATCATCGTCGCACGGTATGTGTGCGGCCCTTCTGACCGATGCGCCGTGGAATTCAAAATCCGTCATCGCCGCTGCGGTAGCGACTGTCGGAGGCCTCGCCTCATGGGTTGCTGATCTCACATCGCCTGCTGTTGTAGGCATCGGTGGCAGCTATCTGGGAGGATTCTTCTTTGGCTGGGCGTTCCGGCGATTTCTGAAAATGGCCGCGCTGATCACCGGCGGGTTGCTGACCTGCATTGCCGTATTGGAAGATACCGGCTGGATCGATCTCGATTGGACCGCGGTGGAAACACATATCAGCCACGCCATCGCAGCGGCACACCAGGGAGCCGAAGGACTCAAACACATCCTCTCTGGTTATCTCCCGTCCACAGGGGCAGGAGCGGTCGGAATGTTCTTCGGATTTCGGAAGCGGTAACAACACGACCGCCTGAGTATGGACAGCTGAAGAAAACCCGGAAACTCACAAGTATCATTTTCCAGACTTGAATGACTCTTTCAGCTTTTCCCCAGCCTCTTCGATTTTTTGTCCTAACGACTCGGCCGATCGTTTCAATTCGTTGCCGACCTTCTTGGGCGTCTCACTCTCTTCGAGCTTCTTCACCACGCTGGACACTTCCTTCTCAATTTTCGTCGCCGTATTTTTCAATGCTGTGCCGACTTGATCGACAACCCCGGCAGGCTCCTTGGTCTTGTCATCCCCGGCCAGGACGAGGTCTGCCACTCCCAGGGTGCATACAATAACAAACACGATTCTTGCGATACCCATCTGGCCTTTCCTCCACGATAAAACCATTCGATCCTCCCTCTCCCATTTTATCAGCGTACCAGCCTCCGGAAGAGAATGTCCTATCCGCCACCCTTTCGAAAACAACCCCATCTTATTATACTGTGCTGACACTTTGGTTTGTCTCGAAAGGATTATCCATGCGTATCCATCCCCTTTTCTCTTCACATCTCTCACGCCAATTGGCGTTCGTGGTATGGGCCGGCTTGACGATGCTCGCGGCTCCACTCACTGCAGAACCGACGCCACTCAGTCAGGAAACGTTTCTGCGTGCGAGACAAGCCACGGTCGGCATCCTGGAGGACACCCAAGATCAGCGCACGCCGGAGAAACCTGGAAAAATCGTCGTCAGAGGAACCGGGTTTCATCTGCGAGATGGCTATGTGATTACCGCAAGACACGCCGCGGAGAAACACGACCCCTCGACGGGCACCATCATCCAGAAGCACGTTCGCATTCTCACCACTGATCTCAATGAGCTTCCTGCTGACCTCGTCGGTGACAGCGCATTCATGGATGTCGTAATCTACCGTGTCGCCGAACAGCATCGATCCAAATTGCAGGCAGGGACAGCGTTCGCCGCCGGAGATGTCGCCCCTGGGATGGAGGTTTTCACCGTTGGTTATCCACTCGGCTGGGGCCCTACCATGGCCTTCGGCCGGCTCGGAAATACGAACACCTTCCTCCAAACCATCGAGACGCGCCTCATCCAAGCCGACGTCTCGGCCTGCAACGGCAACTCAGGAGGCGGATTGTTCAATGCGCAAGGGGAAATCGTCGGGATCATGCACGCCATTATCCAAACAGAAAAAGACGAGACGCAGGACCATTGCAGCCGCATGACCTTCGCCATTCCAGGAATTCTCGCCGAGCGAATTGTGAACGCGGCCCTCGCAGGCACGCCACTCACGTTCTCCAAACTGGGAATTCACATGACCTCAGTAAAGGATGGGACCAAGTGGCGCATGGCCGTGAAGGATGTGGCCGACCCGGCAAAAGCGGCAGGCATTCAAAAGCACGACATCTTGCTGGCGATCGAGGACACGGAGATTCTCGATGCGGCCCAGCTGAAGAACTATCTAATCGAACGAACCACTCCGGGCCAAGAGGTCTCAGTCAAAGTACGCCGAATCGATGCAGACCTGACGTTTCATGTCATTTTGAGTGGAGGGTGAGGAGAGTTAGCCGGACGTGGCGTGGCAGGGAAGGGCTTGATACCACCCATTGGCTTCAACCAATGCCACTGGGCAGTCGAACAACCGACTGAGGTTAGCTTCTGTGAGGACAGCGCGTTTCTCCTCATCCTGAAGAATCTTTCCCTGCTTCAAGAGCACGACACGCTTCACGTCCGGCGGAATCTCGTGAATGTGGTGCGTCACCAGCAACAGCGTTTTCCCCTTCAGCATACGGGCGCGGACGAGATCCAGATAGTGAAACGTCGCCGTCAGATCGAGTCCGCTCGTCGGTTCGTCGAGCACGAGCGCTGCCGGCTCATGCACTAACGCGCGGCCGAGGAGGCATCGCCGCTGCTCTCCCGTCGACATCTCTCCAAACCGTCGATCCTTCAACGAAGCCGAACCCATCTCCTCCAACATCTCGTCTGCCCTGGCGAGCTGCGCGTAACTAAACTCTTGATGGCCATAGATCCCGATGCTGGAATAGAAACCGGACAGAATCACTTTCAGCCCGGTCACTTGGTCCATATACTGATGTTGAAGATCATGAGACACCATCCCTAAACGCTTGCGGACGTCCCACACATTCCACTGCTCTTCGCCGAACAACCGGATGCGCATCGCGTCATTCGGGACCGGGTGAACCTCACCCGCCAGCAACTTCAACAGGGTCGATTTGCCTGACCCGTTCGGCCCAAGGATGGCGGTGTGCACCCCTTCTTGAAGCGTGAAGGAAAGGTCTTCGAACACGCAAGTGTCGCCCCGATAGACGGTGGCCTTCTCGATTTCGAGGATGGGACCTGCCTGAAGGGACAATGCGGCCATGCAGCAAGGAGGATGCGTTAGGCTTCGTCTGGGTCAGGATTGATCTTCGCGGTGGGTTTCTGTATTCCCGAGGCCGGCCGCTTTTTCAGCGAGCCTGAAATCTTCGGAGTCTTTGTCGTGACATCGGCGTTCTGCGCGCGGTGGAGCAAAGCATGGTCCATGAGCACCAGTGCCATCATGGCTTCAGCAATTGGCGTCGCTCTGATACCGACGCAGGGATCGTGACGTCCGTTCGTCTCGACCGTAACCGGCTTGCCCAGCTTATCGATGGACCGACGGGCCACTCGGATACTCGAGGTCGGCTTAATCCCGATCGTGACGACGATATCCTGCCCAGTTGAAATACCGCCAAGAATTCCGCCGGCATGATTGGTCACAAAGCCGTCCGGGGTCAGCTCGTCCCCATGCTCTGACCCACGCTGCGTCACAGAACTGAAACCCGATCCGATCTCGACGGCCTTCACCGCATTAATGCTCATCATGGCACCCGCCAAGTCGGCATCGAGCTTCGCATAAACAGGCCCGCCCCACCCCACCGGCACAGATTCGGCAACCGTGGTGATCTTGGCCCCCACTGAGTCGCCTGCTTTTCGCAGCTCATCCATGAACGATTCAAGCTTCGGCACGACCTCGGAGCTTGCGGAGAAGAATGGATTTTTGCTGACCTCACCCCAACTTTTAAACGGCGCTTCAAGCGGGCCAAGCTGACTCAGGTAGCCACGAATCACGACACCGTACTTCTCCCTGAGCCATTTCTTCGCAATCGCCGCTGCAGCCACTCGGACGGCCGTTTCACGCGCAGACGCGCGCCCGCCTCCGCGATGGTCGCGAATGCCATATTTCTGCCAATAGGTGTAGTCCGCATGACCGGGCCGGAAGGTATCGATCAAATTACCGTAATCCCTGCTGCGGGCATCTTCGTTTCGAATGAGCAGCGCGATGGGCGTGCCGGTGGTCTTGCCTTCAAACACACCGGAGAGGATTTCGACGGTATCGGATTCCTGCCGTTGCGTGACGTGGCGGGAGGTGCCTGGCTTGCGCCGATCGAGGTCGTGCTGGATGTCATCGACAGAGAGGGCCAGACCAGGCGGACAGCCATCCACGACACAGCCAATAGCAGGTCCGTGGCTCTCGCCGAATGACGTGACGGTGAATATGCGGCCAAACGAATTGCCTGCCATGGGGCGAATGAATCCTCCCTACTCGACGAGATCGAGCTTGATGCGCAATTCTTTTAACTGATCAGCACTGACCGAAGACGGCGCATCGGTCAGCGGACACTGTGCCCGTTGCGTTTTGGGGAACGCGATCACGTCGCGGATCGAGTCAGCCTCCCCCAATAACATGATGAGCCGATCGAGGCCGAACGCAATCCCGCCATGCGGAGGCGCCCCATAGTCGAGCGCGTCGAGCAAGAAACCGAACTTCGCCTGCGCTTGATCCTTGTTGATACCGAGCAAGTCGAGAATGCGCCGCTGGATATCGCTCCGATGGTTACGGATACTCCCGCCACCGATTTCGTTTCCGTTCAGCACCATGTCATAGGCCTTCGCCCGTACTTTGAGCGGCTCTGAATCCAGGAACCCCACATCCTCGTCCATCGGCGCGGCAAAGGGATTGTGCATGAAGATGTACCGCTTCTCTTCCGACGAATAGTCCAGCAAGGGAAACTCAACGACCCACAGCGGCCTCCAGGCAGTTGTATCGATCAGCTTCAGCTCTTCACCCAGCAACAGCCTGATTCTGCCCAGCACGTCATGGACAACTGCGGGCTTGTCGGCACCGAAGAGAACTAAATCGCCTGGTTTTGCGTCGGGAAGGGCCGCCGCGAAGGCCTTGGCATCCAGAAACTTGGCGATCACGGACTCAAGCTGCCCCTCCGGGGTGATCTTCAACCAGGCCAGCCCCTTCGCGCCAAAACTCTTCGCCGTCTCACCGAGGGCATCAATCCTGCTTCGCGGCGTGGCCGCTCCGCCCTTCACGATCAGCGCCTTCACGATCCCACCTTTGGTCGCCACTTCCTTGAACACCTTGAACTCGCTGGCCGCCGCGAAAGTGGTGACGTCGTGCAGCGGCATATCGAAGCGCAGGTCCGGCTTGTCCGATCCGTAGCGGCCCACCGCCTCGGCATAGGTCATGCGCGGAAAGGGAGTCGGCAATTGGACGCCGCCCGCATCACGAAACACCGTGACGATCATCTGCTCCATCAAGGTCATGACCTGCTCGCGGTCCGCAAAGGACAGTTCCGCGTCGATCTGAGTAAATTCGGGCTGCCGGTCGTTGCGCAGATCCTCGTCGCGGAAGCAGCGCGCGATCTGATAATAGCGATCGACCCCACTGACCATGAGTACCTGTTTGAAGAGCTGCGGCGACTGAGGAAGCGCGTAGAATTGACCGGGGTTCACTCGGCTCGGCACCAAATAGTCCCGTGCGCCTTCCGGCGTGCTCTTGGTCAATATCGGCGTTTCCACTTCAAGGAAGCGTTCTGCGTTCAGAAATCCACGGACAGCCTGCATGATGTCATGCCGGAGGCTCAAGAGCCGCTGCATCTTTGGACGCCGAAGATCCAGGTAGCGGTACTTCAGCCGGATCGATTCCGTCACTTCGGCATCGTCTGCGATCACGAAGGGCGGTGTCTTCGACTCATTCAGAATCTCCACGGCATCCACGAAAACTTCGATCTCGCCCGTGGGTAGATTGGGATTCTTGGACTCTTCAGGACGGGCCATCACTTGGCCCGTCACCGACACGACACACTCGCTCCGCAAGGCGTGGGAGGCTTGATGCACCGCTGCATTACGCTCAGCGTTACACACCACCTGCGTGATCCCGGTTCGATCCCGCAGATCGATAAACATCACCATGCCATGGTCGCGCCGCCCCTGAACCCAGCCGTTCAAGACGACGGTCTGTCCGACCGCGGCCTTCGTGAGTTCCCCGCACCGATGAGTTCTGACCTTCATGCCACCTTCGCTTTCTTGGAACGGGCCCATCCGGCCCGACTGACCGGCCTCTTTGGCCGTGGAGCCGGCTTTTCTGTGTCCTCCGCTGAGGCCAGCTTCTGTTCTGCAAGTTCGCGCAGCGCGTTCGCTTCCCGGTCTGTCAGGTACCTGAACTCGCCGGACTCAAGATCACCCAACGACAGCGGACCCATCTTAATCCGTGTCAGCTTCAAGACCGGATGACCGACCGCCTCCAACATACGCTTCACTTGATGCAGCCGCCCTTCGCGGATCGTAATCTCCAGCCAAGAGTTTTGCTTGGCCTTTTTAACCTTCTTGACCATAGCCGGACTGGTCATGCCGTCTTCCAGCTGCACACCCTGTTCTAACTGCCGGATATGTTCATCCGTCACCACCTGCTTGACCTTGATGAGATACGTCTTCGGCACATGGTAGCGGGGATGGAGCAGCGTCTGGGCCAAGTCGCCGTGATTGGTCAGAAGCATCAACCCTTCGCTGTCGAAGTCTAATCGACCGACGGGAAACACCCGCACCGATATCCCGCGGAGGTAGTCCTTCACCGTCGGCCTGCCTCCCGGATCGTCCAACGTCGACATCACGTTCTTCGGCTTATTCAGCAGCAGATAGACGTACGGCTGGGTGGAACTCAAGTGCTTGCCATCCACCTTGATGTGGACACGATCCGGATCGACCTTGGTACCGAGTTCCGTCACGACTTTGCCGTTCACCGTCACGCGCCCGGCCGCAATCCATTCCTCAGCTTTTCGCCGCGAAGCCAATCCCGTTCCGGCAATGATTTTCTGTAGCCTAACTTCCATAACTTGTTAGGTGTGAGGCCACTGGAAGGTCTGCATTTCCCTCTCGTTTCTCGCCTACCCCCCTCACCCCTTACCCCTCACGTCCCTTATTCCCACTCTATAGTGGCCGGCGGCTTAGAGCTGATGTCGTACACTACCCGGTTCACGCCCCTCACTTCATTGATGATTCGGTTCGACATCTTGCCCAGCACGTCATTTGGAATCTTGGCCCAATCTGCCGTCATGCCATCCAAGCTCGTGACAGCACGAAGCGCAACGACATGTTCATAGGTTCGTTGATCTCCCATGACGCCCACGGTCCTGATCGGCAACAGCACGGCAAGCGATTGCCATATCTCTCGATACAAACCTGCGGCGCGAATCTCCTCATCGAAAATGGACTCGGCCCCTCGCAGGATGGCCAGTCGCTCTTTCGTCACCGCCCCCAACACGCGAATTGCCAATCCAGGTCCTGGAAACGGATGTCGCCAAACAATCTCATCCGGCAAACCTAATTCCTTACCCAGCACCCGTACTTCATCTTTGAACAATTGCCGCAAGGGCTCAATCAACTTGAGCTTCATGCGAGCGGGTAGACCGCCCACATTGTGATGCGTCTTGATCGTAGCTGACGGGCCCTTGAAGCTCACGCTCTCAATCACATCGGGATAGAGCGTGCCCTGGACTAGAAATTTCGTGCCCCCCGATTTCTTTTTGGTTTCAGCCTCGAATTGCTCGATGAACAGCTTCCCGATAACTTTCCGTTTACGCTCCGGATCAATCACCCCTTTAAGCTTGGCAAGGAACGAATCGGACGCATCAAGGAGCCGCAAGTTCAGATGAAGCTGTTGAGCAAACGTCTGTTTGACTTGTTCTTTCTCTCCAGTCCGAAGCAGCCCGTTGTCGACAAATATACAGGTCAGCTGGTCGCCGATGGCCCGATGGGTCAACGCGGCGGCCACAGACGAATCCACGCCCCCGCTCAAGGCGCAAATCACGCGTTCCTTGCCGACTTGCTCACGAATCTGCTGCACTGCCATATTCACATACGACTGCATTGTCCAGGTCGGCTTACAGCCACAAATGTCGTAGACGAAATTCCTAAGGATCTGGGTTCCTTCCGGCGTATGAACTACTTCCGGATGAAACTGGAGGCAATAGATCCGGCGCTTGTGATCGTCGCGCTTCATGGCTGCGACCGGCGAATTGACTGTATGCGCGATCGAGCGGAAGCCCGGCGGCATCCGCTCGATACGGTCTCCGTGCGACATCCAGACGACCGTCGATCCGCCTTCGCCAATGCCCTTGAAGAGATTGCTGTGGTCGTCGATCGTGAGATCGGCCCGGCCGTACTCCCGGTGCTTGGATTTGGCCACCTCCCCGCCCGAGAGATGCGTCACGAGCTGCATCCCGTAACAAATCCCGAGTATGGGGATCCCTTGGTCGAAGAGTTCCTTGGGAACGCTCGGCGCCTTCTTCTCATACACGCTGGAGGGGCCACCCGACAGCACGATGCCTTGCGGACGATAGGCGAGAATGGTCGCCAATGGAACGGTGCAGGGCAGAATTTGCGAGTAGACTTGGGCTTCGCGAATGCGGCGTGCAATCAGTTGGGTGTATTGCGACCCGAAATCGAGGACCAGGATTCTATTGTGCCAGAATTCCATGGAGGCGTGAGACGTGAAACGAGAGAGATGAAGGACGCACGAAACAACGTTTCACGTTTTACCTTTCACGTTTCACGCGCTATTCCCAATCCATCCGATAATTCGGCGATTCCTTCGTGATAAACACATCGTGCACGTGACTTTCGCGGAGACCGGCGACCGTCTGCCGAATAAACGTGGCCTTCTGCTGTAATTCCGAGATCGTCTTGCACCCGCAATAGCCCATGCCGGACTTCACTCCCCCGATTAATTGGTAGATGACGGACGAAAGTTTCCCTTTATAGGGCACTCGCCCTTCGATGCCCTCCGGAACCAGCTTCTGCACCGGACGCCCCCCTTGCCCGTACCGATCTCCGCCCCCGCGCTCCATCGCGCCGATCGAGCCCATGCCGCGGTACACCTTATACGTTCGGGCTTGGTACAGCTCGGTTTCTCCCGGCGATTCTTCCGTGCCTGCCAAGAGTCCGCCGAGCATGACCGAGGAGGCGCCCGCTGCCAAGGCCTTCGTGATATCGCCTGAATGCTTGATTCCGCCGTCTGCAATGATCGGGACCCCGTTGCCCGCGAGGACTTTTGCGCAATCGGCAATCGCCGTCAGCTGCGGCATCCCGGCTCCGGACACGATACGGGTCGTACAGATTGAGCCAGGCCCCACACCAACCTTCACGGCATCGGCGCCTGCCCGAAGGAGTTCCTTCGCCGCCTCGGCAGTGGCAATATTCCCGGCTATCAGTTCAAGGTCCGGATGACGTTTCTTGATCATCTTGACCGTATCCAGCACCGCTTGCGAATGCCCGTGGGCGGTATCGACCACGATCACGTCTACCCCGACCTTCTTGAGCCGCTCCACACGATCTTCCGTCTCCGGCCCCACACCAACAGCCGCACCCACGCAGAGTCGGCCATGTCCGTCCTTGCATGCGTTGGGATACATAATGCGTTTTTCGATATCTTTGATGGTAATGAGGCCTTTGAGCTCGAAATGCTTGTTGACGACCGGAAGCTTTTCGATCCGATGCTCGTGCAATACCTCGCGAGCCTTTTCCAAGCTCGTCCCTTCGGGCGCCGTGATCAGCTTGTCTCGCTTCATGATTTGCGAGACCTTCAAATCCATCCGGGTTTCGAACCGCAGATCGCGATTCGTGAGAATACCGACCAATTTTTTGTCTTTCGTAACGGGGATCCCCGAGATCCGGTATTTCGCCATCAACGCGTGGGCATCGCGAATCGTTTGATCGGGCGAGATCGTAATCGGGTCGAGAATCATTCCGCTCTCGGATTTCTTTACCCGGTCTACTTCGGTCGCTTGATCCACCGGCGACAACACTCGATGAATAATCCCGAGGCCGCCTTCGCGGGCTACGGCGATGGCCAACCGGGACTCGGTGACGGTATCCATCGCCGAGCTGATAATGGGAATGTTGATCTTGATGTTGCGAGTAAGCCTCGTACGCATGTCGACTTCAGTCGGCAAGATCTGAGACTTGGCCGGAACCAACACGACGTCGTCGTAGGTCAGTCCCAATCGTGGTTCTTTATCGAGCATGTCTTCCCTTCTCTCGGTGGGGGCAAGGATTCGAGGTCCGAAGTTCGAGGTTTTCGGAACTTCGACCCCTGAACTTCGAACTTCGGATCGCGCCTTCCTCGCATGTCTCGCGCTTGCCGCACCAAAGCCTGTGGCCACTTATGCCTTGGACGTGCCTTGCGCGTTCTCGATCTCGGCCACGGTCTCGGCGTCTTCCTGTAGCCGTTCACTCCCCTCGTCCGCCGGCATGAACTGTTCGACCCGAGTGTTCCCGCTATCGACGACAAACACGCTTCCTCTGACATCGACCGCGATGCCGTAGGGAAAGTTGAATTGCCCTTTGCCGTTCCCAAACCCACCCCACTGGGTGATGAAATTTCCTTCTTTATCGAACTTCTCGATACGGTGATTGCCGGTATCCGTGACGTAGACATCGCCGGCTCCATCGACCGTAATGCCCCAGGGAGATCGCAACTGACCTGCCTCCTGTGCAAGCGGGCTGCTTGCGTGGCCTGGTTCGGCACTGCCGCCCCACTTGGCCAGCAACTGTGGAAGCACGTTGGTGCTAGTGTCGAACTTCTGAATTCGGTGATTACCCATGTCGACGACGTACACAAACCCATCAGCCTGGTCTACAGCCACGCCGCGCGGGAAGTAGAACTGGCCGTCTCCGTTCCCGAAGCTACCCCAGGACATGATGAACTCCCCGTTCATATCGAATTTCTGCACGCGGAAGTTGGCGCTGTCGACCACATAGACATACCCACGCACCCGATCGACCGCGATGCCCCAGGGTGAGTTGAACTGCCCTTCGCCGTTTCCTCGCGACCCGAACTTCATGAGATAGCCGCCGAGCTTCCCGTCGAATTTCTGGACGCGGTGATTGTTCGTATCGACCACCCAGACATCGCCCTTGCCATCGCACGCAATCCCGGTGGGGTTATGGAAGTTCGAATTGGCCGAACCGAAGTTTCCCCAGAGAATGATGAAGTTTCCGGCATTGTCGAATTTTTGAATCCGGTTGTTGCCGTTATCGACCGCGAACAGCGATCCTTGCTGATCGACGCAAAGACCGTACACCGGGGCCATGAACTCGCCGCCATGCAGCAATGACGCGCCGCGGCCCGTGCGGCCCCATTGGGACACGCAGAGATACCCCGACGTGTTGACCAAAATCGTGGTGCTCGCAGGGGTGGAGACGTTCCCTCCCACATCCTTAAACCAGACGTAGATCGACTTCTGCCCGTCTCCCGGCGACAAAATAAACTGAATTGTCGCGCCGAACTTCGTGGCCGGTGTCACATCGACCCATCCCGGCGTCCCCGCCATGGGGGTCATAGGCGCCTCGGAGATAAAGTAGGCCGCCACTCCGGTATCGACATCGTTCGCTGAAATCGTGACGATGACTTCCGGCGTATTCGTCATGAACGCGCCATGATTGATCACGGCATAAGGATTTTGCGGCGCCGTGATATCGATGAGCACCGGCGTGGCCGTCACTTCACTCGACAACTCGCTTTCGGCGCCGGTCTCGAACACCGCGGTCACAGCATAGTGGTACGGGGTATCATTCGAGAGACC
>VBOL01000170.1:0-3634 GCA_005887945.1 Nitrospirota bacterium
GGCTGGTCCTGGTTGGAGAGATCGACCGTGAAGGGATTTCGTTATGGGCTGCCTGTTTCGTCATAGGTTAACGTGACGATCGGTTGATGCAGGGTGGCTGGATTGATCGTGGTGATCATCCCCCTTTCTTTCGTATTGAGCTCACGAAACTGTAGATGGGGTAGATGCCAACCAGCTTGATGAATAGGGATACGAGACGAAGATCGAGACGGCCGAATTCTCCCTCTTGGAACAGTTGTTGGATTGCCGCGTGGGAAGGCAGCGGTCGGAGCCCCCCGAATCCGGTCAGTAGCTCGTCGTATCGATTCGCGATCCTCACGATGCGACTCGCCTCCGTTGTGGAGCCTGCCGATGTGTCGGAGGGATAGCCATTCCCATCGGGAGTGACATGGTGTTCGGCCACTACTTGGCGAACCGTCTGAGAAAAATCGCGTTGCGTCTCAATCGCCATAGCGTCGAGCTGTGGGTGATGGTGAAAGGCCGCCAGGTCTTCACCGGAGAGGGGAGTCGATGTACGCAACAGATGGCGTGGAAGTTGTAACAGACCGATGTCATGCAGTAACGCGCCAGTCGCCAACTCGTGGAATTTCATCGTGTCATAGCCGAGAGCTTGGCCGATAATCATCGCCAGCGTGCAGACGGCGAAGCTATGGTTGTCGAGGAGGCGTCGAGATGCCGTCCATGGCTCATCGCCATGAATGTGGCGTGGGTGCTGAGGGTTCATATGACGATGGTGATTTTCTGTACGGCTTCCTTGACCGGTCCTGGTCTTGCAGCGCCCGTTTTGCTGATTTCGTCGAAGACGATGTTGACCGACTGCGCCAGTTTGTCACGCGTCTCCAGAGCCATCGTGAGTTCCTGTCTCAGCGTGCCAAGTAAGCGGGGTGCATCATGTGCTGGGGGTGATTGGGTCAAGAAGTGTAAGCCAATCGTGTGAAGGGTCTCTTCCGCTATCGGAAAGGACGTGATGTCGAGCCCTTTGGAGGGGTCGATGTCCACGGCGTGGATATTAGATCGCCGCAAACGCTTGATCTGCTCGACGGTTTGAACCAGGAACCGGTGTTTGAGAAAAGGGGTTGGAACCACGAGCCGTCGATACCTGCCACCTACATCCCAACCCGGAGTTGATGCAGAGGGATACGCGTGCGCATTCCACACCTATCGATCATGAAGTAGGCACCGGGCAAGAACCGATAATCCCTTATCGGTCCGCCATGCTCGGATATTGAATCCGAGCAGCCTGCATTATTCATGATGGATCGTCGAGAAAAAGAGGAATCTTGTGGACCCGCCGAGGATCGAGGCATCCCGGCCCTCACTATTCATGAGCGCTTCTGCTACAATAACAGATTCGCTGTTGCCACGAGCCTTCGGCGGGCAGGCTCGCCGCTCGCTCCCTCGACGTATTGTTCAAGTACGCCTCGGGGCCTCGCGGCTCCGCATGCCCGTCTCGCAACGCGACTGCGCAATTTCGCGACGAACCATCATGAATAATGCGGGCTAGGAACTGGACGCAGGCGTCAAATGCACTTCGATGCGAGGGTTGTTCTTATCGATGTGTTTGTAGAGGTGGGTTTCGACAATACGGTTGTCGTTGATGCCGAGTCCCTCACAGAGGGCATCCTGCGCGATCTTGAGCCCACCATCGACGTCTCGTCGTAGGGCCGAAGTAAAATAGAATTGGATGGACAGGGCGAGCCACTCCGACTGGAGTCGTGCAAGTAGGGCAGCCCGGTGAGCGGTCTGTGCCAACTTCAGCCACACGAGCTGTCCCACCTGGGCCTTATAGGCACGACCAGCCGAAGAGATCAATCGTCGGCCGTTCACTGTGGCATATTGATGGTTCACGCTGGGAGGCACAGGGAGGGTCAAGGCTACCGCATGACTCTCAGTCGGTGGGTGTGGTGATGGGGAGGCAGGCATGCGGGAGTTCGGAGCCGTTCTCGGGGTGATACGTGGCATCGCGACCTTCTTGTCAGGGTTCCGGTAGGAGGTCATGCGAACGGTTCGTGTAGGGGAGGGAGGCCGGGTCGGGCGCCGAAACGTAGGCATGCGCTCGAGCTTACAGGAGATTGAGGATCTTGGACATGTTCTGCTCGTACCGCTCTTCAGATTGGGCGATATAACGACGCCATTTACTGGGATTCCAGATCTCCATGCGATGGTACAGGCCGACCAGAATGATCTCCTGGTCCTCATCCAACGGAATAACTTTTCTGAGCCGACTCGGAATCAGGATGCGTCCTGCTTTGTCGATCTCTGATGTGCCGGCTTCTGAAACGACGAAGTGCATGAACAGTCGGCTCTGGTCTTCATCGAGAGTGGCCTTCGTCCGTTCGAGGATTTTTTCCCACTCTTTCATGGAGTAGATGAGCGTCGAGTCCTCGGGGCCTTTGAGGAAGACGACGGCCTGTCCCTCCGACTCGACCTGCTCACGGATCGGCGAGGGGACGATAAACCGCCCCTTCTCATCCACTTTGCAGAGGTATTCACCGGCGAACATCATTGTATCGTGTCCTTTACGATGCCAGCGTGGCTCTGGTGCGATCGCGAATCCACTGTTCCAGATCCGAGCGTACGAAGCGCCATTCTTTCCCAAGCTTGAAGGCGGGAATCCGGCGACTCCGTAAGTAACGATAGAGCGTGCGCTGGGTGATCTTGAGATAGCGGCAGGTCTCTTCCGCCGTCATCAACTCGCTCTTGGGCTCCTTGGCCATTGAAGAACCTGGTTCGATAGGGACCCATATGCCTCACGAGGCTTCGGATACTGTTGCCAGGGTAGGGAAACTGGGACGATCTGTCAAGTGAAAATACATGACAGTGCCTGTCACAGCCTGTCAGTGCTATCCGATTCCATGGAGCCAGTCTCGTCTGACTCCATCGCCTTTGAGAGATCGTCACCGAGATCCTCACCCATCTCCTCGCCCATTGTTTTTATGAATCGAGCCATGCTCTGTGGATCATTTTCATCGAGCCCGGCCAGCTTGCTGGGATCCGTCCAGGCTTCAAGGCGAGCCTCTTCGGATTTCGGCGAGGCAAATCGAGACAGGATTCGTTCAACCCGAGCGCTCGTGCAATGGGAGCAGGCTGCCGGTGCCTGATTGGCCAGGGTCAGTACAAGGACGGTACTGCGCTTCTTACAGTCGAGGCAGCGATATTCGTACAACGGCATCGATCATACTCCTATCAGGTTGCGGGAAAACTATTTTGGCACGCCAGAACTTCCCTGGTCCGCACGTTTGGGACAAACCCGGTCCGTTTGGTTATCTGGTCTGTCTGGTCCAGCTGGTTAGTCTAATGCAACCACACAAACCAGACAGACCGAATAGACCAAACGAACAAGACAGGCTGGCGGATGTTTTCAGCATCCTGCTATGGTCGTCAGGGGCTGTACAGCTTGTTCGGCAAAGAGGCGATCCGGCACCAGGCCCGTATCGACAGTCCTGGCCAGAGTCAGGGCAAAAACGGGTCCGGTGCCGGCTTTGCGTAGGGTCTTCGCGCATTCGTTCAGTGTCGTACCGGTGGTGAAGACATCATCCACGAGGAGGATGCGTTTCTCCGCGAGGTCCTGTGGCCTACGGATTTCAAACGCTTTTCGTAGATTTCGTAACCGTGCCTGTCGCGTTAATGTAGT
>VBOL01000170.1:3756-28389 GCA_005887945.1 Nitrospirota bacterium
GGCGCTAATCATAAGGCGAGCGAGTGGCCGTGCCAGTGTATGTTTGCCTCGATACTTGAACGAGCAGATGGCTTCCCGCAGTGGCGGAAGGTAGGGGAAGAGGGTCCAGGCTCGTTGAAAAGCCGGTGGCCGCTCCTGACAGTGTTGGCATTGATGGTTCTGTGTATAGCTCGTGGCCACTGGCGAGACAAAAGGCTGATCGCAGCGGGCACAAACTGGGTGCTGGAACGGGCGGATGGTTTGCCAGCACGCAGTACAGAAGAAGGGCACCGGGTCGGCGCTGAGTGAATGGCCACAGGCGATGCATTCCACCGGCAAGACAAACCGGAGGGCCTGACGGCACCATCCGATGAGTCGATCCTGTGTGTCTTCACGTAACATTGCAGGAGAAGCGTTCCAACTAACGTGTGTATGCGTTTCTTCTATGAGAATATGCCGCGCCTGTCAAGGTTGTTGCTCTGTAAATGGTTGTGATATACGAAGGCAGCAGGATGATGAACAAAGTCCGTTGGCGCTCCCAAGCCCGCGACGGGCACGCCACGCGAGACAGGCGCAACGTGCAAGCCCTGACTCCGAGTGTCTGGCCTTGGCCTTTCCCCCGGCAGTCTCGCGTGGCGATCCTGGTGGCTAGGGTACGGATGGAGAAGCAGATCACCATGGTGACATTCGACCAGGTGTCGAAAATTTATGAGCGGGGTGGCGACACCATCACCGGGCTCGATCGGGTCACGGTCGAAGTGGCGAAGGGAGACTTCTGTGCGTTTATCGGTCCCAGCGGCTGCGGGAAGAGTACGTTGCTCAACCTGGTTGGCGGATTGGATGTGCCGACCTCGGGGGATATCCTCCTCGCCGGGCGCTCGACCAGTCGATTCACGAGCGATGACTGGACGAGGATCAGGCGAGAAACAGTCGGGATTGTCTTCCAAGCATTCCATTTACTTCCCGGGTTGACGGCAGCGGAGAATGTCGCGTTTCCCTTGTTGCTGCGCGGAGAGCGAGGGGCATCGGTCCAAGCCCGTGTCGAGGAGGTGCTCGAGTTGGTCTCGATGACCACACGACGACACCATCGCCCAAGCGAGCTCTCGGGCGGGGAGCAGCAGCGGGTGGCAATTGCGCGAGCGATCGTACATCAGCCCCAGATCATTCTCGCCGACGAGCCGACCGGCAATTTGGATTCTCAGCATGGGGCCGAGATCATCGTCCTCCTTCGGTCGCTCGTTCAGCGCTTTCGCAAAACCGTACTGTTGGTCACCCACAGCACCGCGGCCGCTGAGGCTGCCGATTATGTCTGGGCCATGAAGGATGGGCAGCTCGTGGCACGAACGCAGCACAAGTCTGTCACGGTAGTCGCGTAATGGATCTTTCGACCACTATTGCCGGCGTACAATTTCCCCGTTGCTTCATGAATGCTTCGGGGGCTCTCTGTGTCACGCGTGAAGAACTGCTGGCCCTCGGCCGGTCTCGTGCCGGGGCCATCGTCACCAAGTCGATGACGGTTGAGCCTCGCGACGGCAATCCGGCACCCCGATACTATGGATTTCCCGGCGGGTCCATCAACTCCATGGGCTTGCCAAATCTCGGGTACAAGGCGTACGCCGCGCTCATTCCTGAATTAAAGAGACTCGGAAAGCCGGTCATCGCCAGTGTGGCGGGTCTCTGTGAAGACGATTTCCCGACGATTGCGGCCACGATCAATGCGGCGAAGCCCGACCTGATCGAAGTCAATCTCTCTTGCCCCAACATTCCAGGCAAACCTCAGATCGGATATGACGCCGAAGCCTCCGAGCGACTGCTGAAGCGGGTTCGCAAAGTGATCACGGTTCCGATGGGGGTCAAGTTGCCTCCGTATTTCGATCCGGCCCATCATACAGTGATGGGAGAGGTGATCGGCCGTTGCGGTGTCGATTTTCTCAATTTGATTAACTCGGTTGGCAACGGGCTCGTCGTCGATCCGGAGCGCGAGGTGGTCCTCATCAAGCCCAAGGGTGGGTTCGGCGGCCTGGGTGGCACGATTATCAAGCCGGTCGCGCTGGCCAACGTGCGGGCTTTTTGGAAGATCTTCGAAGGGCGAATGCCGATTATCGGGACCGGCGGCGTGGTCAATGGCGTGGATGCCTTCGAACATGTGCTCTGTGGCGCGTCAGCCGTGCAGATTGGGACAGTATTGGTCGAGGAAGGGGTAGACGTGTTCGGACGATTGGAAACGGAGCTGGCGGCACAGCTCAGCAAGAAGGGCTATACGCGGTTGGAGGACTGCCGGGGAAAGCTGAAGGAGTTATAGGCCTACTTGGTCCCGAACGTCTTGGCAAGGAGACCCAACTGCAGGGCCCGCCGGAGTAGTTGCGCCACGTTTCTCACATTCAACCGTCGCATCAAGTTGAGTCGGTGCACTTCGACCGTGCGCACGCTGATCTCCAGCACCTCCGCAATCTCACGGTTCGTGTGCCCGATCGACACCAGGCGAAGGATGTCACGCTGCCGAGGTGTGAGAAGATCGGCGTCGATCTCTTCCTGCAGCGGCTGGACTTTTCGGCTCAGAGCAGTTCGCGCGCCCATCACTCACCTCTTATCATCGACTCACGCGAGTGTAGCAAAGGTATGTATCTCTGTAAACGAAACTACTAATTTGTGCAGGGTTCCATTACTGGTCCGAATGATTCGATTCGTCCTCGCCCCCTTATTCATTATGATTCGTTCCCTGAGCTTCGCGCTCCGCAGGATAGCCGCGCGAGACTGGCGGGAAAGGCGAGGCACTCGGAATCAGGGCTTGCACGTCGCGCCTGCCGCGCTAGGCCTGCCCGTCGTGCGCTTGAGAGCACTGGCGGAATTTCTCAACATCCTCCTAGGCCTTAGATGACTATACCACTCATGTTCAATATGGCCCTGATCCGCGCTCATGCGCTCCAGAGGCCATATCGAGCCCTGCTCAGCATCGCCGGAGTGGCACTGGGTGTTCTGGCCTCCGTGGGCATCGGGACGGCGAACATGCAAGTACTGCGATCTTTTGAGCAAGGCGTCACGACGGTAGCCGGTCCTGCCACATTGGAAATTGCGGGCCATGATCTCGGAGTGGATGAATCCGCGATCACGGCTGTCCGTGCGATCGAGGGGGTGGTGAGCGCCGCTCCGGTCATTGAAGAATCGGTAGTGGTTGTCCAGGGGGAGCCGCGTGGCCAGGCCCTTCAGATATTAGGACTGGATCTTCTCGCGGAGGTCGGGATGCGTGGATTTGAGATACCGCAGGCTAACACCGAGGTGGCGTTGGAGGCGCTGCTGGCTCCGGACGCGCTGTACCTAGGTCGTCAGGTTGCTGCCGACTGGAACCTGGGAGTCGGTAGTATCGTCGAGGTGACGGCAGGAGGGCGTCTCGTGCGGTTGCGAGTCGTAGGGCTCATTCATAACCAGGCGGCGCGCTCATCCCTCTGGGACCGGCTTGCCATCATGGATATTGCTGCGGCGCAGCTGTTGTTTCAATCAATCGGACGGTTGGATCGGATCGAGCTGGTGACGACGCCTGATCGACCGCTCGACGATATCGTTGCCTCCGTGCGTGCGGTGCTCCCTCCTCATCTTGTCGTACAACGGCCGGCGCAACGGACGAAGCAGGTCGAAAACATGGTGTGGGCCTTCCAGCTCAATCTGTCAGTCATGAGCTGGGTTGGGCTGCTCGTCGGCATGTTCTTGATCTACAACACGATAGCCTTTGCTGTGGCGCAACGGAGACGCGAGATCGGCATCTATCGAGCCCTCGGCATGACGGAGCGGCGGGTCGCCGGCTTATTTCTCGTGGAAGCAGGGTTGCTCGGTCTTCTAGGCGGGCTATTGGGAGGTCTTGGTGGGGTCTGGCTGGCCAGGATTTTGGTGTCGCTCGTGAGCCGAACGATCACAGACCTCTACGCGCCGGTCGCGTCTGGCGGGTTGACCCTGTCGATGGACATGCTGGCGTTCATGGCAGTGGCGAAAGGGGTCCTGCTCGGGACAGTGGTCTCGATGGTGGGAGCCTTGGGCCCCAGCGTGGAAGCCGGCACGACTGTGACGGTTCGTGCCTTGGCACCGGGAGACTATGAATCGACGCATCAACTGAGGGCAGGTCTGTGTGGGTGGATCAGCCTCGTGTTGTTGGTGGTGGCAGGCCTCTGCTCGCTGATGGGCCCGGTTGGAGACCTGCCGTTCTTTGGCTATCTCGCGACAATCTGTCTCTTGGGGGCACTCTCCTCTCTTGCGCCACTCTGTATCCAGGCGTTGGGCATGCGGCGCCCTCGCCAGGAGAGCAAGACGATGATGCTCGGGGGGAGCCTCCGGCTCATCGCGGCTGACCAGGCGGCACGCCATCCGGGCCGGAATGCGGTGACAGTGTCGGCGTTGATGGTGGGATTGTCGATCATGATCGGTGTGGCCGTCATGGTTCGCAGTTTTCGTGACACTGTCGAGATCTGGGTGGATGAGACCGTGATGGCCGATCTCATCGTGGCCCCACAATCTTGGCTCCAAGGGAAGCAGGCCGGGCAGGCATCACGTGCCTTGCCAGGGACCTGGCGTTCGACCCTGTCGGCGATTGACGGCATTGCCGCGGTCGATACCCTTCGGGATGTGTATGTAGACGTCGCGGGTCAGCCAGTGGCGTTGGTGTCACGAGATCTTCGGCTTCATGCGCAGCGCAGCCGGTATCTGATGCTTCATGGAGATTCGAGCGCGGCCCTGCAGCGAGCCGCCGAAACCGGAGGCGTCCTCCTGTCGGAAGTGTTGGCGAATCGATTGCGGCTTCACGAGGGGGACAAGGTCTCGATCACGACGCCGGCGGGACCCACTGCTGCATCTGTCGAAGGGATCTTTTACGATTACGCGACCGACGGCGGGAAGATAGTGATGGATCGAACATGGTACCAGCGACAATGGCACGACGACCGGGTGACAGTCTTTTCCATCTACCTAGCTGCCGGGGCCGATTCAGAACAAGTTCGACAGTCGATTATGACGCACGTTGCCGGGCTCGACGGGGTGACGGTCCCACCGTTGGTGATCCGAAACCACGAGTTGAGGCAGGAGATTCTCGAGATCTTCGACCGCTCCTTCTTGTTGACCTATGTCCTTGAAGCCATTGCCGTACTGGTAGCCATACTCGGCATCGTGAATACTTTGGTGACAGCCGTGTTGGAGCGACGACGTGAATTTGCCACGTTGCGGGCTCTAGGCGCCAGCACGAGACAAGTTGAACGATTAGTCTTGTGGGAAGCGGCTTATCTCGGGTTGATCGGGGCCGTGCTGGGCGTCGTGGGAGGCCTACTGCTCGCCCTGGTGCTCATCCACGTGATCAATAAGCAATCCTTTGGCTGGACGATTCAGATGACAGTCTCAGGCGGAGTGATTCTGCAAGCCGTAGGAATCGCACTCACGGCTGCCCTGGTGGCCGGCTACTGGCCCGCGCGCTGGGCAGCACGACAGCCGGTCGTGGAAGGGTTAAGGGAAGAGTAAAGTAGGGGGATAGAGGTCGCCCTCCCTTTCCTTCTGTCCCACCGGGCACACACGGTCAGCCGATTGTGTGTCTACGCTGCCACGCGCGTACGATTGGCAAAAGCGAGCGGCATGTCCTTGCGATCAGAAGGTGCAACGGTCAGCAACGGCCTCGCTATGTATCCGACCTGCTGCGCAACCCAGAGCGTTGGGATTTGCTCGATGGCTATATTGTAAAGGTTGACCGAGTCATTATAGAACTCGCGCCGATCGGCAATGGTGCTTTCCAGTGCCGATATGCGCTGGTGAATGGCTAAGAATTCTTGATTGGCTTTTAGATCTGGATACTGTTCGGCCACGGCGAAGAGTTTTCCTAAGGCACCGACGATCTGATTTTCCGCCTGCGCCTTGTCGTTGATATTCAGGCCTGCGCTATACGCATTGCGGGCTTTCGTAACGGATTCCAGGGTCTCCCGCTCGTGCGTCATGTAGCTGTTACAGACTTCGACAAGCTTGGGAAGCTCATCATGACGTTGTTTCAGGATGATGTCGATATTCGACCAGGCCTTGTCGATGTTGTTAGCGAGTCGGACCAGCATGTTGTAGGCGGCGATCACATAGGCAATGAGCGTAATCAGTCCAATAACTAGCAAGATTCCGATCAGTAAGGTGCCGTTCATGGGTGTTCTCCTTTTGGGTATGACTGTTACGATACTGTTGTCAGGTAGTACTTGAAGATGATGATCAAACAGGTTGCAGCAAGTGTCAGGCCTCCTACCCCAAAAGCCAGCACCTGCCAATGCAATCGGGACAATATATCCTTTTCGCTTCGATCCGAGATGATAAACTCATGGTCTCGGCTGCTACCGATGTATATACGAGCAAGGTTCTCTACACCTTCTCTCGCATCGAGGTGTTCATGGGCCGTTCCGAGAACGTAGACTTGCTCTTCCGGTAGGATGAGCGATTCTCGGCACCGTAATGTCTTGCTCCCCATCCAGCGTTCGGTCGAAATCCCCAGTCGATTCAAACCGGCGATTGTGGTCGGGGGCAATTCTCCGAGCCAATTACTTCGAGAAGTGCGCTCGTCCGGCAAGATAAGCTCGGCGCCAACGGGCACGACAAGCACTTGTCCGGTTGTATCGCTTACAAAGAAAGGTTGCTCTGAAGTGCCTTTAGCCAGGGTCTCCCACCGTGCATTCTTCTCGGAGCCAACCCGCTCTTCAACGGCATACGAATAGAACACACAGGGAAGCCCGCTGAAGGGTGCGGAGAGGAGGCCCTCCTCGGGCTGTGCTCGTCCACTGATCTCGACCAACCCCAGAGCTAGTGAACGAATCGTTGATGTCGGAATGCTTTCGATCAAGCGCTTCCGTTGGTAAATCATACAGCCATAGACGAAGAGCCCGAATCCTCCTACGGTACCAGCTGCCAAGTACAACAGAGTTTGATCCAGTGGCTGGCTCCACTGAGTGGTTCTCATGGCTTTGCCGATCCCAGCGACTAGGATGAGCCCGCCTAGCACAAGTGCGAATCCGAAGAACAGGACCCAGAACCAAATGCCCTGTGGGTTGGAGCGTTTCTTGTTGAATCTGGGTTGCTCTCGGAGCTTTTCGTTGAGTGCACGATGTCTCGCTGCAGCTCGTGTGTACAGCTCGGCTTCGTAGATCTGGATCGGAACTGCAGCGCCTCGATAGGTCTCATTCAGACGAGTGAGGCTCCCGTGAGGAAGCCACCACCCGCGACAGGAATCGCAGCTAAGGAAGGACGTTTGAGCTACCGTCTCAGACTCCATCTGGTTTCCGCATCGAGGACACAGTGTCTCTGTCCTGACCGCGACGCCTCCGGTGTCACCAATCGCCCGCTTCAGCGAGGTGTAATCCTCCACGAAAAAATTCACCTCGCCCACATCGAGCCAGAGTCCGTGTCCGGAGGAACAGACATCGAGCCCCGGACCATGGCTTGTCGGAATTTCAACAAGGTCCTCCTGACAATCGAGACATTTCATGGTGAGCATCGTGTTCAAACTGTAGCAAGAATCAGGCAGGTGTCAACGCGAAATGCTTGTAACCGCCTTGAAAGACGGAGGTTTCCGCAAGGTCATCAGCGAGCAATCAGTTGTCAGAACGAATTAGAGAGCTGTAAGCCACAGATGGTTGGGTGGAGCAGGGTGTACAGCCTCAAACGTATAGGCCTTTGCGAGGGCCGGACCTATATTCTTGAGGGCTTCTGACGAGGGAGCCTTTCCTTCTCCGGCATGACTGCTGCTGAATCATGCGCTGCCGAGACCCCCTAAATGACAATCATGACCCAGATCTTGGTATACATAGCAAACCTCCACAGTAATGTTATAGGTATTTGTAATGATCTGACCAATCCCCGTCGGTTCTATCACATCATTGTAAGTCATACGCATGTAACGGTTCGGAGGGTTTGTCGCAGCGTAAATATCACTCCCCGAACTGTACCCTTTGCGAACCCTGCGATTCGAGTTCCCCAGAGCCCAGTCCACGATCGACTAAGACAGAGAGAATGACACTTGTCCGAAATAGATTCACCGCGGGATTTTCCTCATTCCCCTAGGTCGGTTGCTTGACTTCTCAGGCTGGTGGCTCCCACTACTGGACGAGCTTCGCATCTCTTTTTTATGAAGGACCAGCCTTCAAAAATATTCCTTCCACATCCCATACAGGATGCCGCACACCAAGCCCATAGACGCGGTGAACATTATCAGTACTGGACCATTCCCAATTGAGATTCCAGGCATGTATTCATGTATTTCCCCACCAAGCGCACCAACTAGCGACCCCAGTATGCACCCAACCACTGCAAACCAAAGTCCATATCCCGCGATGTTCTTGAGTGTTGTCACGATTTGTCGCGTCACACTGTAAGGGTAGACATTGGGCTGACGTTGGTCAAAAGAAACAGCGGATTAGAGGTTGGCGAAAGTTCCCCGGCCAGGACTCGAACCTGCCCACCTTTCAAGATTTGTCCCAGGCTAACGGTTACGCTACGCCTGTCGCGTACTAAAGTCAAAGCGTGGGAAGACACTTGGTGCAGAGCATGGCTAGAAGAAGGGTCGCTCAAAAAGCCTATGGGCATTGAGTTGCATAGAGCCTGATTTCCCCACGCTTCACAAAGGGTGATCCGAGGGGTCAAAAAGAACTGTTATGGGACCCACCGGAGCATTAGGCCCCAAAACCCTCCTGATAAGTCGAAACGTTAGCCTGTCACCTTCTTTCAATGACCCGCTGGCAGAAGAACAATGCTGTTGGGGTTGAACCCCTGATTCTTCAGAGTGTCCACACTGGCGATGGCCTTGCCCTGTGTCACGTCGATCACAGTGATCGAGCCGTCACTCATTCCCGGCAGATTCAAGAGACTGTTCTGGACAAACAGGTACTGCTCATCGGGGGATAGAACCAAGTGGTGAGCACCGGGGGCTGCGGGGATCGCCTTGAGGAACTTCGGGTGTTGAGGATCGGCGTTGTCATAGACATTCACATGGCCCGGCTTGGCTGTGGTGACAAACAAACGGTCCCCTTTTCGGTTATACAGGATCTCTAACGGCATCCCGTGACCTCGTGCGCTATAGTCATCAACCTGCTGAAAGCGAAAGTCCTTGGAGTTCGGATTCCAGACGCCAGCCCACAGTGTGCCCTCCAACATCACTGTGATGTGCGCCACCGGAGGCTCTGCTGCATGGGAGAACATCACTTCAACAGGCGCAGCTTTAGAAGGGGAGGGCTTCATTGAGACCTTGTGGGTGGACAGCACTTTTCCGCTGCTGGCTTCGAGCACCGTCACCGTTTCTCCAGGGTCCCCCAGATCCGATGGCCTCACCGTGCTGGTGATGAGGATGCGATCGATACCGCTGTGGACGCTGATCCCATGGGGATAACTGATGAACGGAGGTCCAGGCGCTGGTGCGCTTACGGTTTTGAGCGGTTTATCAGTCGTCGCATCCCCGATGACAACCGTGCTCGACCCCATACAGGTGAGATACCAGGTGCGATTGTCTTGAGAGAAGACAATGTCCTCCAACATCTGGCAGCCTGGGGTCTCCACAACCTTCATGCGGTAAGGGAACCGTGTCATCTCCAGGACGTGCAGAATACTCTTCCCAAGTGCGGTCACATAGGCCTTACTCTGATCGCGGTTATAATAAATGTGATGAGCCACCAGATCAGGCGGCAACGGGATGTCCATCAGCATCTTTCCAAATGTCTGGGACTTCGGGTCCACGTCGAGAATCGCCAACCCTTCTTTCCGGGTCATCTGTTCCGGTTTGGACTCATAATTGAGCATGGCGAGAAGTTCAGCCTGAGCGAGAGAGGCAAAAAGGACGAAGAAACAAGAAGCGACCAGTCCAGAGCAGCATGACCGTTTCATGGAAGCCTCCATCGAGCTAGAAGTGCTTAAGAAATCTACGCTTCTTTTGAGGTTAAAGATACACGGCATTCTTCTAGTTAGACCAAATTCATTTGTTTTTGACCCTACTGCCTCAGAATCAGAACATCTTGATTACTTAGAAGGTCGTTCGCACTCGCTCAATCAGGTTTTTGACACGAGGAAATTGGACTAGAAAGAACTAATTTTGACATAGATGGCGGGTCATTTAGGTAGGTCAAGCCTAACTTCCTCGTATTTGTTTCTGAGCATCGTGACAAAATTATCACCACTGGCAATTTTCCCTATATCCTCAGCGGAAACCACTATAATTACGACTCCTCGATCTTGGAAGACTTTGAGCAACTCTCTAGTTGCGGCCGTTGTATGTGCTTTGCCTGTGATCCCTAGCTTTGAAAATAAAAGCCCAAACTTGCATTTGGCTGACTCAAGAACTCTAGCCAGCTTTGCGAGAGTTGTGAAGTCTGCTGGCTTAGACCAGTCTTTGCACTCACAGATGAAATAGCGGCCCAAGTCAGATCTGAAATCGATATCTTGCCCTTCTAAGGCTCCAACGATATCATACTGAGTGGACTGACTACGTACATTCATCTTGGCTCGGCAGCCGGGAATAGTAGTAAGTATGTAATGGCGAGCCATTCCATAGATCGTCCCGGTTGGGACTTCAATGCTGTTTTAAGAACTCGAACATATCGGATATTGACGATATATAGAGACGACTCAGCTGGAGACCGCGGTTCGAGCATCCAGGCATCATCAAGCTGTTGCAGAATCCATTCAGGGAAAAGGCCCATGCCCCTGTTTTTCTTATATATTTTCCAAATGTGATCTGCATATTTGATCAGTTCTTTGTGGGAAACACCGAAACTCCACAATAACTGTTGGTAGCCTCCCGACATCGGAGCCCTGAATTGTCCGTTATCTCTTATAGCGTCTTCACACAAAGCTAACATCATGTACCGCGTCGCCAGGGCGGGCCGCTGAGCGATTGCATGACATCTACTTATCCAGAACAAAGACATGCCTTTAGGTACATGGCGGTGAGTCTGCTCCTGACAGTCCAACAAACGATCATACAGTCCTAGAATAGAGGGATTGCCTCATGAACGCGTCCTTGGTTCAAAAGGTAAAGTCCAAAGAGTTCCCAGATTCTTTGCAAATTCTTCTTGGTATCAAGAAGCGCCGTAGGCCCGATAATCTTTGGCAATGCCGTGGCTAGCTCAGCGGCGCCTTCCATCCTGGTGAGGTGTCCAAGGAGAGCAGCTACTTTGCCTTGAGCCTTCTGCTCAAGTTCATCGAAAATAATATTCTGCTCTGGTGTCATATCAGTCTTCCCAATTCAGCGAATACTAGAGGCACATAGGTATTTGTTTTTGGCCAGTAAGAAAGTTACGCCGATCTTCTGAAAAATCGACAGCACGATGGCGAAACGGGAGAAAATTTTTGGATCTTTAGGGGAACGGCGCTACGAACAAATGAGATCAGCGTGCGGCAGTCTGCTGATGTTCCCCTTCTATCTTGAAACCCAAGTCTTCGATCATTCCCCAGACCTCGGGGGCTGGAGCGCCTGGTGTCGTGAGGTAGCCGTTCACAAAGACGGAGTCGGCCGGATAGAGGGCGAGTGGTTGAAGGCTTCGGAGGTTGTGTTCCCGCCCGCCCGCGATGCGGATTTCGGTGCGCGGGTGAAGAAAACGGAAGAGACAAAGCACTTTTAGGCAGCGTTGCGGAGTCAGTTGATCGCAGTTCTCTAGCGGCGTGCCTGCGACGGGATGCAGCGTGTTTAGCGGGATCGAATCCGGCTTTACGTCGCGCAAGGCCATCGCGAGATCGATGAGATCCTCGTCTTTCTCTCCCATGCCGACGATCCCGCCCGAGCAAATTTCCAAGCCAGCTGCCCGCGCATTGCGAATCGTAGAAAGACGATCCTGGAACGTATGCGTGGTACAAATGGAGGCGTGAAAGGCTTCGCTCGTATTCAAGTTGTGATTCACCCGATCGACTCCTGCTGCCTTCAGTCGCTTGGCCTGCTGTTCATTCATGAGGCCCAGTGAACAGCAAATCTGAATCGGAATCTCCTGCTTAATCGAGCGTACCGCTCCTGCGATTTCGTCGATTTCCCGATCCAGCGGACTCCGACCGCTGATGACGATACAATAGCGTTGGGCCTTCGAGGCCGCCGCCTGCCGGGCGCCTTCAATCATCTGCTTTTGGGCCACGAGGTGATAGCGCTCGATGGGGGCGGTGGAGATCGCAGATTGGGAACAGTAGTGACAGTCTTCCTGGCAGGCACCGCTCTTGGCGTTCTGCAACACCTGGAGGCGAACGGTCTTGCCGAAATAGTGGCATCGGACGGTAAAGGCGGCTTGGAGGAGTCCCAGCAGCTGCTCATCTGGAGTGTCGAGCACGGCCTGGCATTCGCTTCGTGTCAGCGTCTCGTCGCGCAAGGCTTTGGCAGCGAAATCTTGATAGTCGACCATGGGACACTCCATCATCTGTAGAGGATGAATTGACTGCGATGCAGATGGCTGCGCGTACGTCAGGCAGCCAGACTGGCCGAAAACCTACACGGTTTCGAAGGGAGAAGCAATGCCTTGGTAGGGAACTGCTGAGACTGGGAGGAGGCCGCTGTCTTGACCGGGGACCGCTTGACCGGCATTCGGCCAGGGCAGTGCGACCAGCGTGTTCCATGTTCCACAGCGGCGGCAGCGCCCCGACCATTCAGTCGATTCTTGCCGGCAGGCGGTACAGACATAGGGGACGACCACACGTTTCTTGAAATGCAGGGCTTTCTTGAGCTCGGCGACGGCCTGCTCCATCTGCTGCTTGCGCAGAAAGAGATTGGCCATGATCTTATGGTAATCGACCAATTGATCCTGTATCCCTTCGACGGTCGAGAGGATGTCGAAGGCTTCGTCGACCATTTCGAGTCGGTAGTAGAGCTTGCCTAAATAGAACTGCAGGGCGGGGTTGTTCGGGTCTTGCCGGAGGGCCTCCTGATAGACACGGATAATTTCGCTGGGTTCGCCCTGTTCGAGAAAGAGTTCTTCGAGGCGGTGCAGGATGATGCTGCTACGGGTCTTGGCATAGACCTTCTTGAGAATTTCTACTGCCTGCTTGGTCTTGCCTTCCCGGATCAAGATTTCACCAATGCCGACGTAGGCCGGCAGGAACGTCCGGTCTTTTTTAATGGCGCCGCGGAAGTAGCGCCGTGCTTTATCGGGGTGACCTCGTTCCAGTAGTTGGCGCCCAACCTCGTACGTGCAGCCGGTGAGGAGATGGGTCTCGGCTCGGCGTTCCGGCTCAGGCAAGTTGGCCTTCAGGAGACGATGTTGAATTTCGAGCGCCTCGCTCCATTTTTCGAGCCTGATCAATAGATCGCGCTTGCGGATGAGCGCGGTGAGGTTATCCGGTTCGATCTTGAGCATCCTGTGCAGGGCCTGCAAGGCATCCTCATAGCGCTTGGCGCCCTCCAAGTCGTTTGCCAACTCCAGCAGAATTTCTATGTTGCGATCGTCGACGCGATTCGCTCGTTGATGGAGACGGATCGCCTCAGCGAAGTTACTTTCAACGCGGTAAATGTTTCCCAGCCATAGCAGCGAATCGACACGATTCGGGTCCATGGCCAGCGCTCTTTCGAACAGGCCGATGGCGTCGACGGTGCGTTTCGACATGATGGCATGGGTGCCTTCACGATGGAGTGCATCGATTTTTTCTTTGCGCCGCAACAGCCGCGTGCTGCGCCAGTTGCCGATGACGTGGGCGGTTTGCCGCATGCCGACTGCCAAGGCCACGAGCACGGCGCCGACAGCCATGGAAAAGATGACGAGTGTGACAGGACTCAGTTCGAACTGGATGGAGGGACTAGTCCGGACTGCGACCGCCCCAGGATTCAACTCGCGGGCATAGCTGTAGAGGAAGATCCCAGCACTGACGAGGAAGATTGTGGTGAGCAGTCGGAACATCGATCTAGGCCTTTGCTTTCGCGGGCGCCTTTTTCTGCTTCACGGGCCGGGGCGTGACAGCCGGTTGTGCGACCCGTGGTTCTCCCGGGACGGCGATGCGCTTCGCGTCGGCCCACAGCCGTTCGAGTGCGTAATGCTTTCGGACATCCTGCCTGAAAATATGGACGATGACATCGCCGAAGTCCATCAGAACCCACTGCGAGGACCGCTTCCCTTCGATGCTCAGCGGTCTGGAGCCGGAGCGAGAGAGGATGCCATCGATATGATCGACGATGGCACTCGCCTGGCGATCCGAATCTGCAGAGCCTATGACCAGATAATCGGCAACGGAGGTCAGCGGCGCTACCTGGAGGATCAGGGCGTCCGTGGCCTTTTTATCGAGCATAGCCCGGGCGATGGCGAGGGCCGTAGACCTAGCTGTTCGTGCGATCACGCTCCTCTTGGTAGAGATAATGTTGCAGTATATAAGATTCCACTAAGGGCGGCAACAGATTTGCCACAGGAAGCCCTTGGCGGACTCGAGAACGAATGTCCGATGCGGAGATCGCGCAGGGTGGTAGTTTGAGACAGATCAGGCGTTGCTTTCCGATCGGCGCTTCGAGTCGGGAAATCCGTCCCGCATCCAGGTTCGCCAGCGAGGGGTACGGAATCGGCGGAAGCAGTGCGACGGTTGAGAGGGATTGAAACGACAGGCCTGGCCGGGAGAGGACGACGAACGGGCAGAGCTCAAGCAGTGTCAGGGGCTCACGCCAGCTGGGGAAATCCAGAAAGGCATCGAGCCCGATCAAGAAAAAGAGCTGGGTCTGCGCTCCATATTTTTGCTGCAGCAGGCGAATGGTGTCGACGGAGTAGGACTTACCTGGCCGACGGATTTCTACATCCGAGATGGCGAGAGAGGGGTCTGAGGCGATGGCAAGGCGGACCATCTCATAGCGGTCTTGGGCCGGCGCCAGACTGCCGTTCGGTTTATGGGGAGGGTGACTCGTGGGAATGAAGAGTATTTGGTCGAGTCCGATGGCCTCGCGTGTCTGACGCGCAATGGCCAGGTGACCGTTGTGCATGGGGTCGAAACTGCCGCCCAGTAGTCCAAGACGCATATGTCAAATGATGAATGTTCAATGTTGAATTTTGAATGATGGAACGTGCGAGGACTCGACGCAACCCTGACTCTATCATTCAGCATGCAACATTGAAAACTTAAACATTACCCTTCAGAGGATTACGAGGTTGTCCCGGTGGATGACTTCCTCGTATTCCTGCTGGCCGAGTCGCTGCTGGATCTCGGTCGTTTTGAGCCCTTTGATCCGTGCCAAGGTGTCGGAGGAGAAGTTCACAAGTCCTTTGGCGAATTCCTTGCCGTCCTGGTCGAGGCAACTGATTGCATCTCCCGTATCGAACAGACCGCTGACGTCCAGAATGCCTGAAGCCAACAGGCTCTTGCCCCGTCGGGCCAGCGCCTCGACGGCTCCGGGGTCGAGCGTCAGAGTCCCTCGCGGCCTGAGAGTGAAGGCGATCCAATGTTTGCGACTGCTGAAGCGACGTTCCTTCGCGAGGAAGAGGCTGCCGCCTGATCCGCCGGCTAATACGTGTGGAAGGAGGCCGGCTTCTTGCCCGTTCAAGATCAAGGTGGCCACTCCGTACTCACTGACTTTCTTGGCAGCCCGGATTTTCGTGGCCATGCCCCCAGTACCTTCGAACGTAGTGGAGACACCGGCTCGTTCCTCGATCTCGTCGGTAATGTCAGGGATCAGCGGGATCAGGGTAGCTGCGGGGTTTTTGCGCGGGTCCTCGGTAAATAGGCCGTCGATATCGGACAGGATGATCAGCAGTTCCGCGTCAACCAGATGGGCCACCTCGGCAGCCAGGGTATCGTTGTCGCCCACGCGGATTTCATCCACTGCAACAGTATCGTTTTCGTTGATGATGGGGATCACGCCGAACCCGATCAGCGCACTCAGGGTGTGGCGTGCATTGAGAAACCGCCGCCGATCGGCGAGATCGTGGTGAGTGAGTAGGATTTGTGCCACCTTGACTTCGAGCCGCTCAAACGATTTTTCGTATGCCCACATGAGCCGGCTTTGGCCGACGGCCGCGGCCGCCTGCTTTACTGGGAGGCTCTTGGGGTATTCCTTCAGGCCTAATTTCTTGATGCCGGAGACAATCGCGCCGGAGGAGACGATCAAGACTTCACGTCCGCTCGACCTGAGTGCCGCGATTTCATCCGCGAGCCGATCGATCTGTTCCGGGCGCAGCCCTGTGTCTCGGGACGCGACGAGACTGCTCCCGATTTTGATGACAATGCGGGTGGCCTGTCTTAGGAGTTCGTCTCGCATGGTGTGGCTCGAAGCTGCGCCACCTGTTGCCCTATATAGGTGACGAGTTCCGTCAGTCCTTCTCTCGTGGCGGCAGAGATCGGGAGGCACGTATAGTGATGGCGATTACAGTACTTCTGCAACTCGCGCAGGCGCGCCTTGTCTCCAGCCACGTCGATTTTCGTGGCGACCACCGCGAAGGGGCGTGTGGTGATCGGTTCATCGTAGGCGGCTAATTCCTGACGCATGATCTCGAAGCTCTTGACGGGCTCCTCGGGGGCCCATTCCGACACGTCGATCATGTGCAGCAAAAATGACGTGCGTTCGATATGCCGAAGAAATTGGAACCCCAGTTCTGTTTCTTTCCAGCGAACGATCGCTAGATTCGGCGTCAGCGTGGTGAAGGGATACTCAGCGATCTTCGGCCGTGCGGCCGAGATCGCAGCGATGAGTGTCGATTTTCCTGCATTGGGAAAGCCCACAAGCCCGACATCGGCCAACAGTTTCAACTCAAGTCTAAGCGACCGTTCTTCGCCTTCCGTGCCTGTTTCAAATTCTGTGGGCACGCGGTTGGTCGAAGTGGCAAAATGGTTATTCCCTCGTCCGCCCCGGCCCCCGTGAGCTCCCACGAACTGCTGCCCGGGGGTGACCAGATCGGCCAACACCTCATCGGTCTGATCATCGAAAATGACGGTGCCGACAGGAAGGGCTACGACCACATCCTCTCCGGTTCTTCCGGAGCAATTGGCGGTGCCTCCCTGGCGACCGGCTTCGGCTGCGTAGTGTCGTTGGTACCGGAGGTCGAGGAGCGTGGCCATGCGAGGCGACGCTTCAAACACGACACTGCCGCCGTGGCCGCCATCGCCACCGTCCGGCCCGCCGCGCGGCACGAATTTTTCGCGCCGAAAACTGCATGCGCCGTCGCCACCGCGGCCGGCTTTGATATGGATACGGACTTCATCGACAAACATCGGCGCACCGTTTCAGTGTGATAACTGTATGGGCATGACATACGAGGAACATCCCGTTGCACCCCTACTCAGGCCGGGAGTCCTGGCGGTAACGACACTGTGACGAGAAATGAGGAAAAGAATGTACTATGAAATCGAGGGCGCGGAGTAGACGCTGACCTTCTTCCGTCCGCGGCCGCGTTCGAACTTCACGATCCCTGTAATGCGGGCAAAGAGGGTGTGGTCTTTGCCGAGGCCCACGTTGAAACCGGGAAAGAACTTTGTCCCTCGCTGACGGATCAAAATCGATCCTGCCTTCACGGTCTCTCCGCCGTAGGCCTTGACCCCAAGATATTGCGGATTGCTATCGCGCCCATTTCTAGTTGATCCGCCGCCTTTATTTGTTGCCATGGTTGATTCCCGTTAGACCGTTTCGATATCGGTAATGCGCAATTTGGTAAAGCCCTGGCGGTGGCCATTGGTCCGCCGATAGTTCTTGCGCCGTTGTTTCTTGAAGATGGTGATGGAGCGGGTTCGGCCCTGGTGGATGATCTCGGCTTTGACGGTGGCCCCTTTGACCAACGGTTGTCCGACCTCCATACCCCTGTCGCTGTGGACCAGCCGAACCTGGCCGAGTTCTATCGTCCCCCCGACCTTGCCGGGGAGGGACTCCACTTGGACCAATGATCCAGTTTCGACCCGATACTGCTTGCCGCCTGTCTCAATGATTGCGTACATAAGCCCCTGCCTCGTTACGGAAGAGATTGTGTAACATAGGGATTTGAAGCCTGTCAAGGTAAGGCATGCCGCTCCCTGAGACTTCCCTCCTGTCCCCTCGACGGGTTCCGTCGGCAAACCCTCCCCCTCCTTCGGGTTAACCTATACGTGGGCTATCCTGCCCTGGCTCCTCGGCGTATGCTGGTTTTCTATTGTTGAGCCATTTCATGGATCGGAGATAATGATGGCCGAAGCACCGAAGCCTCGTCCCTCCAAGCCGAGGGCCACTCGATTTGTGCTCCGTCCCTATCGTCGCATACCGACCTGGCTCGTTCTCTATTATCTCAGCGGGGAATGTGTCGGGAAAGGTGTTGTGACCAACCTGTCTCAATTGGGGATGCGTGTCCAAGGTGACCATGCGGTTGAGCCAGGCCTCGATTTGGCCCTGCGCGTCACGTTTGCGGACGATGACCCGCCGATAGAGATTGAACGAGCGATGGTCCGGTGGGTGGATGGGTATGATTTTGGGTTGGATCTTGTCCTTGTCAGTCCGTTTGCCGCGAGGCACATCGCCCATTTACTGAGCGGGCAGATTCGTGCCCCTCAGATGCCTGCCTGAAAGACTGCTCCCTAGCCCGCATTATTCACGAGCGCCTCCACTGCAATCGCGATTCGCCGCTGCGACACGCTTGGCCGCATGTTTCACAGCGCCCACGCGGGCGGGCTCGCCGCTCGGTCGGCCAGCATTCCTGTCAAGGATGCCTCCCTCCCTCGTGGGCTCGGCTCTGGAGCATGCCTCGCCCACTCTTACAAGGGGGCCGGCCCCCCTTGTAGAATCCCCACGAAGAGGGCACACCCCCTTCGAAATTCCCAGGCGGGGTGTTACCACGCCTCCCGGCTCCGCGCGCACGTCTCGCTGGGCGACTCCACGATTTCGTGACGAACCGTCATGAATAATGCGGGCTAGTTCATTCTTGCCTGTGGGCCTTGCCACGCCCGTTTGCTTGACGCTTCTTCCAGCCCGCTGCTATATTCCGATTTTGGCGTTCGATGGTTCACGTGCTCGTCTGCGTTGCCTATGCTTGAGCCACAAGGAAAAATTTGGATGGATGGGTCGTTCGTCAATTGGGCGGACGCGCATGTCCACGTGATGACCCATTCGCTCCATTATGGACTGGCTGTGTTCGAGGGGATTCGCTGTTACAAGGGGAAGTCCGGTTCCGCGATTTTTCGATTGCAGGAACATGTCGATCGGCTGTTCGATTCCGCCCATATCGGCATGGTGCAGATGCCCTTCGACAAGAAGCAGGTTGCAGCGGCCATCGTGGAGACAGTCAGGGTGAATAAGCTGGAGGCCTGCTATATTCGTCCGCTCGTCTATATCGGGCATGGAACGATGGGGGTCTATCCCGGCGACAATCCAATCAAGCTGGCCATTGCGGCCTGGAGTTGGGGCGCCTACCTCGGGGACGATGCGCTTGCGAATGGGATGCGGGCCCGCGTGTCGTCGTATACTCGTCATCACGTCAATGTCTCGATGACGAGAGGGAAGATTTCCGGCTACTACGTGAACTCGATTCTTGCGAAACGGGAAGCGAAAGCGGACGGGTACGATGAAGCCATTTTGCTTGATACCGAGGGGTATGTGTCCGAGGGGACGGGGGAGAACATCTTCATTGTGCGTAAAGGGCAGATCAAGACCACGCCGCTCACCTCGATCCTCGACGGCATCACCAGAAGTTCCGTCATCGATTTGGCGCGGGAGCAGCGTATCTCCGTGGTGGAGGAGCGCTTCACGCGCGATGACATGTATATCGCGGATGAAGTGTTCGTGACCGGGACCGCTGCCGAGCTGACGCCGGTGCGGGAGATCGACAACCGTCGCATTGGAACCGGCACGCCAGGTCCGATTACGCAATCTCTGCAGAAGGCCTTCTTTTCCATCGTGCGTGGGGAGGACACTTCCCACGAGGCGTGGCTCACCAGAATTTAGTAAGACGCTGAATAGTCTCAGCCACTACCTGCCCGTTCCATACGCGGCATTCATGACACCCGTGAAGCGCGAGAACCGGTTGGTTGCTCTGGTTTGTTTAGTTTGTTTCGTTTATTGGTTGAACCAGACTAACTGGATAAACCAGAGAGACCAGACGAACCAGACAAACCACCAGCGACGAGGACGGACGTTTTCAGTGTCCTGCTAGCAGGGTGTTGAAAACTGTTGTGGACCCGAGAAATACAGGGCTGGAGGAAGTCATGGACGGCTTCAGCAGAACCCGCAGGCTGTTCAAAAAGGCCAGATTTCTCACCCGCCCGATCCTGGCGCGCCAAGACGCGTCTTGTCCCATGCAAGGCCGCAGCGAGTGAAGGGCCGAGTCGTACCCTCTGGGGGACGTTGAGGGTTTGAACGATGCGAGAACGCCGCTGGCGGACTTTTTCAACAGCCTGCTAGTGTCCGCTGGAGGAAGAGTCGCCAGGAACGTGGCTCTCAGCGGCTGGGGGTGCAGGCGTAGCGGGTGAAGTTTCGGGGGTGGGCTGAGAAGTCTCTTTCTTTTTTAGATCGATGACCGTGGAAGAAAACGTCCGTTCTTTAGCAAGCATGGCCAGGCTGAGCGCGGTCAGCATGAAGACGGCCGCGACGACGACTGTGAATTTACTCAAGAAGTTGGCGGGGCCGCGGCTTCCAAAGACGGTCTGACTGGAGCCCCCGAATGACGCACCGATCTCGGCGCCCTTCCCTGATTGCAAGAGGATCGCGCCGATCATGAGAAAGCAGATCAACACATGAATGACGATGAGAACCGTATACATGACACTCCGATCAATTAGTCCCCCTGTGTCTGAGCAACGCTAATGATTGTAGCAAACGAGTCGGTATTGAGACAAGCCCCACCAACCAAGGCCCCGTCGATCGCATTCGAGGCAAGGAGCGACTCGATGTTCTGGGGTGTGACGCTTCCGCCGTATAGGATTCTGATGGTCGAGGCTGTTTTGCTATCCCAGCCTGTCTCGATGAACAAGCGGATCAAGCGATGCACGGTCACGGCCTGCTCCGTGGTGGCGGCTCGTCCTGTGCCGATGGCCCAGACCGGTTCGTAGGCGATCGTGACGATCGCCAGATCCTGTGGGGTCAACCCTGCCAGGCTGCCGTCGAGTTGAGTTGTGACGACCGATTCCGTTCGGCCTGACTCACGTTCCGCCAGCGATTCTCCCACGCACAGGATCGGAGAGAGCCCGTGCCTCAGCGCCGCCCGGACCTTCTTCAGAATACTCTCATCTCGTTCGCCGAAGAGCGTTCGGCGTTCAGAATGGCCAACGATCACATAGCGGCAGCCAAGATCGCACAACATCGGAGCGGACACTTCTCCAGTGAAGGCCCCGTGCGTTTCCCAATGTACATTTTGTGCGCCGAGGCTGATCCAGGAGGAGGGACCTAAGGCGTTGCGGGCCGATTCGAGGGCCGTAAAGGGCGGCGCAAGGACCACGTCGGCGTTAGGCGATGCAGCCACTCGCTCGCGGAGGTCCTGAATGAAGGCCGCGGCCTCCGAGGCCGTCTTGTTCATCTTCCAGTTGCCGATGATGAGGGGTCTGCGCACCAGCGTTTATGGACCGTGACACGTGAAGCGCGAGAGATCCGAGAAATGCGCGACGTGGGTAGATTGGATTCCCAGCTCGCTTCCCCCGTCTCGCTCGTCCAGCCTTTCCCGCTCCGCTATCCTGCGGGATTGTGTCCTGTTTTCCCAAACACGCGAACCGCTGAATGTCAGGCATGCCACAGTAGTTATTCTGCAGTCGACTGAGCGACGAGTCGATTACGCGACTCGATCCGGGAGGGCGGTCAGGCCCGGGAGTTGTTTGCCTTCGAGCAATTCCAGCGCGGCGCCGCCGCCGGTCGAAATGAATGACATATTCTCCGACTCGCCGGCTCGATGCACGGCCAGTGCCGTTTCGCCGCCGCCGACGATCGTCAGTGCATAGGCATCGGCAATCGCGTGAGCCATCGCGAGGGTGCCTCGGGCGTAGGCATCTATTTCAAAGACACCCATCGGTCCATTCCACAGAATCGTCTTCGCGTTCTGGACTGCTTCGTTGAAGAGTTTTACGGAGGCCGGGCCAATGTCGAGGGCGTACCACCCTTTCGGAATCTCCTGGACCGGGACGATCTTCGATTCCGCCCCAAGCTCGTGGCTGGTCGCGACGACACAATCGACCGGTAGATAGAATTTCACGCCGCGGGAAAGGGCATGATCCTCGATGCCTTTCGCAAAGTCCAGCATGTCGTTTTCGACCAGGGAGTTGCCGATTTCCAGCCCCTTCGCCTTTAAGAAGGTAAACGCCATGCTGCCGCCGATAATGACTTTGTCCACGCGCTTGCCCAGATTTTCGATGACGCCGATCTTTCCCGACACTTTTGCCCCGCCGAGAATGGCGACGAAGGGCCGAACGGGGTTTTCGACGGCTCCCTCGAGGTATTCGATCTCTTTCTTGAGGAGGAAGCCGGCTGCCGAGGCGGGAATGAATTTGGTGATGCCAACAGTGGAGGCATGGGCCCGGTGTGCGGCGCCGAACGCGTCATTGATATAGACATCGCCGAGGGCCGCCAGCGCTTTCGAGAAGCTGTCGTCGTTTTCCTCTTCACCCTTATGGAATCGGAGGTTTTCAAGGAGCAGGACATCGCCCGCCTTCATCTTAGCGACAAGCCCTTCCACGGCCGGGCCGATGCAATCCGGTGCAAACAGAATGTCTTTGCCCATGAGCCGTCCCAGGCGTTTTGCCACCGGGGCCAGACTGTACTTGGGGTCGAACGTTCCATTCGGTCGGCCCAGGTGCGAACAGAGGATCACCTTGGCGCCGTCGTCGACGGCTCGATTGATAGTCGGCAGGGTCGAGCGAATGCGGGTGTCGTCGGTAATTTGGTGCGAATCGTCCAACGGGACATTGAAGTCGGCTCGGATGATGACGCGCTTGTCTCGCAGCACGACGTCGTCGATCGTTTGTTTGCGCAGTTTCATGGCGGCTCCGTCAGGTCGGTCCTTCCAGGAATGGAGTCAGCGTGAAACAGAATTGAGCTGAGGCAGGCATGCCCTCGCGGTGCTCAGCGCCCTGTCGTTTTAGCCGCAATCACCTTGATCAGGTCTCGAACCCGGCATGAATACCCCCACTCGTTGTCGTACCAGGCCGTCACCTTGACGAGCCGCTTGTCGATGGCCATCGTGAGCGGGGCATCGAATGTGGCCGAATGAGAGTCGCCCTTTTGGTCGATCGAGACGATCGGGTCTTCAGAATAGAGCAGGATGTCTTTCATCGAGCCGTTCGCCGCTTTCCGGAAGGCGGCGTTGACGGAGGCGACGTCACAGTCCTTTTCGGTTTCGACGGTCAGATCCACCAGCGAGACGTTAGGTGTGGGGACGCGGATGGCGAGGCCGTCGATCTTGCCCTTGAGCTGTGGCAGCACCAAATGCAGCGCCTTTGCCGCGCCGGTGCTGGTCGGGATCATCGACATGCCTGCCGCGCGCCCGCGCCGCAAGTCTTTGTGGAGCAGATCGAGCAATTGCGGAGCCAGACAATTGGTTGTGCAGGATGCATTGGAGATGATGTGGTGCATTTTTGGATCATAGGCCTCGTCGTTGACGCCCAATACGATAGTGACATCCGGGTCCTTCGCCGGCGCAGAAATAATGACGTGCTTGGCTCCGGCAGAGAGGTGCTTCCCTGCTCCTTCGCGATCGGTAAAGCGCCCGGTCGATTCGACGACGATGTCGACCCCAAGATCCTTCCAGGGAAGTTCTTTTGGGTCCTTCACCGCGAGCACCTTAATGGCCTTGCCGTCGACGAGGAGCTGGTCGCCCTTGGCTTCGACGGTTCCCTGTAACGTCCCGTGTACCGAGTCGTATTTCAAGAGGTAGGCAAGCGTCTTCGCATCTGTGAGGTCGTTAATTGCGACAAAGTGGAGGTCGGGATCGCCGAGTGATGCCCGCAGGACGTTCCGTCCGATCCGTCCGAATCCGTTAATACCGATCCGAATAGCCATGGCGAGTGGTCCCTCAAGAAAAGATTGTCCGGTTGAATCCACCGGCCAGACTGAGGCCGATAGTATCGACGCTCCTGGGGCTTGTCAAGCCATACCAAGGCGGTAATCCCGCGCCGGATCATAGGAGTTTTACTGCCACTTGAACCGGAACCTGACAGAGTTGGTGTGAGGTCTGCGGACCTGTGTCTTGCGTCGCTGTCGCTGGGTTCGTTAGAGTTCGTCGATTCCAGCGCGAGACGTTTTCCTTTGAGGTATCGGTGAACCTCTTCGAACAGACCAAGCAGGTGTTGGAGTGGCCCAGATTGCTCGAGGTCCTTGCCGGGCACGCCCGATCGTCGATGGGGGCGGCGCGCTGTCGTGTCCTCGAATTGGCGACCAGCCTCCACGATTCCGAGAGGCGCCAACAGGAAACGACGGAGATGGGACAGCTTCAATCATCCGGTGAGGCCCTGCCGGTCTTGGCATTTCCGGATATTCGGGACCCGCTCGACCGAGCGAAGAAAGGGGCAGCGTTGGAGGTCCGCGAACTCCGGGATTGCACGATGGTGCTGGAGTTGCTGGAGGAATGTGGCCGTTTTGTGAAACGGCATCAACAGGACGCTCCTGCGCTGGCATCCGTCGCGCACCCGTTGCAATCAGTCGGTGAACTGCGATCCGTGAAAACAGCGCTCGTTACGGCGATCCACCCTGACGGCTCGATCAAGGAGTCAGCGACGCCGGAGTTGCAGGGCTTGACCCATCAAGCTCATGCGCTCAAACAACAGATGCGGCATCAGGTGGATCAGATCCTGCACTCGCGT
>VBOL01000172.1 GCA_005887945.1 Nitrospirota bacterium
ATAATTGATTGCTTTTCCCCAGCACCTTCCATTTCCATGGATCACAGTTTCTGATTATCGCGCTTCACGGTTAACGCTTCACGATTAACTCCTCTCCCATAGTCATCCTGAAACCGGACAATATCGTCTTCCCCAAGATAGGGCCCGTTTTGCACTTCAATGATATCCAGGGTCTCTTGACTGGGGTTTTCCAACCGGTGACGGGTTTCGACAGGAATTTCTGTACTGTGGCCAATCTTGAGATCGAAAACCTCGTCGCCCCTCGTCACCCTTGCCGTTCCGGTGATCACGACCCAGTGTTCGCTTCGTTGATGATGCATCTGTAACGAGAGCCGCCCACCCGGCTTTACCGTCACGCGCTTTACTTTGTAACCAAGCCCTTCTTCCAAGATCGTATAGGACCCCCAGGGCCGATGCACGGTCAGGTGTTCAAGATGTTCCGGCGCTTTCTGCCGTTTCAGGAGTGCGACCAACTGCTTCACATCTTGCGCACGGGATTTTGGACAGACTAACGTGGCGTCCGGCGTATCGACCACCACCATGTCGGTGAGCCCGATCGTCGCCACGAGACGGCGATCCCCGTAGACGATTGACCGGCGGCTATCAAGGTCGACCACACGACCGACCACTACATTGCCGGCCTTATCCTTCGGCGCCACTTCATCGAGGCTTCCCCAACTCCCGACGTCAGACCACTGAAAGGACACAGGCACAATCGCGGCTTTCTTCGATCGCTCCATGACACCCGTATCGATCGAGACCGGCGTGAGTGTCCGGTAGGCATCGTCGATGGCCTGTCTGGTCGCCCCCGCCTGCATCAATTGGCCGATCCGTTCGATCCCACGAAAGAGGGCGGGTTGATAGCGTCGAATTTCATCAAGAATCGTCGCGGCGCGCCAAATAAACATGCCGCTGTTCCAGTAGTAGTCCCCTGCCTTGAGATATTGCGCAGCTTTGGTAGCATTGGGTTTTTCAATGAATCGGCTGACCGGATGCCCCCTGAGCGTCCCCTGTTTTCCCAATGTCACTGTTCGGTCGGGCTTGATGTAACCGTAGCCGGTCTCCGGACGGATTGGCTTGATGCCGAACGTCACCAGATAGTCCTGCGTGGCCAGCGTCGCCGCCAACGCCACCGCTGCATCGAACGCTCGCTGGCCTTTGACGATATGATCGGCCGGAACCACCAACATCATCGCGTCAGGATCCCGACGGAGCAGTTCTAACGCCACCAAGGCAATAGCCGGAGCGGTATTGCGCCCTTCCGGTTCAAGCACGAAGTTATCTGTGAGCGCGTCTTTCCATTCACTCAGCTGGACACGAATGGACTCTGCTTGGGCCGGATTCGTGGAAATCATCACCCGGTTCGGCGCCGAAGCACAGACCACCCGGCGCATGGTCTGCTGTATCAACGTTTCATCTCCCATAATCCGCAGTAGTTGTTTGGGAAACAGCTGCCGACTGAGCGGCCAAAATCTGGTGCCGCTTCCTCCGGCCATGATCACGGGATACAGATGAGAGTTCAGATCGTTATTCGTGATACGTGAATCGTGAATTGCCATAAATGTAATCCATCTGCTCGTGTAACGTTGAACGATTGACGGTTAACATGGCCGATGCTGCTGTGCCTCCAGAATCATCTCAATGATTTCCCGAACCGCCCCCTCCCCGCCCTTCTTCTGACAGACATAGTCGACCGCCGCCACAATAGCCGGCAGCCCGTCCGCTGGAGAGGCCGAAAACCCCACGGCTTTCAATGCTTCAAGATCATTCACATCGTCTCCAATATAGGCCACTTGCTTAAGGGAGAACCCATGTCTGGCCGCCATCTCCCGAATCACCGTTAACTTATCCATCACCCCTTGGTGCAACTCGGGAATCGTGAGCTTCTCGGCACGCCGCGCCACCAGCTTAGTCCGCTCCTGCGTCACAATAGCGGTGATGATCCCTGCCCTCTGCAACAGCTTGATCCCCATGCCATCGTGCGTGTTGAACTTCTTCCACTCATCGCCGGACTCGGCATAGTACATCCCTGCGTCCGTCAAGACGCCGTCGACATCGGTGGCAAACAGACGAATCTGACTCAGCAGCTTGCGTGCCACCTTCCCGGGTCGCGATGTTTTTTGAGTTGATGATCGTTTCGCCATCATGTGAACTCTAGATGTGACCTGTTGCCATATTACTTATCGTACCTGGCGCTGCAAACCAAAAACTGAAACCAGCAAAACATGAATGGGCACAACGAGGGCAACCTGTTCTCTGTTAATTCGAGGTGGACGCGAGGCGCGGAGCGTGCCTCATAAATCGGGCGAGGGCATCCTGCCAATGAGGCAGGGGATCGCGCACAATAGGCAACCGCTCCTGGGCAAGGACGGAATAAGCGGGACGACTCGCGAGACGTCCCGCTTGAGCGGTCGTAATGGGCCGAACCGGGGTAGAGAGGCCCATACGGATGACGATAGCCTCTGCGAATTCATGCCAGGTGCAATCGCCGGTATTCGTCACGTGACAGATTCCCCGCAGCTCACTCGTGAGTAGATCGTTCAATACCAGAGCCAGATCGTCCGCATTGGTCGGACAGCCTCGCTGATCCCCCACCACCTCAAGGAACGGCTTCTCACCCGCCAACCGCATAATCGTCTTCACGAAATTATTCCCCGCATGTCCATAGAGCCAGGCCGTTCGAACCACCAACGTGTTGGGACAGTCCGTCAATGCGGCGATTTCCCCCTCGCGTTTGGATTGCCCATACACATTGATAGGATGGGGCACGTCCTCTTCACGATAGGGACTCGACTTGGTACCATCGAAGACATAGTCCGTCGACAGATAGATCAGTCTCGCATTGAGCGTGGCGGCAGCACGGGCAACAAAGGTGGTGCCTTGAGCGTTCACCGCCAGCGCACGATCGGGCTCGCGCTCAGCCCCATCGACATTGGTATAGGCGCCGATATGCAGAATGACAGAGGGACGGGCAGCCACGATCTGGGACTCGCTGCCAGATTGCGTAAGGTCAAACTCCGGCAGATCTTTCAGGATGAGATCTTCCCCCGCGAGGGCCTGCTGGAGCGCGTGGCCTAGTTGTCCCTGCGCACCCGTGATCAAGATCCGCATCTTAAAATAAAGTTCGAGGTTCGGCGTTCGAGGTTCACAAGCAACTCAACTTCGAACTTCGAACCTCGAACTTTCCTTGAGTCGCTTCCCATACATCTGTTCGTAGTACTGGAGAAACTCTCCAGACTTGATCGAACGCCACCAGTCATCATGCTCCTGATACCATTGGATGGTCGCACGCAGTCCCTCGTCAAATGGCACGCCAGGGCTCCACCCTAATCGACGTAACTTGCTGCAATCCACCGCGTAGCGGCGATCATGTCCCAGCCGATCCTGCACCAATCGAATGAGGTCGCGGGATTTGCCCAAATGGCAGATAATCTGTTCAGCCACAGTGATATTCTCCCGTTCATTGCCCCCGCCGACATTGTAGATCTGTCCCGGCTCACCTTGAATGAATACGTGCTCGATCGCCGAGCAATGGTCCTGCACAGCCAGCCAATCCCGGCGCTGACGTCCATCCCCATAAAGCGGGAGAGGCTGGTTGTCGATCGCATTGGTGACGAACAGCGGGACAAATTTCTCCGGATATTGATTCGGCCCATAGGTATTACTGCCTCGAGTCACCATCACGGGGAACCGATAGGTCGTCCAGTAGCTGAGGGCCAAGAGGTCTCCACCGGCTTTGCTGGCAGAATAGGGACTTCGCGGGGCCAGGCAATCGGACTCAGCCGACATTCCGGTCTCAACACTGCCATAGACTTCGTCTGTGCTGACTTGCAGAAATCGCTGCAGGCCGGCACGACGGGCTTCTTCAAGCAGCACGCCGGTCCCCACCACATCAGTCTGCGCAAAGGCTCCCGGGTCGAGAATAGATCGATCGACGTGGGTCTCCGCTGCAGCATTGATCACCCCTTCAATTCGATGCTCACGGAGGAGACGTTCGACCAAGGGCTGATCTCCTATGTCCCCGTGCACAAATTTATGTCGGGCATGTGTCTCGATCGTCTTGAGATTTGCGAGATTGCCGGAATATTTCAGCGCATCGAGATTCACCACCTCATGCCCCCTCTGAACAACCAGGCGACGTACGAGATGCGACCCGATGAATCCGGCCCCTCCGGTTACGAGGATTCGCACAACGAATCCTCCGGGATAACGGGGTAGTGGGGTAATCGGGCAATCGAGTCAGGGCAAGAATATTGGGAAAGACGCAGCGTCCTATCCCCTTGATCTGTTCGCTGGGCTGGCATTCCTCGTAACCCCGCTATCCTCATACCCCTATTACCTACCGCCCACTACGCTTACCCCGCTTCCTTAATACGCTCACGAGTGCGTTCAGCATGCGGCTGACGGATTCACTCTCAGATTCAAATTTGTCATAGTCTGTTTGGGTCAGATACTCCAAATCCTTGGCGAGGATGACATAATAACGAGTCTCCTCCAATGAGCCTCTCGCTATACATAAGAACTGAATGTATTCCTTAGTTGACTGCCGCGCATTCCCTTCCACAATGTTCGCAGGAACTGAAGCCGCCGCCCGGCACAATTGATTCGTTAATCGGAACTTCTTTTCGTCTGGAAATGACCTGGTAATCCTGTATGTCGCCAGCACCAACGCATGTGCTTTCTGCCAGACTGCCAGGTCCTTCCAATGCATGTTGTCTTACCCCGTTCATCTTGCCTTAATCCCCTGTCCCGCTACCCCCTATTCCTGCCCCTACCCCTCTACCCCATTACCCCTTGTATTCCCTATCCCTATACCCCCCCCATCTTATTTGCGCCGGTTTTCGCCCCTAGCTGATTGGCCAGGTGGAGGGATTCGATCGTCCCCGCGTCGGTCCACCACCCCTCCAAAATATCCCAAGTGAGTGTTCCATCCGCGATATAGGTATTATTGACGTCGGTAATTTCGAGCTCACCCCGCCCCGACGGCTTGAGGGTCTTGATGATGTCGAATACGCGTGCGTCATAAAAGTACATACCCGTGACCGCATACGACGAACGGGGATTTGCCGGTTTCTCATCAATCTTCACGACACGATTCCCCTCAATGATAGGCACCCCAAACCGTTGCGGGTTCTTGACGTCCTTCAATAGAATTTTTGCCCCCTGCTGCTGCTTCCGAAACGCATTAGCGGCGAAGGCGATATTGCCTTCGATAATGTTATCGCCCAAGATCACACACACAGGCTCACCGTCTACAAAGTGTTCAGCCAATCGCAGGGCATCGGCAATGCCGCCCTCCCCTTCTTGATAGGAATAATTGAGCCGCTTCAGGTTGAAGTCTTTCCCGTTGCCCAGCAATTTCAGAAAATCTCCCGCGCTGTTTCCTCCCGTGACCAGCATGATCTCTTCAATCCCGGCATTGGCCAATGCCTGAATGGGATAGTAAATCATGGGCCGATCGTAGATCGGCAGCAAATGCTTATTGGTGACTTTGGTAAGCGGAAGCAACCTGGTCCCTAGTCCGCCGGCCAGAACGACGCCTCTCATCTTCTACACACTCCTTCTACACCGGGAATGTCACGCAGGTTGCGATCGCACTGGATTGTACACGGTCGTACATACGTACAAATCGAAAACAATTCTGGAAGCCAGGCGGGCAATAATTTTGGAGCGCTCACTCAATGAATATGCTCAATGCTTTGAGACGACATCGGCGTATAGGTCGGGACAGCCTCATTGAGCCGGCGAATCAGTTCATCATCATCGCCGTGACTCACAGCAGCCTCAAGATGAGCGATCGCTCGATCAAGGAGATTCGATTGAATCGCTGAAGCACTGATTGCGCGCCGGATCTTTGCGTGCGGCGTGGGTTCGACTTGTTCCGACTCTTCAAAGAGTTCCTCGAACAGTTTTTCTCCTGGACGCAAGCCGCTGTACACAATCTGAATATCCTGATCCGGCACAAGACCGGACAGGACAATCATATTCCTGGCCAGATCGACCACTTTGACCTGCTCCCCCATATCCAGCA
>VBOL01000173.1 GCA_005887945.1 Nitrospirota bacterium
GGATTTCGAGACACTGCACCAAGGGCAGACCCGCGTTGATCATCGTACCGAATTGTCGCGTAAATACAACCAGGTCTTTATCGGTAAGACCAGACCCAAAACTAATTTTGAATCCGCCCGCGCCACTCTTCTTTTCTTCAAGGCTGGTGACGACGACGCTTTGCTTACGGAGTTGATCCACCGCCTCATCTCGGGTCTTAGCGCTCAGCTCGCCCTTCTTGACGGCACCCGATCTGGTCCGTCCGACATACGCAAAGGTAGCCATACCCAACACTCACCCTTCGATGTGGCCATCGGCCTGGCCGGTTGTAGACTGCGGGGAATACCTACCAGGCGAGTCTACTGGCCACCCCCGGACCTGTCAAACAAATGCACAATCTCTGCGCAGATGACGAGGCATGCAGGCTCAAGCAATACAGAGCCCTAGCTGCTGAGCGCACTCGTGTGCCGATAGCCTCGGTAGAGATAATGCAACCCGGACAATAGCGTGAAGGAGACCATGCCGAGCAAGAGAGGCAGCATGATGGCGAGATCGATTTGACGGGAACTCAGGAATATTACCATCACGACATAGGACAGCTGGAGAAACGTAGTGCCCTTGCCCAAGAAGGTGGGGGTAATATCCACGCGAGAATCCGTGAAGTGCGCCACCGCCGTTCCCAGCATCAGTATCAAGTCTCGGCTGACCACGATGATGGTGACCCACAATGGAATCAAATGAATCATCGAAAGCGTGATGAACCCGGAGGTGAGCAGCAGCTTATCGGCCAGAGGGTCCAGCACGGCTCCGAGCCGAGTATACTGATTCTTCACACGGGCGATCGCCCCATCGAGCGCATCAGTGAGTCCGGCCACGATAAGAACGATAAGCGCTTGGCCAAATCTGCCATAGACAAGTAACCCTATGTAGCAGGGAATCAGGAGAATACGGAGGATGGTCAAGCTGTTGGGGATATTCATATCTTCCGGAACACGGCGGCTTACCGCAGCGGGGGAAAATGATAGGGGGGCGTTAAGCGGTTGTCAACGGCTTGCAGTCGGCAGGGCCCCGCCCTATACTTGGGGCTCTGGGGTCATTCCATTTGAGTGTCATGGAGGTCGTGATGAGTTCGCTTCCGCTGCTATTCAAAAAAGACGGACTGATTGAAAAGCACCAGGTTGAAGGCGTCGACCCGAGCGATCGGTATTTCAATCGCACAGTCCTCGTCAATCGAACACCCTCAGGCTACGCCGCCAAGGTTATGTATGAAGCCCTAACTGTCGAAGGGCACTCGTATCCTACCATAACCGCCGCGGTAAAAGAACTCATCGAAGCGATGCAGGGATTCGGCTTCACCAAATTGAGAACCCGCGCCAATTTCAAAGGCACGAAGTATCTCGCCGAAAAAGAAACCTGGCTCGATTACCAGGACCTAGCCTAGCCCCGAGTATCACTTAGATACAAACTCCCGATATACCAAGTCGTGAATACAAGGACGGAAGACCTTAATCTTCTCGTTCCTGCGGCTCGGATGTACCCGGTTGGATAACAGCACCACCTCCAATTCGCACAGCGGATCAATCCACAGCGACGTCCCGGTGTAGTCGAGATGCCCGAACGACCGCTCGGAAAAACGGGACCCCGATGAGGACGGTGCCGACGGAGTGTCCCATCCCAACGCCCAACTCGATCGAGCGGCAGATTCTTGGCGGGCCGTAAACTGCCTGACAAGTTCCCCATCCAGAATCGACTCTCTTCCATGATAGCCGCGGAGCCAGGCTCCGGAGACTGCCAGCACCGATTCGGCAGTCCCGAATAACCCTGCGTGGCCCGCGGCGCCACCCACCGCCGCGGCATTCTCGTCATGCACCTCCCCACGTAAGAGTCGATTGCGCCTCTCGTCCTGTTCGGTCGGGGCTATGCGTGAAACATCAACGATTGGGCGTACAACATCGAGTTGCGCTCGCCCTGCCGTAGGGCAAAACATCAGTGGGTCGGCCCGTAGCGGTCGGACGATGGCTTCTTCGCACCAGAGATCCAGCGCCATTCCACTGAGATGCTCCACCAGAAATCCTAGCAACATGAATCCAAGGTCGCTATAGACGCTTCGCGCTCCGCGTGCATAGATCAACGGTTCGTCGCGAATCATTTGCAATACATGTTGCTTGACGGGCTCATCCCCGCCAGAGAGCCCCGGAACAGTACCTCTTGCGTCAAGCCGCTCGTATAACGGTCGCCATCCCGGCAAGCCCGATCGATGGGTCAAGAGTTCTCGCACCGTTGCCTGACCGATCGGCGCCCCTTCAAGTTCAGCTAATACCCCTTGCACGGGATCCTCAAGAGCAACCTTGGCGAGCTGAATCAGAAGCAGTACTGATGTAACCGTCGCCAGCGGTTTCGTGAGAGAGGCGAGGTCATAGATAGTAGTGCGTTGTACGGGAAGGCCCGGAGGCTCCGACGACAATCGCCCGGCTACAACCACACACCGCAGCTCGCCACGCAGACGCACCGCCAACTGGGCACCGGGGAAGACACCATCATCAACGGCCGATTGCAGTGCCGCCTGAATGACGTGATGGGAAACCATAGGCGAGACACCTGTCACTTAGTGGGGGAATCTGCTGCTGGCGGGCGGCGCGAAGCAAACCAAGAACCGCATCAGTGAACGAAGACCGACCAGATCTAACACGTCACAACGCCGGACTCGATTCTCCTTCGAGCTTGTCCTCCGATGCTGTCGCGGCGTCATGGAGTGCTTCCTGTTCTTCCACTTCAAACAGGCGCTCGAACATCCGCAACGACGCGCGCAACCGTTCAATCATGAGCAGTCTCTGTTTCTGGAGCGACGAGAGGTCGCGCTGTGTATCGGTCAGCTCGACCCTGGCCTGACGGATCAACTCGCCGGCCTTCAGTTACGCCTCCTTGATGACGAGATCCGCCTCCCGGTGAGCATTCTGTTTTACATCCTCTGCCAGCGATTGAGCAGATAGGAGGGTGTTCGACAATGTCGCTTCCGTCCGCTTCAGCTCGGCGAGCTGCTGTTCCAGAAATATAATCTTTTCTCGTTGTACCGCATGGTCTCGATTCAACGCTTCGACCGTCTGTGCCAGTTCTTCGAGGAAGCGATTGACCTCTTCCTTGTCGTACCCGCGAAAGCTGACCGTGAACACCATTTGCTGGATATCAAGCGGTGTAATTCTCATGGCATCCCCCATGGTCATCTCAGTTCATCGTCATGGCCAACTCTTTGAGTGACTTTACCAACGCCTCCCGCAAGAACCAAATGATCAGGATCGCGATCATCGGGGACAAATCCATCCCCATTCGCACCCCGACCCATCGACGAATCGGCGCCAAGACGGGTACGGTCGCACGATCGAGAAATTGCACGATTGGATTCCACGGATCCGGGTTGACCCACGAGATCAGGGCACGAGCAATGATCACCACCATGTAGAGCCATAGCACATAGTCAAGGATGGTCGCCACCGCCGAAAGAACATTGCCTGCGACAAACATCAGTGTCCCAACTCCTTCGATCGTGTAGTGGCCGCTTCGACCGCCGCCATCAGCGCGGCACGGAATCCCCCTTGTTCGAGCTGATGAAGCCCGGCGATGGTCGTGCCTCCGGGAGACGCCACCCGATCTTTCAATTGAGCAGGGTGCACCCCAGATTCCAGCACCAAGCGAGCCGACCCGAGCACCGTCTGGGCGGCAAGAAGTTCGGCGGTCTGCCTCGGCAAGCCCATCATAACACCCCCGTCCGCCAGCGCTTCAATGGCCTGAAATACATAGGCCGGCCCACTGCCGCTCAGTCCGGTCACGGCATCCATCAATCGTTCCTCAACCAGCACCACTCGGCCGACCGCTTCGAATACCGTTCGAGCCAGGCGACTGTCATCTTCAGATACCGCGCTGCCCAGGGCAAGAGCGGTCATACCCTCCCGGACCAATGCCGGAATATTCGGCATCGCACGAACGACCCTCATCGCCCCGGCAATCTGTGGGCGTGGGCCAGGATCGGGCCAAGCTCACTGAACACAGCAGGAAGCGTTTGAGGCTTCACCGCCAGGACTACCACATCAGCCCAAGCGGCCGCCTCGCGGTTGGCGGGACCAACTCGTATGCCGAACTGACTTTTTAAGCGATCGCGGCGCTCGGCAACGGGATCCGTGGCCCATATCGATTCAGCAGAACACACCTGTCCTGAGAGGAGACCGCCGATCATCGCCTCAGCCATCTGGCCACCTCCGATGAACGCGATCTTGCTCGTGATCGTTGGACTAGGCACACCGCGCTCCCAAAATAGCCGTGCCGAGTCGCACCATCCTAGCCCCCTCTTCGACAGCAACGTGATAATCGTTCGACATACCCATCGGGAGCTCCTTCAAAGAGATAGTACTGATCGCTTTGCGTGAGAGGCGTAGCGCCAACTCACGCAGACAACGAAGAGGGACGAGCCTGTTTCAGATCGCTGGTAGGAGGTGGAATCGCCATGAGCCCTTTCGCTGCCACATGGGGCAAGACCCCCAAGCTCGGCATCGCTCCATCAAGCTCATCCGAAAGAAACCCGGACTTCGCCGCCTCCCTTTCGAGATTCACCTCCAACAACACCGCTTGGGTTAGCCCCACTTCCTGGCCCGTCGGTCTATCTCCTCTGCCCGTTCGTGGCTACCGACCGAATGGATCAGGTCGAAGCTCCCACGACAGATCGAACCTTTCGCCGCTGCAAGCGCCCGATAAAATACCACCGGATCGGTTGCCACCGCAGCCCTTCGATTTTGGGAAGCCTCTCATTGGAGGCGGTTCTCACCGAGGATCGTCAATGCTGCTGTTATTCCTTCGCGAATCTGGTGAGCCCCACCAATTTTGTCGCCGCGACGGGGGCAAACCCCCCTCGACCGTCCAAATTGCTAAGACGCATGCCGGATCCGCTCGAAAGCGAACCGACTATTCTCACCGATTGAACCACCAGCCTGCTGATCCATCTCGTCTGATCAGCCATAGTTGAAGCGCCGTCTCTCGGAAGTTCGGAAGTATTGTACCGAAACCGCCGGGCAAATGTCAGCGCGCATACCCGGACCAGCTCCTATCGATGAGAGAGGAGGGTGATCCCGCTGACCATCGTCCCGTTCACCCGGCCTTCCCGTCGATAGGAATAAAAGAGCTGATCATGGCAGATCGTGCACAAATTCACCGCCGAAACAGATGGTGCAGACACACCCTGTTCCTCCACTTGCCGACGGATCAAGGCCTTGAGATCCAGCCGAGCCTTGTGCCCTCGATAGTCACGCACAACCGACTCCCAATCAGGCAATCCCATTCGGAGCTGGTCGAGCACCGGATCGTCCACTTCATAGCAGCAGGGACCGGCCGAGGGTCCAATACTGACTCGCAGATCCGACCGCGTCGACCCGAATCTGTTCGCCATCAGCGTGAGGGTCTTCGAAACAATCCCGGCGACAGCGCCCCGCCAACCGGCATGAATCGCCGCCACGACACGCCGACGTGGGTCATGCACGAGCACAGGGACACAATCCGCCGTGCGCACCGCCACCGTCACGCCGGGTTGATCGGTCACCAACGCGTCCCACCCGCCAGGGAACTGATCCGACTCGGTGAGTGGACGATCCACAACCAAGGCATCGGTCCCATGCACTTGCTTGACGGACAACAGCCAACCACACCCCTGCGCCCCAGACTGACGAGCGGGCACTCCTACATCGAGTGCCAGCGAATCTGCTTGACTGCGCGTGCCGAAGAAATGTCGGACACCGTCACGCGCAGACGCGAAGGCAGGAACCGTGATGACCGCTGCATTCATGGCCATACTCCGCTGAGACGACTTACTCCTACAGGCCTATCGGCTCAGTCGACCTGCTTGCGCAAGAAGGTGGGCACATCCCACTCATCATCAGCGACCGCCGCAGTTCGCTCCATCGATTCTCTTCCATCTCCCATCCGCCGTAAGTAGGTCGGACGGTCGAGATCTTTGAAGGGCCGCTCCGCATACGATCGTTCTCCTATCGTCTGGCCGGCGCCGGTCATCGTCTGTTGCCCGGTGCGGGAAGCCCGAGCCGCAGCCACGGGAATCGGAGCAGGCTGGTCCTCCCGCTCAAACCCGGTGGCAATCACCGTCACGACCAAGTCGTCGCCCATATCGGGGTTGATCACCTGCCCGACAATGATATTGGCTTCAGGATCGGCTGTCTGTTGAACAATCGTGGCCGCTTCCTCGATTTCGTGCAACGACATATTGGGCCCGCCGGTGATATTCAACAACACACCGCGCGCGCCCTCGACACTGCCTTCCTCCAACAACGGACTGCAAATCGCCTTTTGCGCCGCTTCAATCGCTCGATTTGTCCCACGCGCCACGCCCATCCCCATCACGGCGCGACCCGTATGCGACATCACAGTGCGGACATCGGCAAAATCCACGTTCACATGGCCGGTGGTCGTGATCACATCCGCAATCCCTTGAATGGCCTGTCGGAGGACGTCATCGGCCACTTTGAAAGCTTCGAGCAGCGGCGTCGCTTTGTCAACGATGCCGAGCAATCGCTGATTCGGGATCACGAGCAAGGTATCCACATGGCGACGGAGATCGCGAATCCCTTCATCCGCATAAACCATCCGGCGATGACCTTCGTATGAAAAAGGCTTCGTCACGACCCCGACCGTCAAGATACCGAGTTCGCGCGCGATGCTCGCCACGATCGGCGCGGCACCCGTCCCGGTTCCACCGCCCATCCCCGCAGTCACGAACACCATGTCGGCACCTTCAAGACACTCCCGAATCTGATCTTTGCTTTCTAATGCAGAGTCTTTTCCGACTTCCGGCTTCGCCCCGGCGCCGAGTCCCCTGGTCCGCTCAGGTCCCAGTTGAACCTTATACGACGCCTGCGACCGATCCAACGCCTGCAGATCGGTATTCGCCGCGATGAAATCGACCCGCGCCAATCCGGACGTGATCATGGTATTAAGGGCGTTGCACCCGGCGCCACCGACACCGATCACTTTGATCCGAACGGGGGACACGACATCCTCTTCAAATGAAAACATCTGGACACCTCCCTTAATAGATTCCGCGCGACGGCCGTCCGCTGCGCGCAATGGTTAAAAGAACTCGAACATCCAGGACTTCATACGATCGAATACCTTATGCAACGGCCGTCCGCTGCGCAGACCAGCCATGGCCATCTCTTCAACATGGTGCCGGGCATGGAGCAGCAGGCCGACACCCGTGGCATGCATGGGATTACTGACGATGTCGCGAAGCCCTCCGATCCCACCGGGCGCGCCACGGCGAACCGGAAGATTCAAGACCTGCTCTGCCGCATCAGGCATCCCTTCCAACAACGACGTTCCGCCTGTAATCACCGCCCCTGCCCCCAGCATGCCCTCATAGCCGGCGCGCGTAATTTCCCGACGAACCAGCTCGAATATTTCTTCGACCCGCGGCTCAAGAATCTCGGCAATGTCACGGCGCGAAAACGTCCGTGCGGGACGATCCCCGACCGACGGAACCTCCACCGCTTCATGGCCCTGCACCAATCCTGTTCTGGCGATCCCGCGCTGCAGTTTGATCTTCTCGGCTTCGGTCTGAGAGGTCAGCAACCCGATTGCGACATCCTTCGTCAGGTTCTGCCCACCGATCGGCAAGACCGCGGAATGCCTGATGCTCCCATCAAGGAAGATCGCAAGGTCGGTCGTCCCACCACCGAGATCGACCATGACGACCCCCAGATCTCGCTCTTCCTGGTTGAGGACGGCCTCACTGGAAGCCAAGGGCTGCAGCACCATATCCACGACATCAAGCCCCGCGCGATTCACACACTTGATGATGTTCTGCGCTGAAGTCACGGCGCCGGTAATCACATGCACGTTGACCTCGAGGCGGTTGCCGGACAGACCCAACGGCTCCCGAACCCCCTCTTGTCCATCCACCATGAATTCACGAGGCAGCACATGAAGAATCCGTCGTTCATGGGGTATGACCGCCAGAGTCCGCGCGCTCTCGATCGCACGTTGGATGTCTTCCCGCGTGACTTCTGCCTTTTTAAGCGCCACGACCCCCTTGCAGTTCTCCGCGGAGATGTGGCTACCGGCAATGCCGGTATAGACGGAATTGATCTGGACCGCCGCCATCAGTTCGGCTTCCTCGACCGCCTTCTTGATCGATTCCACGGTACTCTCGATATCGACCACGACGCCTTTGCGGAGCCCTCGCGACGGGCTGGATCCGACCCCGATGATGTTGAGCGCCCCCTCATCGGTGACTTCCGAAACTATGGCGCAGATCTTCGTGGTCCCGATGTCCAACCCCACAAGAATCTGATCACGCTTCGGCACAGCCCTCACACCCTTTCTCGCACAATGACACGATTGTCGTAACGCAGATCAATCTCGCTCACCGTGCGCTTCCGACCATAGTCCGGGGCAGTTTTGAATGACGGTTTCACGTTCCGGAACCGCTCCCACTGAGCAACCAGGGAATCGTCACCAAACTGGAACCGCACCCCATTGGCTGACGCCACCAAATTCGAGGAATTCGTGAGATCGATTTCAACCCGCCCATCGAGGGTATTGGCGATGAGCTTGGCCAGCACAACCCCAGACTGAACCGCGTTGCGGACGCCTGCCTCGCCGCGCTGAAGGGACTGAAGATCCAGCCCGATCAACAATGGCAGCGTCTGGTCACCCTGCCTGTCCAACTTGGCAAGGAGGTTTCCGTTCTCATCGCTCAACCAATGGTCCGCGCCCGTCCGAATAATGGCAGCCGGCGTGCGTTCCAACACGGTGACATGCAGCAGGTGCGGTGGCCTGCGTTCGACCGTCGCCTCCTTGATCCATGCATGCGTCCGCATTCGCTCGGCAAGAAACGATGTGCTGACTTGATGGAGCCCCATGCCGGGCTTCAAGACGAGCCGCTCCAACACTTCCGGCTTCGTCACATGGCGAATACCCTCAACCTCTACCTCGCGGATTTCCAGCCAGCCCTGAAGAACCGGTCCCATCTCTCGCGTGACCATGGTCAGCCCCCAAGCCAACGCCGCAAGACCGATAATCCATTGCCCCACGCGCAGCGTTCGTCGTCCATCCGAGATAAGTCTCTCCCGACGCGCCTGTTGGCGCTGATCCGAGATCTGACTGGCACGCGCGCCCTTCCAGTGGTTCAGCCGAGGGCCGATTGCACGCACCGCTCGCTTCCGCAAAAGCACCTTCATGGCATGCTCCCTTTCCCTGACGGATGGTCGAGGCGGGCCGCGCGAACGAGTGCGGACTCGAGAATCCGTTCGGTCAGCTCGTCATAGTCAATCTCGGCCCGCGCCGCCGCCATAGGCAACAAACTTGTTTCGGTCATGCCCGGCACCGTATTAATCTCCAACACAACAGGACGACCACGCGGGGTGATACGGAAATCGACTCGGGCCGCACCTTCACAACCCAGCACCTCATAGGTGCGCAACGCCAACGTCCGAATCTGCAGGGTCACCGCCGCGGTCAAGGGCGCAGGACAGAGATACTGCGTTTTTCCCTTTTCATACTTCGCCGCAAAATCGTAAAAGCCGCCCGGCGCAACAATTTCTACGGCAGGGAGCACCAAAGGAGAAGAATGGTGCCTCCCAATGATCGATACAGTGACCTCATGCCCCGGAATGTAGGCCTCGACCATCGCATCCACGTCGTAACGATGGGCCAAGGCCAGGGCGTCACGCCATTGCGCCGGCTTCCGCACAATGGTGACGCCGATCGTGGACCCTTGCGACGCAGGCTTCACCACGACGGGCCAGCGCGCTTTCGCCGCCCGCATCACCGTGGCGCGTGAGACCTTCTCCCCGCGCTTTACGACTGTGCCGGCCGGCACAGGAATACGCGCTGAAGCCAAGAGCGTTTTCGTAGTCACTTTATGCATGCCGATCGCACTGGCCTGGATGCCGGATCCGGTGTAGGGAATTCCCAGGGTCTCCAGGAACCCTTGAATCGCGCCATCTTCACCACCTGGTCCGTGCAACGCGAGAAACACCAGGCCGATCTTCTGGTCGTGCAAATCCTGAGAGAGCGTCGGTCCGACATCAATGGCCACCGCGTTGTATCCACGACGGACCAGCGATCGATGCACCGCGGCGCCTGTCCGGAGCGACACATCGCGCTCGACCGATTGCCCACCCATCAGCACCCCGATGCGGGCGTGGGTCAGAAGGGGCCTCTCTTTCAGATGCGGCTCGCTCATACCGCTATGTCTTTCCTACGATTTTGAGTTCAAGATCTAACCGCACACCCGCCCGACGGCGAATAGCGTTGCGGACCTTCCCAATCAGCGCCATCACGTCCGTTGCGCGCGCCTGCCCCCGATTCACCATGAAGTTGGCATGCTTCATCGATACTTCCGCATCGCCGACGCGTGCACCTTTGAGGCCAACCGCCTCGATCAGTCGGCCGGCAGAATCGTTCGGCGGATTCTTGAATACACAACCAGCGCTCGGCATCGTGAGCGGTTGCGTATCCCGTCGATAGTGGAGGTAGTCTTTGACCACTCGCTCAATCTCCGATCGGACCCCTTGCTTCAATTGAAGCCATACCCCCACGACGATGCCGCGTGGCAGCAAGGCCCGTCGATACTCGAACCTGACCTGGGCTGCCTCCAGGTCCACGACTTGGCCTTTCATATTCACCATACGAACGGTCTTGACCGAATCCTTCATTTCTCCGAGCTTCGTCCCGGCGTTCATCACTACACAGCCGGCCACAGTCCCGGGAATTCCTGCCGCCCATTCCAATCCCGCAAGGGAGTGGCGGATGGCATACCCGATCAACGTCGGCATCCCGACCCCCCCTTCGGCATAGAGGACGGACCCCGGTTCTTCCTTGATCCCCCGCAACCGCACCAGACTAATCACCATGCCGCGGATCCCCCCATCCCGGATGAGCAGATTCGTCCCACCCAGGACGAACAACGGAATCTTGCGTGCGCGCGCTTGCTGGACCACCAGACAGACATCCTCAACATCAGCAGGCTCAACCAGGACATCCGCCGGCCCTCCGATCTTGAACGAGGTGTACTCTCGCAACGGAGCCTGGAAGGACGCGGATCCCCGGAGACCTGCCACCGCAGCCCGCACATCTGCCTGCGTGAATCGCGCATGGACCCTCGCTGCTGTCGTGACACGTCGACCTCTTCGCTTCATGTCATCATGCGGTGGGGGTCAGTCGGGCCAACAATCCAAGCCCCGTCTTCCAAATATCCCCCGCCCCTAATGTGATGACGAGATCCCCCGATTTCAGATGGGGCAGCACCTGATCCACCAACGTGTCCTTTTGCTCAACAAAGGTCACAGACGGATGGCCGGCCGCATTAACAATGTCGGCCAACTTGGCTCCGGAGACCCCGGAAATCGGCGGCTCACCTGCCGCATAGATTTCTGTCAAGAACAGCAGGTCCGATTGGTCGAACGCCTTTGCAAAATCTTCCAGCAAATCTCGCGTCCTGGTATAGCGATGCGGCTGAAACAGCACCACCAGTCGCCGGCCCCCCCAGCCTTGCTTCGCTGCGGCTAGGGTGGCTTTGATCTCGGTCGGATGATGCCCGTAATCATCCACGACCATGATCCCATTGGCTTCCCCTCGCAGATGAAAGCGGCGCTCTACCCCGGTATAGGCCGCCAGCGCTTTTCTGATGAGGTCCACCGGCACATCCAATTCGATCCCGATCGCAATCGCCACGAGCGCGTTGGAGACATTGTGTCGACCGGGCACCGCCAGGCGGAACGGGCCCAAATTGCGCCCACGGTACTGCGCCCGAAACTCGCCGCCCCATTGGTTCAAGCTAATCTCTGTCGCAATGAAGTCCGGCGTGACTCCCTCACGTTCACTGAGCCCGTAGGTCTGATAGCGCTTCACGATGTTCGGGAAGAGCGCCCTGAGCCGATCATTGTCCGCACACAACACGGCCAACCCATAGAACGGTACCTTATTGATAAACTCGAGGAAGCACTCGTTGATGCGCTCCATGCTGCCGTAATGATCGAGATGTTCCCGGTCGAGATTCGTGACTGCGACGATGGTCGGAGACAGACGGAGAAACGACCCGTCGCTCTCATCGGCTTCCGCCACGAGGAGATCGCCTCGACCAAGGCGGGCATGACTCCCCAGCGCATTCACTTTTCCCACGATCACCATCGTCGGATCCAACCCGCCCTGCGCCAGCACGTTGGCCACCATAGACGTCGTCGTGGTCTTTCCGTGAGCGCCGGCAATGGCGACCCCGAATTTCAGTCGCATCAGTTCCGCCAACATCTCTGCCCTAGGAATCACGGGAATCTGCTTCGCCTTCGCCAGCATCACTTCAGGATTCTGCAGCGATACGGCGGAGGAGATGACCACCACTTGGGCCTCCCCCACATTCGATTCCTGATGGCCGACAAAGATGCGCCCGCCGAGTTCTTCCAATCTCCGCGTCGTATCGGAGGCCTGCAGGTCCGAGCCCGTCACTTTGTACCCCATTGTCAACAGCACCTCGGCAATACCGCTCATCCCCGATCCCCCGATTCCGACTAAGTGAATCTGTTGCGTCTTGCGAAACATCGGCGCGCGCCTTACTCCACCAACCGGTGGGTACGACTGTGATCCCTGTTCGCGTTGCCCAACACCATTAGACTCCTGCCGCTCCGACAGACCGGTTAACATCATGATCACCCCCCATAAGTGCGTAGCATTCGCGGACGATTATCTCGGCCGCATCGATTCGCCGCAGAGATAGACTGGCCTCGCTCATCACCCGCAATCGCTCCGGGTCCCTGAGAATGCTCGCCACCGTGCGGACCAACAGGGGGCCTGTGAGCACAGATTGCGGGAGCACCACAGCGGCCCCGGCTGCTTCCATCACCTTGGCATTCCGCGTCTGGTGGTCATAGATGGCGGACGGCAGCGGAATGAGGATGGCCGGCTTTCCGCACGCCGTGAGTTCCGCCACCGTCATGGCGCCAGCTCTCGCCACGACCAGATCCGCCTCCCGTAGTGCCACAGGCATGTCATAGAGAAACGGCATGACTTGCGACTCGATGCCGGCGCGACGATAGGCCTCGACCACCCGCACATGGTCGGACTCGCCGGTCTGATGGGTTACTGTGAGATGTGGCAGCTGCGTCATCAGATCGGGTAATCCTTCCATCACCGCTGCGTTCATCGCCTTCGCCCCCTGGCTTCCCCCGAAAATCAGCAGATGTGGCGACCCTGACTGCTCCCGATTCTGTTCAATACCTTCCAGAAACGCTTGGCGAATCGGGGTCCCCACCACGCGCACTTTGGAACGATTGAACGAGTCCGCCGCCGACTCGAATGCGAGAAAGACGCGTTGAGCGAACGGCCCCACCGCCTTGTTCGCCATGCCGGGATTCGCATTCGGCTCAAGAATCACGCGCGTCACCCCGACCAATGCTGCAGCAAGAATCATCATCGGACTCGTATACCCGCCGACTCCGATGACCAGATCCGCCCCTCTCGTTCGCAGGACCCGCAGGCACTGCCGCAAACTGACCGGCATAGCACACAAGCCTGTCACCGCCCCGAACAGCCCCTTGCCCATCACCGGCTTGGCACTGATCAAAGCCAGGTCGAATCCCTCGTGGGCAAGTACGTTCGACTCAAGTCCACGCGCCGTCCCTACAAAGAGCACCTTGGTCGCGGGGTCGCGCCGGAGAAACTCTCGCGCCAACGCCACAGCCGGATAGAGATGGCCACCGGTTCCTCCTGCTGCTATGATGATCGTCATTCGTGATCCGACCCACCACGTCCACCTCGAGACCCGCCGGCATGCCTGTCGCGGGAAATACTGAGCAAGATTCCCACGCCGATCAGACTGACCACCAGCGACGACCCTCCGTAGCTGATGAACGGTAAGGTGAGCCCTTTCGTCGGCAAAAGCCCAGTCACCACCGCTGCATTCACCAACGCCTGGCCGCCGATCAACAAGGTAATACCTATGCCCAGATAACGGCCGAACGGCACCCGCGCACGCGCGGCGATCTGAAACCCCCGCCAGACAAAAAATGTAAACAGCAGGATCACGGTGGCGGTCCCGATGAGCCCGAGTTCTTCGCCGACCAGCGCCAGGACAAAATCCGTATGCGCTTCCGGAAGAAAGTAGAGCTTCTGTTTGCCCTCGCCCAATCCCACCCCGAACGGACCGCCGCTGCCGAAGGCCAAGTAGGATTGCGTGATTTGGAACCCGGCGTCCGACGCATCCTTCCATGGAGCAAGAAAAGTCATGAGCCGTTGGCGTCGATAACTGGAACCAAGGACCAGCACCAGCACGACCGGAATCGCGCAGAGGCCTAAGGCCAAGAGATGGGAGATGCGAGCCCCAGCGAGAAAACACATCCCGACCGTCACCAGTCCTAGCACCACAACCGTCCCAAGATCCGGCTCCAGCAACACCAGTCCGCTCAGCAGTCCGATCACGATCAGAGCCGGCAGCAGACCATCGCGAAACACCGTGATCTTGTCCCCTTTTTTGGTCAGATACGCCGCCATATAGATGACCGCTACGAGCTTGGCCATTTCCGCCGGCTGAACCGAGATGAGCCCCAACCGCAACCATCGCCGAGCCCCCTTGGCTGCCACACCGAGCGACGGCACCAGCACCATGACGAGCAGCAGCAACATGCACGCCAACATCGGAATGGAGAGCTTCTTCCAGAACGTGTAATCGATACGCGAGGTGAGATGCATCAATAGAAACCCGAAGGCGAGCCAGGCGATCTGCCGCTTCAGAAAAAACCCAGAATCCTGAAACCGGTTGCCCGCCACGATGGCGCTCGCGCTGAACACCATGACGAGTCCCACCAACGCCAGGGTCATGGTGATCGCCAAGAGCGTGTGGTCCGCCGCCACCCGTTGTGTGCCCGATCGTTGGCTGGTCTGGGACCATGGAAGGGTCAGAGTCCCCGCTGATCGATAGGCCATTGCTCAGAACCGCCCCTCGCTCACCTTGCACGTCAGGCTGGTAAAGCATGAACCAATGCCTTAAATTGACGACCACGGTCTTGATAGTCCGCAAACATGTCGAAGCTGGCACAGGCCGGAGACAACAACACAACGTCACCCGGCGATGCCCCCTGCGCCGCAAGATCCACAGCCTCCCGCAGGGTGCCCGCCTCGGTCATCGTGGCGACAGCCTCCCAAGCCTGTCGCAAAATCGGCGCCGCCTCTCCGATCAGAATCACCCGCGTGACCCGCCGGCCGACCGCCTGTGCGAGTCGAGAAAAATCGCCGCCCTTATCCCGTCCGCCGGCGATGAGCCAAATCGGTTGATCGATACTCTCCAGCGCTTTGAGCGTGGCATCGACATTCGTACCCTTCGAATCGTTCACAAATCGGACCCCCCGACGCTCGCGGACGATTTCAAGGGCATGTTCGAGTCCGGGAAACGTCGCGAGGACGCGACGAATCGCGTCGAGAGGACAGCCGCACAGCACGGCATAGGTCGCGGCCGCCATGACGTTCTCCACATTGTGGTTGCCGATGATGCGAATCTCGCTTCGATGACAAACCTCCTGCCGTACCCCGGTAACCGTCGTCACAATCACATCACCTTCGAGGTAGGTCCCAGCATACATATCGGCGCTGATCGTAGACCTGCCCGTAAACCCCAGGCGTTTCGCACGGACCCGCTGTCGCAGAGCGGCCACACGGTCATCGTCAAGGTTAAACAGGGCGAAATCGGACGTGGTTTGGTTCTCGAAGATCCGCTGTTTAGCCGCGAGATATTCATCCAGCGACTCATAACGATCCTGGTGATCGACCGTCACGTTGAGCAGGGCAGCGATCCAGGGATGGAATCGATCGATCGTTTCCAGTTGGAAACTGGAGACCTCCACGACGAGATAGTCATACGGGCTCGGCTTCCCTGACTGGCTGGCGCGAAGGTCTTCCACCGCCGCTTCGCTCAAGGCGGTGCCCAAGTTTCCACCGACAAACGCCCGCTTGTCGCTCTCGGTGAGAAACTTGCCGATTAGGGTCACGGTCGTGCTTGTACCGTTGGTACCAGTGATGGCAAGGAGTGGGCTCCGGAAGAACTGCGAGGCCAACTCCAATTCGCTGATCACCTGCACACCACGCCGACGCACCGCTTCGAGCGAGGCTAACCGATAGGGCACTCCAGGGCTGATCACCACCAGATCCGCCTCGTCGAGCGACGATTCGTACCGCGCCCCGACGGTCACGCCGACATGATCGCGGTCGATGCCGCCGAGGACCGATGTCAGTTCTGCCGGTTCCTTCCGATCGGCCACCGTGACACGTGCTCCCGCCGCCTGGAGCAACCGGCAAGCCGCCACGCCGCTTCTGGCAAGCCCCATTACTGTGACACGTGCTCCCGCGAGTTCCACAGCCGCTTCTCCCACCATGCCATCACCGAAGCTTTAAGGTACTCAGACTCAACAAGGCCAACAGGATGGCGATGATCCACAAGCGCACCACGACCTTGGGCTCCTCCCATCCTTTCATCTCAAAGTGATGATGGATGGGCGCCATGAGAAAAATGCGTTTCCCGCGCGACTTGAACGAGATAACCTGAAAAATGACCGAGACCGCTTCAATGACAAACACTCCGCCGACCATCAGGAGCAGTAGCTCGTGCTTGCTGATTACCGCGACCGTGCCCAGCGCCGCTCCCAGCGGAAGCGAGCCCACATCCCCCATGAACACGGAAGCTGGATAGGTGTTGAACCACAGAAATCCCAGACTCGCCCCCAGGATGGCGGCGGTGAACACCGCGAGTTCACCCGCGCCTTCGATGTGCTGAATGAGAAGATAGTCCGACATGATTCGATGGCCGACGACATAGGCCACGATCGTATAGGCCAACGCCGCGATCATGACGGGTCCGATCGCGAGCCCATCGAGACCATCTGTCAGATTGACCGCATTGGAACTCCCGACAATGACGAGTACGGCAAAGGCGACATACGACCAGCCGAGATCCGGAACGACGTTCTTGAAAAACGGGATGCTGAGTTTGGTCGTATAGCCGGGCAGGAAATAGAGGACCAGCGCAATCGCCAAGGCCAGCGCCACTTGTGCCGTGAATTTCTGCCAGACCGACAACCCCTTGGATTGGGCCTTGATGAACTTGAGATAGTCATCGGCGAATCCAATCGCCCCGAACCCCAACGTGGCAGCGAGCACAAGCCAGACGTAGGGCTTCGCGATGTCGGCCCAGAGGAGCGTCGAGAGCACCACGGCGAATAGGATGAGAATCCCGCCCATGGTGGGCGTGCCGCTCTTCGCCAGGTGATGTTTAGGGCCGTCGCCGCGAATCTGCTGACCCAGCTTCATGTCTTGTAACTTCCTGATCACCCGCGGGGCCAGCACAAAGGCGATCAAGAACGCAGTCACAGCCGCATAGATGATCCGGAAGCTCAAATACCGAAAGACGTTCAGAAACGAATATTCTGTATGAAACGAGTACAGCCAGTTATAGAGCATACGGGCTTTACCTTAAAAAATGAGCCTGCCCGTCTGACCGACTCTTGTGTCGGATGGACGCCGACTCCTTACGATGCCTGCTTGATGACGGCTTTCATCCCCGTCAGAGCCTGCACAACCTGCTCCATTTTCATGCCGCGAGAGGCCTTCACCAACACCACGTCACCCTGCCGCACGATCCTCTTGAGGCAATCAGCCGCAGCAGCCGCATCGACCACTTCGTCGATCCGCGGACCTGCCATCCCGCCCTGCCGGGCTCCTTCCGCAATGTACCGACCCAACGTCCCGCAGACGATCAGCCGCGACAGCCCTTGTGTGGCAAGAAACTGTCCAACGTCATCGTGCATCCGACCTGTCTCAGAGCCGAGTTCGAGCATGTCTCCCAACACAGCAATCCGTTCGCGCGCAGGACTCCACTGTGCAAGCAATTGGAGCGCCGCTTTCATCGAAGCGGGGTTGGCGTTGTAGCAATCGTTGATGATATGGACGCCATGGTGGGTCACCACCTGCGAACGCATCGCGGCAGGACGGAATCGGCTCAGCCCTTGGGCAATCATCGAACCGGACAGGTTCAACGCAGCACCCACCGCCGCAGCCGCGAGCGCGTTGGTGACGTTGTGTGTCCCATGCGCCTTGATTCGAACAATTGTGGGGCGGCTCTTCCCAGGAAGGTGCAAGCGAAAGGTCGTTCCTAGGCGAACATCGGACGTGACCCCGCTCGCGCGGACATCGGCCATCTCTGAAAATCCGAACGACATGACGCGGCATTGCGCGCGTGCGGCGAGGTAGTCAAAGTAGGGATCGTCGGCGTTCACAACCGCCATGCCATCGACCGGAAGCAGGTCCAACAATTCAGCCTTGGCTTGCGCCGATCCTTCCATGCTACCGAAGAACTCGAGATGATCCGGTCCAATATTGGTAATCACCCCGATCGTGGGCCTGACAATCTCACAGAGCCTGGTCGTCTGCCCTTGCTGATCTACCCCCATCTCAATGACGGCCGCTTGATGGTGAGCCCTGAGCCGAAACAGGGTGTACGGTACGCCGATCCGATTGTTGAAATTCCCCTCGGTCTTTAGCACCGGCCACCGCTGGG
>VBOL01000174.1 GCA_005887945.1 Nitrospirota bacterium
ACATATAAGTACACCACGTACCCTATATAAAGGAGAGCACTCCCACTCAGCAACCAGGGCCGCCAGAGACCGCCCCAGACAGCCTGCACCAATAAGAAAGTGGCCGCGGCCACAGCGAGCACCATGGTAATCAATGCCGTAGGTGCCAGCGTCCAGTCCGTGCCCAGGAGCCCGATCGAGACCGGAATTGTACCCTGAAAGACTATCGCGCCGGTGACATTCCCTACCGCCAAGCGATCTTTCTTTCGGTAGAGCCAGAGAAAACTGTTCGACATCTCGGGCAACTCGGTCGCCAGGGGCGCAACGAGGAGGGCCAGGATTAATGGAGAAATCGACAAGACTCCCGCAATCGTTTCTGCGGCGAGCACGAAGAGATGCGCTCCGAGCGCAAGCCCGGCCAAGCCAAGGACTCCTTGAAGACCGATAAGCCCAAACGACGGGACCGCCGCCTTTCTGGCAAAAAGCAGCGGCTCAAGCCCACCCTCCCCCCCCTCCTCACCCGACTCACTGAACTTTAGTTTTACGTAATAGAGATAGAGGCACATCAACCCGACGGCGGCTATGACGTGCACCGGTCGAGACGGAACGAAAGCACAGGCCAGCGCGACGCTGTAGGCCGCCACGAAGAAGGAGAGATCGCCCTTCACATCTTGATAGTTCAATCGGAAGGCGGCGGTTCGCTTCCCCCGTCTGGCGTAGACCACCAGCAAGATGGCCAAGATGGGGATCACCAGGGTGGTCAGCATGAAGGGAGCGCCCAGGATCGCGCCCAACCCCACCTCCGCTTCGGCATGGCCGGTCCCGAAGAAAATGGCGATGATGGGGATCGACGTTTCAGGAAGTGTGGTGCCAATGGCCGCCAGCACACCGCCGATCGCGCCTTCGGACAGATTGAATCGCTTGCCCAACCACTCGATGGCGTTTGTGAATAGCGTGCAGGCTCCCAACGTCAGCGCGACGGATACGAGGAACAGGAGGCTATAGAGTAGGACCGTCATCCCCGGCCCATCGGCCGAGCCACCCGCTGTTTGGCATAGGCAAGGGCCGCGTCTTCGAGCACCTCCTTCACGGGACGGCCCGTTCGTTCAGCTATCCGCTTGCAATCGAAATATTCCGGAGCCGCCTTGGCCGTCGTCTCGTTCACATCGGCAATCTTCATCCGGACGACTCCCCCACGCACCTTCACCGAGATAAACCGCCGAGGAAGAATCAGTCGCATCACCTCACGAATCCGGACTCCCAATGCCGTCGTTTCATTAAACAAGACATCAAGAATCTGATCCAGCTGCGCAGGAGCTGCAAGACAGGTCAGTACGATGCCGGGTCTCCCACGTTTCATGATGACCGGTGCGAGCGTCACATCGAGCGCCCCGCGCGAGAATAACTGTTCCATCACATACTCATACGTTTGCGGGTTCACATCGTCGAGGTTGGTTTCAACCTGCAGGACGGTATCCCGTTCGCGCACTCCTCGGGATGACGGACGCGCGAGAAACACCCGCAAGGCATTCGGCCAGCCGTCGGGATCAGCATCGCCCGCTCCATAGCCAATGGCCGTCGGCGTCATCACCGGCATGGAGCCGAACTCCGATGTCAGCATGCGCAACAACGCCATGCCGGTCGGTGTGGTAAGTTCACGGAGAGGGCCGGCACTGTAAACCGGAACGCCTTTCGCCAGAAGGGCTACCGCCGGACCAGGCACCGGTAGGATCCCGTGAGCGGATTGCAGCGTCCCTGCTCCAACATTGACGGGGGAGGCCGTCACACGCGTCACGCCAAGCAGATCGCAGCCGATCAGCCCGCCGACGATATCGACAAATGAATCCAGAACCCCCACTTCATGGAAGTGGACGTGGTTCTTGGCTACACGATGGGCATGCCCTTCCGCTTCAGCTAATCGATCGAATACCGATCGGCTTTGCTGCTTGATCTCATCGGAGAGTCGACTCGCAGAGAGGATGGCGTGGATCCGATGAAGCGAGAGTGGCTTGCGCAATCCTGCCGAGATCATGACGTCCACTTTCGTAGCATGGATCGCCCCTCGGTGCACCCGCCGCTTTCGTAGCGTGAACCCTGAAAGTCGGAGTCGCTTCAGCCCGTTCACCAAGTCGGGAAACGGAACTCCCACATCCACGAGCGCGCCGAGGATCATGTCGCCGCTGATGCCAGAATAACAATCAAAATGAAGATGCGCGCCCATCAGCGTCCTTTCTCTGCCCGTTCAGACCGCGCCCATCTTACCCAAGGCGCGCGCGAACGGCAATCGGTTCAGAAGCTTGCAAGGCCCATGACGGTTCGTCGCGTTATCGCATAGAAACCAGGCGAGGGGCACGAGGCGAGAGGGAAGACATTCCCTCTGGTCACCCCTAGCCTCTGGCTCCGTGCCTCTCGCCCGAACATTGTCGATGGCAGCAGAAGCGTTCATGGACCTTGCGGGCTTGAACGCATTGACAGCCTACCAACGCTGTGTTATCCCCCACTGCACTCGCCCACCGACTGGGCGCCTAGGAGCCTGTCCGACATTGCCTTCGTGACTAGGCGAAGGAGATGCGACCAGATGCGAGGCCGCAGGCCCGGAAAAACTGGAGGTGTATTCGCTGGAATACGAATACATTGAGAATTTTTTCGGGCCGAGCACGACGTAGATGGTTGCGGATCGTTCCCCGCAGTAGAACGGTCAGTGTCGGATAGGCTCCTAATAACAATAGTCTGGAAACGCGCGTAGCCCTATGACGATCTGCCGGTCCTTGATCACGCATTGCTCAGAGTTCTTCGAATCGTGGAGTGGTCGGGTCACCTGGATGCTGCTCTGCGTGGCGCTGCTGCTCTGGACCCCGTCTGCCGCCTCGGCGAAATCGAAACGCCACCATGCCCCGCGCCCCGAACCGGAGCTCAAGATTCTTGATGTGAAAGTCTCCCCCAACCCCTATGCGATCTCGTCCGGCTCGTTGCAGTTTTCTGCCTTGGTCCAGCTGCCCAAGGAACTGAACAGCGCAAGCCTGCTGGAAGTCTCCTCATTCATCACGTCGCCGTCGAAAAATTCGCTCCGTTTTTTGACCACGCGTACACCACTGGAGCCGCATGCCGCCTCGACCGACGGCGCCACACCCCCACGAATCTCTGTCGTGCTGACGTGGGACGGGCTTGACCTGAAGAAGATCGCCTCGGGAGCAGGCCTCTATCATTTCGAAGTGCGAGCCAAGTTGCTGGCGAACAGCGAGAACGGTCCCAGGACGCAGATGGTTGCCTGGCCGAAACGTGGCACCGTGGAAGTGAAATAAACCGCGGCGGGACGCGCGAGACAGGCGCGACTGGCAGGAGCAGTAAGATCTGTCACTTATTCAGCATCTCACCTTTCACGCGTATCGAGCATTTCCCGCTCGTCGTGCCTCTCTCCTAGTACATTAATCCGGTGCGCGAGGCAGCCGGCTCCGAACCCGTTGTCGATGTTCATCACGCCGACCCCCGCCGCGCAGCAGTTCAGCATCGTCAACAACGCCGCGAGTCCTCCGAAACTCGCGCCGTAGCCTCGACTCGTCGGGACGGCAACGACTGGACAGGGAACCAACCCGCCGACCACGCTTGGTAAGACTCCGTCCATCCCCGCTACCGCCACGACCACCCGGGCTTGCATCAGCCGGCTCTGACGTTCCAGCAACCGATGAATGCCGGCCACTCCCACGTCATAGAGCGTCTCAACCCGACTCCCCATCACCTCCGCCGTCACTCTGGCTTCTTCCGCGACAGGAATATCCGAGGTGCCGGCTGTAATCACCAAGACATGTCCCCGTTGTAGCCGCTTGGGGTCACGGATTGCCACGATGCGCGCCTCGTCATAATAGACCGCTCGACGATCAAGCCGTTTAATGAGCATGGCCATCTGGCGAGTCGCGCGCGTCGCCAACAACGGCCGATGATGTTTCAACAACGCCTTCGCAATGGCGCAAATCTGAGCCGACGTCTTCCCTTCGCAGAAAATGACCTCAGGGAATCCCTGCCGTAACGACCGGTGGTGATCGATCGAGGCAAACCCGAGATCTTCATAGGGCAACGTGCGGAGCTGCCCGATAGCCGTCGCCACAGACAGGGTGCCCGTTCGCACCTTGGTCAGCAGTCGTTCAAGCGCCTCAGGACTCACGGCTGCCCTTTCTCCAGCTTTGCATCGCGCTCCATCAGATCAGTCGCCGCCTTGCGGCACGACTTGTCTTCG
>VBOL01000175.1 GCA_005887945.1 Nitrospirota bacterium
AGGGCCGCGGGGCGACTCGAGATGACGAGGAAGAGACTATGTGCGGGTGGCTCTTCCAACGTTTTTAACAGGGCGTTGGCCGCGCCAATCGTCATGCGGTCGGCGTCGTTGATCAGACAGACTTTTCGCTCACCGATGAGCGGACGGTACATGATCTGGTGCTCGATCTCGCGGACTTGCTCAATCTTGATTTGCCGGGTGGCCTGTTCCGGGTCCGGCTCGATGACGAAAAAGTCCGGATGCGTGCGGGCTTCGATCTGCTGGCAGGACCGGCAGGCACCACAACTGTCGAGACCGTCCGCTTCGGGAGGCTGTTCGCAGTTGAGCGCTTGCGCGAGGCGAATGGCCGTCAATCGCTTTCCAATCGCCTCCTCGCCGTGGAACAGATAGGCGTGAGCCAGGCGCTCATTGGTGACGGCGGCCTGCAGGAGGGCGATGGATTGTTGATGGCCGATACAGTCGCGAAAGGGCATGCTAACTCCGGCGGCGTGGAGGGCGACGCGGTCGAGCCAACCAGCCTACCACGATCTCAGTGAGCTCGTCCCGGACTTCTTGCGCAGGTCGATTTGCATTTACGATCGTCATGCGGCCAGGCGCTTCGGCGGCGAGTGCCAGAAATCCCCGGCGCACCTTTCGATGAAAACGTTCTGTCTCACGGTCCAGCCGATTCTGTTGTCCACGATCGGCTCGCCGCCTGGCCAAGCCCACTAAAACTGGGAGGTCGAGTACGATGGTGAGATCCGGCGTCAGCCCGCCGGTCGCGACCTCGTTGGCCGCCCTCAACCACTGAAGATCAAGGCCGCGGCCGAATCCTTGATAGGCAAACGTGGAATCGAAAAACCGGTCGCATAACACCACGCTGCCGCGCTTGAGTGCCGGCATGATGAGATGCGTGACGTGCTGACATCTCGCAGCGAGGATCAGCAGGGCTTCGGCCTGAGGCGTGACTGGTTCGTGCGACGCCGCCGTGAGGAGAATATGGCGGATCGCTTCGGCTGTAGCAGTGCCGCCCGGTTCTCTGGTTTGAAGTACGCGGTGCCCTGCCTGAGTCAGCACCTCCTCGAGGTGGCAAATCTGCGTGCTTTTCCCACTGCCTTCGACCCCCTCCAGAGTAATAAACAGGCCACGAGTCTGTTGCTTCTTCGTCCCCATCGCTCTGTCCCTATGCCGGTGAAGAAAACGGGCGGGATGGTATTCCAAGTTGTTGAAAATAGCAAGAAAAGGCTTGCGAGGCCCTCGTAATTCTCTGTATGATAACTGTCGACTTCCGTCCGCTGATATTTATGCTGAAAACCTTGCTAAAACGCTACTTTCTGACGGGCTTGCTCGTGATTATCCCCATCTGGGGAACCGTCCTCATTTTGAAGGCTCTTTTCGTGGCTGTCGATGGGATTCTCGGGGATCTTCTGGTCCGGTTGGTGCCGAGTCATTATGTGCCGGGGCTGGGGATTCTTGCGTTGATCGTCTTGGTCTTTGCGGCCGGGCTGTTTGCCACCAATTTTATGGGCCGGCGAATCGTGAAGTGGTGGGAGGACTGGTTGAATCGTGTGCCGCTCGTGCGAGGGATCTACTCGACGTTGAAGTCCATGATGGATATTTTATCATTCTCGGAGCATGCGTCATACAACCGCGTCGTGCTGATCCAATTTCCCAAGAATGGTCACTATTGTATTGCCTTCGTGACGGGCGTGACCAAAGGGGAGATGCAAGATCTCGCGCAGGAGCCGCTGATTCACGTGTATGTGCCGACGTCACCGAATCCGACGTCCGGCTATTTCTTGTTGGTGCCGGAACATGAAGTCACATCCGTCGACATGAGCGTAGAAGAGGCGATGAAGCTCATCGTCTCAGGCGGGCTCTGCTCACCGTCCACATCCCTGGCATCGGCCGTGACTGCCGCGACGAAGTGGGGTACGGTCAAACAGCCTGAAAGGGGGGTGCCGATCGGATGAGTCGCTCACGAACCACTGAAGTCTCGACGGTGAAGAAGCCGGTCAGCCCAAGCCAGCAGGGGAAGATTGCCGGCCTTGCAGTGGTCGTGATGGCTGCCGGGCTTGGCAAACGCATGTGCTCAAAGCAGGCGAAGGTGCTGCATCCGGTGGCCGGCCAGGCGATGGTGCTCTATTCGGTGGGGCTTGGATTGCGCGTCGCCGGGGATCGTGTGGCTGTCGTGGTGGGACATCAGGCTGATCTGGTTCGCCATGTGGTCGGCCGCCCGACGTCGGGAAAGCGCGGCGGCTCTTCAGTTGCGATTGTTAAACAACGAGAGCAGATTCTGAGCGGCGATACGCCGCTGCTTCAGGAAAGGACCGTGCGCGAACTCCTTCGCGTTCATGAAGCGGAACGCGCGACCGTGACCATTCTTACCGCGGTGCTCGCAGACGCAAGCGGATACGGACGGGTCGTGCGTGCGCACTCAGACGAGCGGGGCGTCTCTCGCATCGTCGAGGATTGTGACGCCAATGCAGAGGCGCAAGCAATCCGTGAAATCAACGTGGGCACCTATGTGGTCGACGGGGAGTTTCTCTTCAGGGCCTTGGAAAAACTCGATCCCAGCAACGCCCAAGGGGAATATTATTTGACGGATATCATCCATCTCGCGGCGGAGCAGGGGCATCGTGTGGCTGCTGTGGTGCTCGACAATCCCGACGAAGGACTCGGCGTGAATACGCGCCGACAGCTTGCTGAGGCCGAACAGGTGGTGCGGCAGCAGATTCGGGACCGCTGGCTGGATGCTGGGGTGACGATGATCGATCCGGCCTCAACTTGGATTGACGCCACAGTCACGATCGGGAGAGACACGGTACTGTATCCCGACGTGACACTCGAAGGGACAACGGCCATCGGAGAAGATTGTGTGCTGCGTTCCTATACCCGACTGACGGATTGCACCGTTGGCAATGGCGTCGAGATTCTCGATCACTGCGTATTTGCCGATTCTCACATTGAGGACGACTCGCACCTGGGCCCGTTCGTCCATCTGCGTCCTGGTGTGGTAGTGCGGAAGAAGGCCAAGGTCGGGAACTTTGTCGAGATGAAAAAAACCGATCTGGGCGAAGGATCGAAAGCGAACCACCTGAGTTACCTGGGAAACACAAAGATTGGGAAAGGGGTCAACATTGGCGCCGGCACCATCACCTGTAACTACGATGGTGTGCGGAAGTATCAGACGGTGATCGGGGATGGGGTCTTTCTCGGCAGCGATACGCAGTTGATCGCACCGGTGACAGTGGGAGCGGGAGCCATCATCGCAGCCGGCACCACGGTCACGAAGGATGTGCCGGCGGATGCCTTGGTGATTGGGCGGGTGCCTCAAGTAAATCGTGCAGGATGGGCTGCGCGCCGGCGGGCGCTGCAAACCGGCGTGAATCGTGAAACGCTAACCGTGAAACGCAAAACCAAGTCCACGCGCCTCACGCCTCACGCCTCACGCCTCACGAAGAAACGACCGCTGGCTTCAAAGGGTAGGCAAGTGAAGAAACGCAGTAGGGGTTAAGTATGTGTGGAATTGTCGGATACGTAGGCGATCAGGAGGCGGTGCCGATTCTGATCGGCGGCCTCGCCAAGCTGGAGTATCGGGGCTACGACTCAGCCGGCGTCGCGGTGCTGCAAGGCGGCAAAATCGAAATTCGGCGCGCGGTCGGCAAACTCGCCAATCTTCAGAAGTCGCTCAAGGAGAAAGAACTCAAGGGCACTGTGGGAATCGGCCACACGCGATGGGCGACGCACGGGAAGCCCTCGGAGCAAAACGCCCACCCGCACCGCTCGAAAGGCTGCGTGCTCGTGCACAACGGCATCATCGAAAACTATCAGCCGTTGAAACAGCAACTAGAGAAAGAGGGCTATAGGTTTCATTCGGAGACAGACACGGAAGTCGTGGCACATCTGATCGATAAATACCTCCAGCAGGGCATGAAGCTGGCCGAAGCGGTACGAGCCGCCACGAAGGATGTGCGAGGGAGTTATGCGCTCGCCGTCATTTCGGAGCTGGAACCGGGGACGATGATCGCGGCGCGCTCTGGATGTCCGCTGGTCGTGGGCACAACCGCCAAGGCGTCCTTCATCGCGTCCGATGTCATGGCCATGCTGGCCCATGCACGTGACGTCACTTACCTCGAAGAGGGCGATGTGGCGGTCGTGACTGCGACTGACATCCATTTCACCGATATCGAGGGTCAGCCTGTTAAACGGAGATTGACGAAGATCACCTGGGATGCCTCCGCAGCGGAAAAGAGCGGATTCCCACACTTCATGCTGAAGGAGATTCACGAACAGCCGCAGACGATTCTCGACACGATGCGCGGACGCTATTCCTACGAGACTGGCGAGGCGGACCTGCCGGATATCGGATTGACGCCGAAAGAGTTTGCCGCTGTCGGACGGATCTGGATCGTGGCCTGTGGCACCTCGTGGCACGCGGGGCTGGTGGGGAAGTATCTGTTGGAGGAGATGGTCCGCACGCCGGTGCAGGTCGACATCGGCAGCGAATTCCGCTACCGCGATCCGCTGATCAAGAAAGACGATCTCTTTATCGCGATCTCGCAGTCCGGCGAGACGGCTGACACGCTGGCCGCTACGCGTGAAGCGAAGGAAAAAGGGGCGCGTATCGTCTCGATCGTGAACGTGGTGGGCAGTAGCCTGGCCCGCGAATCAGACGGCGCCCTCTACACGCATTGTGGCCCTGAGATCAGCGTCGCTTCGACCAAAGCCTTCACCGCGCAGCTCACGGCGCTCTATATGCTGGCGCTGCATTTGGGCCGCGTGCGCGGAACCCTGTCTGTCGCTGATGGCAAGGCCTGGCTCGATCGTCTCGTCCGGCTTCCGGCATTGGTCGAGCGGGTCCTCGGTCGCGAGGCGGAGATTGTGGCGATTGCCAAACGGTATTACAAGAAACGCAACTTCCTGTTCTTCGGTCGTGGCATCAACCATCCGATCGCGCTCGAAGGAGCATTGAAGCTGAAAGAAGTGTCCTATATCCATGCGGAAGGATACGCCGCAGGAGAAATGAAACATGGCCCGATCGCGCTCATCGATAGGGACATGCCGGTGGTCGTGTTGGCGCCGAGGGACCGGTTGTACGAGAAGACCGTGAGCAATCTGATGGAAGTGAAGGCCCGGCACGCGCCGGTTATCGCGTTCGTGGCGGAAGGCGAGCGGGAGTTGGGGAAGATCGCCGATGCGGTGTTCACGATTCCCGATACACATCCACTGCTTTCGCCGATTTTGTTTACGATTCCACTGCAGCTCTTGGCGTATCATATTGCAGTGCTGCGGGGTGCGGATGTGGATCAGCCACGGAACCTGGCCAAAAGTGTGACGGTAGAGTAGTCAGGGATGGTTTGTCTGGTTTGTCTCGTTCCTTTGGTTGAACCAGATAGACAAAACAAACTAAACAAACCAGAGGAACTATCGTATGGAGATAACGAAGCAAGAAGTTGAGAAGGTCGCGAAGTTGGCCCGGCTGGAGTTAACGGATAGTGAGAAGGCTGTGTTTGCGAAACAGTTGAGCCAGATTCTCACGCATGTGGAGACATTGAAGCAGTACGACACCATTGGCGTCGAACCGACGGCTACGGTGCTGGGGCAAGTCAATGTGTTTCGTCCCGACATTACGCGGCCGTCCCTCTCCGTCGAGCGTGCGGTGGCCAATGCGCCGGAGTCGGCCGACGGGTTCTTTGTGGTTCCAAAAATTATTGAAGATCCACAACCCCTTTAAACGAGGTTCGAATGTTCAGGCAAATGTTACGGTCGAAAATTCATCGGGCCACGGTGACGGAGTCCTGCCTCGACTACGAAGGCAGTCTGACGATCGACGAGGATCTGATGGAGGCAGCGGGGATTTTGCCCTATGAGGCGATAGTCTGTTCTAATCTGAATAACGGCGAGCGCTTCATGACCTATGCCATGGCGGGCAAACGCGGCGCGGGTGAGATCATCCTCAATGGGCCGACGGCGCGGAAAGGTGCGGTTCGCGATCAGATTATCATCTTCTGTTACGAGTATTATGCAGAAGAAGAAATCAAACGGCATGTCCCCAAGATCATCCAAGTCAACGAGAAGAACAGGATTGTTGCCGGGAAGACGAAGCGCTGATGTCGATTCATAAACTCTCGCTCTACGAGCTTCATGAAAAGTTCACTGTCGGCGAAGTCACGGCTACAGAGATTGTGCGTGCCTATGGATTGCGGATCGGCCAGGTGGAGTCTAAGGTGAAGGCCTACATCACGCAGGCCAAAGATGCGGCGGTGGCGCAAGCCGGCGCGCTCGATGCCTCCTTGAAAGTGTGGCGCAAGACGTTGCCGATGATGGGCATGCCACTGGCGATCAAAGATAATATCTGTACCGAGGGGGTGCTCACCACCTGCGCGTCCCGCATGCTCGGGAACTTCGTTCCGCCATACGATGCGACCGTGATTGCCAAGCTGCGCGCGCAGGGGTATTTGCTACTCGGGAAGACAAACCTCGATGAATTTGCGATGGGCTCATCAACCGAGAATTCCGCCGTTGGACCCAGCCGCAATCCCTGGAATCTGCAGTGTGTGCCGGGTGGATCCAGCGGAGGATCTGCAGCGGCTGTAGCGGCCGACGAATGTGCCGCGGCGTTGGGGTCTGATACCGGCGGGTCGATCCGTCAGCCTGCGGCGTTTTGCGGGGTGGTGGGTCTCAAGCCGACCTATGGGCGGGTCTCTCGGTACGGGTTGATCGCCTTTGCCTCCTCGCTCGATCAAATCGGACCGATTACAAAAGATGTGAAGGATTCCGCCTTCCTCCTGGGAGCCATTGCCGGTCACGATCCGTTGGATTCGACATCGGCCGATGTTCCGGTGCCGGACTATCTGAAGGCGCTCAAGAGGAAAGATCTCAAGAAGCTGAAGGTCGGCGTGCCGGTCGAGTATTTTTCCGAGGGGCTGGACTCTGAAGTGGAGCAAGTTGTGCGGACGGCGATCCAGGAACTGAAAGAACTTGGTGGGGAGATCAAGGACATTCAGTTGCCGCGGACAGGCGCGGCGGTAGCCATCTACTATGTGATTGCCACGGCCGAAGCCAGCTCGAATCTGGCCCGATATGACGGGGTGAAGTTCGGACTTCGTGCCAAAGAGACCAAAGACCTGCTCGACTTGTATATGAAGACGCGGCAGGAAGGTTTTGGGCCGGAAGTGAAACGCCGAATCATGCTGGGGACCTACGTCCTCAGTGCTGGGTATTACGATGCCTATTATGGGAAGGCACAGGCGGTGCGAACCTTGATTCGCCAAGATTTCGAGGCGGCGTTTCAGGACGTCGATCTCATCGTGACGCCCGTGACACCCACGCCGGCATTCAAATTTGGGGCGAAGGGCGACGACCCGCTCCAGATGTATTTGTCGGACATTTTCACCATTTCGGCGAACCTCGCCGGTGTGCCGGCGATCGCGTTACCCTGTGGATTCAGTCAGGACGGACTTCCCATCGGGTTGCAGCTGATCGGTCGTCCCTTCGAAGAGGAGACGCTCTTGCGAGCGGCCTATGCCTACGAACAGAGTACGCAATGGCGAGCGAAGAAGCCGGTGATACGGTGAGGGGTAAGGGGATAAGGGGGTAACGGGTTAGCTGGAGGAAGAATATGACGATCGTCGAAATAGCTGCGATTCTTGTGGCTGTCGCGTTTGTGCTGCTGGTGGGTTATCTCGTACCCGTGCTGATTCAGGTTCGCAAGACCGTAGCGGAGTCCGAACAGCTTCTGGCCAAAATGAACAACGACCTGCCGCCGCTGATCGGCGAGCTCCGGGCGATGAGTCACAACGTGAACGATCTGACTGAGCAAGTCCGCGGGGGAGTCGAGCATGCCGCCGTTCTCTTGCATGCGGTCGGAGAAGTGGGGGAGTCGGTTCAGCAGGTGCACGATGTCGTAAAGGGCTCGAGCGGATCGATGTTGACCAATATGGCGAGCGTGGTCGCCGGATTTAAAGCTGCAACCAAAGTCATGAAGGAACGGTTTCGAGAAGAAGGAGGGCATCACAATGGCGGATGATCGAGGTTCCTCATCAGCAGGGGTCTTCCTCGCGTTCTTGAGCGGCGCGGCGTTAGGCGCAGTGGCGGCATTATTGCTGGCTCCACAGACCGGACGCGAGTCGCGCGAGCAGTTGCGTGGCTATGCCCGTCGCGCAGAAGGCGATCTGCGGGATCTGGCAGGCTGCGCAGGCGAAACGTTCGAAGAGGTCGTGGAGGAGGGGAAGGAATTTGTGGACTCGAAGAAGGCGGTCCTGCGCGAGGCGTTTGACGCCGGTCGCGAGGCGATGCGACGCGAGCGTGAGCGGTTGCGTGGAGAGGACCGCGGCTAAACGATGATTTATGAAGTCGTCATTGGAGTGGAAGTGCATGCGCAGCTACGGACGAAGTCCAAGCTGTTTTGCGGCTGCGGGACGGTGTTCGGGCTCACAGCCAATAGCCAGACCTGTCCCTTGTGTTTAGGGCTCCCCGGCACGTTGCCGGTGCTCAACCAGGCGGCGGTCGAGATGGCGGTGCGTGCGGGGCTGGCCCTGAATTGCACCATTGCGGCGAACAATCTATTTGCACGCAAGAACTACTTCTATCCGGATCTGCCCAAGGGCTATCAGATTTCGCAATACGAGGCGCCGATTTGTGAGCATGGCTGGATCGAGATTGTGGCGAGTGAAGGCAAAAGGCGCGTCCGTATCCGTCGCGCCCATCTGGAGGAAGATGCGGGGAAGAATGTCCACGTCGCCGGAACCAACGGAAGCCGCGTCGATTTGAATCGGGCGGGAACTCCGCTGCTGGAAATCGTGACGGAGCCGGACTTGCGGTCGGCCGATGAAGTTGTGGCCTATTTGAAGGGCCTCCGTGACATTCTGATATATCAAGATGTGTGCGACGGCGACATGGAGAAGGGGAATTTCCGCTGTGAGCCAAATCTCTCTCTACGCCCACTTGGCCAGAAAGGATTCGGCACGAAAGTCGAGATGAAGAACATCAATTCGTTCAAGTTCGTCAAGGATGCCATCGAATACGAGATCAAGCGCCAGACGAAGGTGTTGAGCGAGGGCGGCAAGATCAACCAGGAGACCAGGCTCTGGAACCTCGATCGCGGTGAGACGGTGGTGATGCGCTCCAAAGAGGAGGCGCACGACTATCGTTATTTCCCGGATCCTGATTTGGTTCCGCTCAAGTTGAACAAAGAATGGATCGAGGGGTTGAAGAAGGCATTGCCAGAGTCACCGTCTGCTCTCCGCGTTAGAATCATGGAAGAGGTTGGCGTAAGTGGTTATCAGGCGACGGTGCTGACGTCAGAAAAGTGGATGGTCGAGTATTTTGAGGCCACCGTTGTTGAAGCAGAAAAGGCCGGAATGATGAAAGTAGATATTGGAAGGGATATTGCTAATTGGATAACAGGAGATTTGCAAGGGTTGCTGAATAAAACTTCTGGCAGTTCCGGCCAGACTTATGTTGTTGATCCATCATCAGATGCACAGCAAGCGAGATCTATGATTTCGCTGCTCATGAAACAGGTTCCGCCGGGCAATCTGGCAAGTCTACTGGTTAAGAAGTTCAGAGGAGAAGTGAGCGGACCTATTGTGAAGTCAGTTCTCGAGGAGATGCTCGCCACGGGCTGTACAGCTGCCGAAATAATTGAGGCAAAGGGTCTACGACAAGTTTCCGACGAAGGCGCACTCGATAAGATTATCGATGAGGTGCTGGCCAAGAACCCGACGCAGGTGGCGCAGTTCAAGGAAGGCAAGCAACAAGTCTTGGGTTTTCTGGTCGGGCAAGTGATGAAGGCCTCAGGTGGAAAGGCGAATCCGGGGAAGGTCAACGAGTTACTCAAGAAGAAGTTAGGGGCCTAACAGGAGAAGGATGGGTCGCACGAGTGCTGTTAGAGAGATTAAAGGGCGGCGGATTTTGGATTCGGGAGGGAATCTGACCGTCGAGGAGGAATGAGATGGCAGCGACTGTGGCCAGAATGACCAAGCATGAACTGAATGAAATTATCGAATCGACGATCGAGCAGAAACTGCTAGAGCTATTGGGCGATCCAGACCAGGGTCTTGTGCTGACGAAGACAGTTAAGGATCGGTTACTTCGCCAACGAAAAGCCGTAGCTTCTGGCCAACGCGGTGAGTCGTTAGCCGTGATTGTGAAGCGGTTGGGACTTGGCTGAGAATATGTATCGTGTTCGTCTTTCCGACGAAGTAGGTATGAGTTTGTGTTCTGGGGTTGAACAGGCTGCTCAAAAAGGCGGCCAACGACAACGGAGGCGTACCCTCCGGGGCGCACGGTGCGACGAATAAGGAGCACCAAGTTTGTGCGCGCCGCCGAGTTGGTGAGGCGGCCGGGTCCCCGTTGAGGATTTTGTCGAGCCGAGAACGAAAATCGGGAAAGGGCGCGTCTTGGCGCGCCGGGGCTGGGCGGGTGGAATATTGGTCTTTTTCAGCAGCCTGAGGGGGAAGCATGAGCGCGATTCGAGAGATCAAGGGACGACAGATTCTGGATTCACGAGGGAATCCGACAATCGAGGCGGAGGTCACGCTGGAGAGTGGAGCGCGTGGGCGGGCGGCGGTGCCGTCCGGGGCCTCGACCGGCGAAAAAGAAGCGATCGAACTGCGCGATGGCGACAAGAAACGCTGGATGGGGAAAGGCGTCTCGAAGGCCGTTGCCAATATCAGCAAGCTGATCGCATCGATCAGACGATGATCGATCTGGATGGCACGAATACGAAGGGCAAGCTCGGCGCCAATGCCATTCTCGGCGTGTCGCTGGCCGTGGCGAAGGCGGCGGCGGTGGAAACAGGCCAACCGCTCTACCGATATCTTGGTGGGACGAATGCGCGAGTGTTGCCGGTCCCGCTCATGAACATCATCAACGGCGGAGCCCATGCCGACAATCGGTTGGACTTGCAAGAGTTCATGATCATGCCGGTGGGGGCGACATGTTTCAGCGAGGCGTTCCGGATGGCGACGGAGGTGTTCCATACGCTCAAGGCGCTGCTGAAGAAAAAGGGGCTGAATACGGCGGTCGGTGACGAAGGCGGGTTTGCTCCGGACCTCCAATCGAATGAAGAGGCGCTCAGCCTGATCGTGCAGGCGATCGAGGAGGCCGGCTATAAACCGGGGCGCGACATTGCCCTCGCATTGGACTGTGCGGCCAGTGAACTCTATGAGAAGGGCCGGTACCACCTTGAAGCCGAAAAGAATCCTGAGCGCTCCTCCGAGGAGATGATCAGTTACTATGGGAAGCTCGTGGATCGATACCCGATTCTCTCCATAGAGGATGGGTTGAGCGAGTTGGATTGGAAGGGCTGGAAGATGATGACGGAGAAGTTGGGCAAGCGGGTTCAATTGGTCGGGGACGATATCTTTGTGACCAATGTGGAAATCTTTGCCAAAGGGATCAAGGAAGGGATCGCGAATTCCATTCTGATCAAGCTCAACCAGATCGGCACGTTGACGGAAACGCTGGAGGCGATTGAGCTGGCGAAACGATCAGGCTACACGGCGATTATTTCGCATCGATCCGGGGAAACGGAGGATACGACGATTGCGGACGTGACGGTCGCGACCAATAGCGGGCTGATCAAGACCGGATCGCTGTCCCGAACGGATCGCGTGGCCAAGTACAATCAGTTGCTCCGGATCGAGGAAGAACTGGGTTCGAATGCAGTCTATCGGGGTCGTGAGGCGGTGCCCGGGCGATGCTGATCATGAACAACCGACGATGATCATTAAGCGGAATCGGGGACGGCAGTGGCTCGATTGGCAGCGTCGCATAGTGACGGGCGCGCATTATATTGGAGTCGCCGTGTGCCTGCTGCTGCTGATCTTCTTGATTTTTGGCGACATGGGCCTACCACGCTACTTCTCCATGCGCGAGCATGCCCAACAGCTGGACGTGGACCTTCAGGAATTGCAACGGACAACACGCACGCTTCGGGGGGACATCGATCGTTTGGAACACGATCCCGCGAAAATCGAACAGTTGGCGCGCGAGCAGCTCGGCTACGTTCGCAAAGGTGAAACCGTGTATCAATTGATTCCATCACAGGAGCGGCCACGCCCGTAGCGCCATGAAGTTCGGTACAGTCGCGATCATTGGACGACCGAACGTCGGCAAGTCGACATTGCTCAATCGATTGCTTGAACAGAAGATTGCAATCGTCTCGGACAAGCCGCAAACGACGAGGACGAGAATACTGGGGGTCGTGCATGTACCGGGTGGACAGATTGCCTTGCTCGATACGCCGGGGTTGCACAAGCCGCAACATCTGCTCAATCGTCGCATGGTCCGCACCGCGGTCGACACGCTGGAAGAGGCAGATATCTTGTACGTGTTGATGGACACGACGAGTTTGCCCGGTCCCGGTGATTTATTGGTCATCGATCATGTGAAAGGGGCGGTCAGGAAGCGTCTGCGCCCGGTCATTCTTGTATTGAACAAGGTGGATCTGGTCAATAAGCTCAAGTTGTTGCCGGTGATGGAAGCCTATGCCAGGTTATTCGGTTGGACGGACGTGGTGCCGGTGTCGGCTGAAACCGGCGATAATGTCGATCGATTGCTGTCCGTGACCGTGGCCCATCTTTCGGAAGGGGATGCGGTCTATGATGCAGACACCGTCACCGATCAGTCCATGCGGACCTTGGCGGCTGAGATGATTCGCGAGAAGATTTTGCATCAGACCTATGCGGAAGTGCCCTACTCGGTTGCCGTGGAGATCGACGAATTTGTCGAGGAGGGGAAGCTGGCGCGCATCAGCGCGACGGTGCTGGTCGAGCGAGAGTCTCATAAGGCGATCGTGATCGGAAAGCACGGAGAGAGACTCAAGGAGGTTGGGACCGATGCACGACGTGACATGGAGCAGATCTTTGGGATGAAAGTGTTTCTGCAGCTGTGGGTGAAAGTGCGGGAGGCGTGGCGAGAAGATGAGCACGCCCTCACCGAATTAGGCTACTAGTAGGATCGTGATGCAGCCGACAGAACGTGTGACAGAATCGAATCCAGTAGATCCGCGCCCTCGTCCGGGGGATAAAGATCTCCTCCGCGACGCGCTGCGTGACCAGGCCGATCGAGGCCGGACCAAGTCCGACATCGTGCTGTTGTCGGTGCAACGGCTGTTGCATCGGGGTGCGATCACCAATCTCGCGAAGATGCTGGGCCGGATGCATCAGGCCGACGTGGCGAAAGTGATTGTGCATCTGTCGTCCCCCAAAGAAAAGCGGGAAGTCTTCGAACTGGTGCGAGGGGAGTCGAAGCGCGGCCAAGTGCTGAGCGAACTCGACAGCGACAGTATCAATCAGGTGCTGGCGGACCTGCTGCACTCGGATATCGCCTGGCTGATCAAAGACCTCGGCCCTGACGATGTGGCTTACCTCCTCGGGGTTCTGCCGGAAGAACGAGCCAAAGAGATTCTCTCGCTGATGCGGACGGAGGACTCCACGGAAGTCGCCGACCTGCTGAAGTATCCGAAGGGTACGGCCGGCGGCATCATGACGACGGAGTTTTTCGCGCTCCCGGAAGATGCGACGGCGCAAGATGCCATCCGACGTCTCCAACTGGCGACGGAAGCGGAAATGGTGTTCTATATATACGTGACCGACAAGGATGAGCGATTGGTCGGGGTGCTTTCTCTGCGGCAGTTGCTGACGGTTCCTCCCGAGACGCCGCTGAAAAACATCGCCACGCGCGACGTGATCAGCGTGACGGTCGACATGGACCAGGAAGAAGTCGCCCGTCAGGTGGCAAGTTACAACTTGCTTGCGATTCCAGTCATCGACAACGACAGCAAATTGGTCGGCATTATCACGGTTGACGATGTCGTGGACGTGATCCGGGAAGAAGCGACTGAAGACATGCTCAAGATGGCCGGTGCGATCGAAGAGGACTCGGTCTCGAAATCCTCCAGCGTGGCGTCTGCGAAACACCGGCTTCCGTGGCTCTTTACGAATCTAGTCGGCAGTTTGTTGTCGGGCGCGATTCTGTGGGAGTTCCGGTACACGATTCAGGAAGTGGTGGCCATCGTAAGTTTTATTCCGGTCATCGCCGCCATGGGTGGAAACGTGGGCCTCCAGTCCTCGACCCTCATTATTCGAGGATTGGCGACCGGGCTGATCGAGCTGACGGATGTGCGCACCGTGTTTTTCAGGGAAATCAAGGTCGGACTACTGATGGGGCTTGCCTGCGGTATGATTCTCACGGTCGTCGGCTGGATTTGGCATCAAGCGTTTCTGGGCATGGTCGTGGGACTATCACTGATTATCGCGTTCATGGTCTCAACCAGTATGGCGACGTTCATGCCCATCTTGCTGAAGCGACTGAGGGTGGATCCTGCTGTTGCGGCCGGCCCCTTTGTGACGACGGCCAATGACATCACGGGCATTACCATCTATCTCTCCCTGGCCACCGTGTTCATGGAATACCTTCGCTAACAGGAACCGTAAAACGTGAGGCGTGAAACGTGAAACGTAGGACTGCCGAGTGCTCTTCCTCCGAAACCTTTCACGTGTTACGATTCACGTCTAACGGACCTCCCCCATGCCGCTGATCAAGACCGCGGCCATCACGCTGAAAAGTCGGAAGTGGGGCGATGCTGATCGTATCGTGACTTTCTATACCAAGGAGATGGGAAAGGTTCGCGGTGTGGCGCGGGGAGCTCGTCGGATGAAGAGCCAACTCGGCGCATCACTCGAACCGCTCACCATCTGCTATCTGAACCTGTTCGAAAAGTCAGGCGATTCGCTCTATCGAGTGTCTCAAGTCGATCTCGTGGAGCCGTTCATCCGGTTTCGCGAAGACTTGACGCTGATGACCGCTGCCGCGCGGATGGTCAATGTGGTGGGTGCGGTGACGCCGGACGGGGACCCGGACCCGCAGCTCTTCGAGACGCTGGAACTGGGCTTGCGCGCATTAGTCACGAGTCAGGACCCGGCGTTGACGGCGCTGCTGTTTCAGATTCGGTTGCTGGGCCTTATCGGGTTTCGCCCTCAGACCGATCACTGTGCAGCCTGTGGCAAGGGCCGGTTGATGGGAGAACCGCAGTTCTCGCCTCTGTCCGGAGGCCTGGTCTGTGCGGCCTGTGCTACGCGCCAGGCTTTCCGCTGTTTGCCGCTCTCGCGAGGGAGCCTGGCATTTCTTCAGCAGGCGTTGAGGCTTTCGCCTGCTGTGGTCGATCGTCTAAAGGCCACCGGGCAAGTTCGGCACGAGGTGGAAAACGCGATTGAAGGGTATGTTACCGTTGTGGCAGGCAGACAACTGCCTCCTGTGAATTTTCTGTCATATCCGTCGTAAGGATGAGCCGTTTGTCAGTCGTAAAATGGAATCCGTGAACATGACAGAGACCCTATATGAACCGAGAGACATGGCCTGGATTGAGAAGGGCGTGTTGGGCATCGAATGGAACGATGGACACAAGGCTATCTATCCTGTCCGGTATCTCCGCCAGCAATGTCCCTGCGCAGCCTGTGTGGATGAGTGGTCTGGTGCACGGCGTCTCCAACCGAATGATGTGCCCCTCTTAATCATGCTGCAAGATGTGCAGCCGGTCGGGCGGTATGCGCTGCAATTCATTTGGAGTGATGGCCACGATACGGGCATTTACTCCTATGCCCTTCTTCGGCGGCTCTGTCAGTGTGATATCTGTCAGCCTGTGAAGCCTGTTGAACCAAGGAGCCGGCGCCTATTGTGAGCAAATTCGTGGGCATGCTCAGATCGACCTGGTGCGGTGCGGAGCGGTTCTGTGGCCTTGAATTTCTGAGGCGCTCGGGATGGGCCGGTGTGTTCATCGTGATCGCTATCGGGTCGGCTCTCAGTTGCAGTGGGATGCCTTCGTTGGAAGAACAAGAACGCCACGTGCGAGAGAACGAGTTGGTGCTCCATCAGTTGACCCCCCGCGCGTTTGTCGGGGCATGGGGAGCGCCGACGTATCAGCATGCCGAGTTCATGCAGTTCTTCGGCATGAACGACGACTCGCTTATTCCACGGTCGAGGTTGGCGAGCGGAGAACCGCCGCGAGGGTGGGAGGTCCGCATTGAGGCCGGCGATGCGCTGTTTCTGGCTTACCCGGATCACGGGTGGCTGGTGGTGTGTTTCGAGGAGCGACTTGTCTATCGCGAAGCGCTGACCGCGGCGCAACTGCATGCGTTGGGACGCAGTTGGCAACACGAAGACAAGTTTCGCTCCAGGTTTGAAGTGCCGGCCACTCAATAATGTAATGCGTCTACTTCCGTGACCCAGC
>VBOL01000176.1:0-6957 GCA_005887945.1 Nitrospirota bacterium
CAGATTCGCTACAAGAAACTCTATCTCCTGGTCCACAACAGTGTCTGGCTGCACCAGCTCACGTTCCTCAAGTCGACACTCCTTCACAAACTCAACGGTGTTGCCGGCGGGGAACTCGTCACCGAGATAGTGTTGCGCGTAGGCGAAATCCCGTCACGTGTAGTCGTTTCTGCCACGACACCCGCCATTGATGGCGACTTCACTGTGTCCGATGTCGCACTGGCTGAGGCATCGTCCCATGTCTCCGCGATACAAGATCCGGACCTCCGCCTACGGTTTACAGAGGTGATATCGAGATATCCTCAGGCTCCAACTCCGCCGGAATGGGGTCCGTCACGCGTCCCTTGAACAGAACGCGCGTGGCATCGGAGACCTCGTCGGCCTTGGGCATAGGGCCGAGGCCTCCTTCTTCTTCCTGATCCTGCAGCTGATAGTACCCCCGCATCGCCTTCTTATAATTCTTGGCCACCGCCGCGTCTCCTGCCATATATTTCTTTAGCATCTCGGCCTCAGCCCACCCGTTATCATCGAACACATACACCACGATCCGCCTGTACCATCCGCCCGGATCGCCCGGCGTCGTAGGTTGAATCTTCATCGAAGCAAAATGGTGCGTCTGACGACCGACCTTACGAAAACGTTTCACCAAGGTTTCAATCCCTTGGTCGGTCGTGTCCGAAGGCACATGCGTCGCGACGATGTGGCCGACTTGAGAGCCGACAGTATAGGGAGGGATCGATCGATCGGGACGGCTAAGGTACATCCCGCCCCAGATCAGAGAGAAGGACCCGATGAGTACGCCGAGGGCCATCTTGACGACAGTATCCAGTGGCTTCTTCGGCTTGGATCCGGGAAGGGGCGTTGGAGAAGAATCCTGCTCTTGCATGGAAGGCCTGCCCTAACGAAGAAGGCGTATGATGTCGCGCGTATCCGTTACCCGCCGCCTTCCTCGGGGAGCACCTCGGCACTTTCCGCTAACCGCGCAACGGCCACGACCCGGTCGCCCTCACCCTCGAGATCGAGGATCCGGACCCCCTGGGTGTTACGACCGATCTCACGGAATTCATCCACCTTGCACCGAAGCACTTTGCCGTGAGCGGCCATGAGCATGATCTCATCGCCGTCTCGGACTTGAAGAAACCCGACGGCGAGTCCGTTGCGCTCATTGGTCTTCACGCTGATGATGCCCTTCCCCCCGCGTCCCTGGACGCGATACTCGTTCACCGGCGTGCGCTTTCCGTAGCCGCCCTCCGTGACCGTAAGGATTTGGGTGGTGGAGTCGGGGGTGATAGTTTCCATACCGATGACTTCGTTGCCTTCCTCAAGCATAATGCCGCGCACCCCGTGCGCTGTGCGTCCCATCGGCCGGACGTCGTCTTCCTTGAAGCGGATCGTGATGCCCTTCTTCGTGCCCAACAGGATTTCCCGCTGGCCGTCGGTGACATGCACGCTGATGAGCCGATCCCCCTCATCCAACGACAGCGCGATGATGCCGCCCTGGCGGGGATTGCCGTAGGCCGAGAGTTCGGTCTTCTTGATGATGCCCTGCGCGGTCGCCATCACGACGAACCGGTCTTCGCGGAACTCTTTGACCGGCACGGTCGCGGTGACCTTCTCATCGCCGGAAAGCGCCAGCAGATTCACGAGCGCTTTGCCCTTGGCGGCCCGCCCGGCGTCCGGAATCTCATGAACTTTCAGCCAATAGACCTTCCCGGCGTCCGTGAAGAACAGGAGCGACTCGTGCGTGGACGCGGTAAACAGGGTCACGACAAAATCCTCTTCCTTGACCCCCATCCCGATCTTGCCCTTGCCGCCACGCCGCTGCGCCCGGTACAGGGTGACCGGGTTACGTTTGATATAGCCGGCGTGCGAGATCGTGACGACCACTTCTTCGTTCGCGATCATGTCTTCCAGGGTGATCTCCGCTTCTTCTTTCACGATCTGCGTGCGGCGGTCGTCCTTGTAGGCTTCACGCACCTCGATCAACTCATCCTTGACGATCGTGCGAACCAGCGCTTCGCTGCCCAGGATCGACTTGAGACGCTCGATCTGCTTCAAGACCTCTGTATATTCCTCGATGAGTTTGTTACGCTCCAATTGCGTGAGCCGCTGGAGCCGCATCTCCAAAATTGCATTCGCCTGTATTTCGCTCAGCGCAAATTCCCGCATCAGGCCGACTCGAGCTGCATCGGGCGATTGCGCCCGTCGGATCAAGGCGATCACTGCATCCAGGTTATCGAGCGCGATCTTGAGGCCCTCGAGAATATGAGCCCGCTCTTCCGACTTGCGCAGCTCGAAGGCGGTTCGACGGACGACGACCTCGCGCCGGTGCTCGATGAAATGATGCAGGATCTGCTTGAGGTTCAACACTTCCGGCCGGTTGTTCACCAGCGCAAGCATGATGACCCCGAAGGTCGTCTGGAGTTGTGTGAGCTTATACAGATTATTCAAGGTGATGAGCGGGATTTCTCCGCGCTTGAGCTCGATGACGACGCGGATGCCTTCCCGATCGGATTCGTCGCGCAGATCGGAAATCCCTTTGATCCGTTCGTCCCGGATCAACTCGGCAATCTTTTCGATCAGCTTGGATTTATTGACCTGATAGGGCAGCTCCGTGACGATCAGCCGTTCGCGATCCGTGCGTTCATCCGATTCGATCCTCACTTTCGCGCGCAACGTGAGGAGACCCCGTCCGCTCTCATAGGCGGACTTGATGCCGGCCGTTCCATAGATGAATCCGGCCGTCGGGAAGTCGGGGCCTGGAATCTTTTTCATCAACTGGGCAATCGTGATTTGCGGGTTATCCAAGAATAGGAGGAGCGCCTCGATCACTTCGCCGACATTGTGGGTCGGAATGTTGGTGGCATAGCCCACCGCAATGCCGCCGGCGCCGTTGACAAGAAGATTCGGGATCTTAGAGGGGAGCACCAGCGGTTCGACCAGCGACTCGTCGTAGTTCGGCCCGAAATCGACCGTATCCTTGTCGATATCGGCAAGCATGTCCTCGGCGACCTTGGTCAGGCGGGCTTCGGTATACCGCATGGCCGCCGGCGGATCGCCGTCGACCGATCCATAATTGCCCTGACCATCCACGAGCATATAGCGCATGTTGAAGGGTTGCGCCATCCGAACGAGCGTATCGTAGATCGCGCTGTCCCCGTGGGGATGGTAGTTCCCCATGATCTCACCGACAATCTTGGCGGACTTGCGGTAGGCTCGGTTCGACGCCAGGCCCATTTCGTTCATGCCGTGGAGAATACGGCGATGGGCCGGCTTGAGGCCGTCACGTACGTCTGGGAGCGCCCGGCCGACGATGACGCTCATCGCGTAACTCAGGTACGACGAGCGCATCTCGTCTTCGATGGCGATTTGTCCTAACCGTTCATCAGGGGGCATTGATTTTCTCCACGGATACTGAAAATGATCCCCAGCTTCGTTCTCGGCTCGCCAACATCCTCAAGGTACCCCAGAGGGTATGCGGTGTTGGCGTCGCCTGCGGCCTCGCAGGATGACCATTTTGAGCATCCTACATTAAGACGTCTTTCCCAATCTGAATCCGAGCTTACCAGGCCTCATTGTATGAGACTCACCAGGGTGAGCAACGGGATTGTCTCGGATAGCTGCAGACGGATTCCATCCACTGTTCTGCAGCCTTAAGCGAATCAACTTTTCTTGTCCGAGTCTTTCTAGTTCATCCTGATTGCCGAGGGCCGACAGCTTGCCAGCTACACGTCGAGATTGCGCACTTCCAATGCGTGGGCTTGAATGAAGTTGCGTCGGGGTTCGACCTCATCACCCATCAGTATCGTGAAGATCTCGTCGACGCCGGGCACGTCTTCCAGTTTGACTTTCAACAGCGTCCGGACTTCTGGATTCATCGTCGTTTCCCAGAGCTGATTCGGGTTCATTTCGCCGAGACCTTTGTAGCGCTGGATGCTGAGCCCGTGCTTGCCCTTATCGAGGATCGCTTTGACCAACTCAGCCGTCGCGGGCTGGAGCTGTTCCTGACCGTCGGCTTTGATCTTGTACGGCGCCCGTCCCAAGCCGATCGCCGACGGTGAGAGCTTCTGCAGCTCGCGAAATTCGGCGGAGCCGATCAGCTCGTGCGTCACAGCAACGCTATGGCTAACCCCGTTGGCATGCAGCCGGCAGGTGACTTTGTTCGATTGATGTTCTTCGTCCTCGACGATGTCCAACGTCGGTGTGAGCTTTGGATAGACCACCGCGAGAGTTTTCTTCACGTTGGCCATGACCTTCTTGAGAGCCGTCTGATCCTTGAGGTGCTCGCGATCGAGTCCCGGCTCATCCACAAACGCCCGCACCATGCTGGCCTCGTGCGGTTTCTTGTTGAGCCGGCCGAGCAGCGTCTCGAAGGCGATCAGCTTCTTGAGAATGGGCAGGAGCCGCCGTCCCGTGACATACCCTTGGGCCCCTTCCATATACACTTCCACATCCTCGACGGCGATATCAGCCAGGTGCTCGTTCAATGCCATTTCATCTTTGAGATACCGTTCCGTCTTGCCCTTCTTCACTTTGAAGAGCGGCGGCTGCGCAATGTAGATGTAGCCTCGTTCGAGCAACTCCGGCACCTGCCGGAAGAAAAACGTGAGGAGTAGAGTCCGGATATGGCTGCCGTCCACGTCGGCGTCCGTCATGAGGATGATCTTATGGTACCGAGCCTTGGTGATGTCAAACGAGTCTTTGTCGGCCTTTTCGCTCTCTTCGCGCTTGCGGCCGATGCCGGTTCCGAGCGCCATGATCAAGGTCCGGATCTCGTCGCTCGAGAGCATTTTGTCGAAGCGCGCCTTCTCGACGTTGAGGATCTTGCCCTTGAGCGGCAGAATCGCTTGAAACTTGCGGTCGCGTCCCTGCTTCGCGGACCCGCCGGCCGAATCACCCTCGACGATATACAGCTCGCTCAACGCCGGATCTTTCTCCGCACAGTCGGCCAGCTTGCCGGGAAGCGAACCCCCATCAAGCGCGCCTTTGCGTCGGATGAGCTCTTTCGCCTTTCGCGCCGCTTCACGAGCACGAGACGCGTCGATCGCTTTTCCGATGACCTTTCGGGCCACCGTCGGGTTTTCTTCGAAATAGGTCCCGAGTGCGTCGTTGACCGCAGATTCGACGATGCCCTTTACCTCACTATTGCCCAGCTTGGCTTTCGTCTGTCCTTCGAACTGGGGATTCCGGACCTTGACGCTGACGACGGCGGTGAGCCCTTCACGGACGTCGTCACCGGTGAGCGATTCGGTGTCTTTCTTGAGCAGGTCGTTAGCGTTCGCATAGGTGTTAATCGTACGGGTGAGCGCGGCCTTGAAGCCCACCAAGTGCGTGCCGCCTTCCTTAGTATTGATGTTGTTCGCAAAGGAAAATAGGTTCTCGGCGTAGCTGTCGTTGTATTGAAGCGCGACCTCCAGCACCACTTCCTGTTTTTCAACCTGCACGTAAATAGGCTTGTGCAGCGGCATTTTGGCTTCGTTCAGATGCTCGACGAACGACACGATTCCACCCTTGTACTTGAATACTTGCTCTTTGACCGGTTCTTTCCGTTCATCTTTGAGTGTGATCTCGAGTCCCTTGTTCAAAAAGGCGAGCTCGCGCAGTCGCTGCGCCAGCACGTCGAAGCTGAAATCGAGTGTTTCGAAAATCTGCCCGTCGGATTTGAACGTGACTGTCGTGCCACGGCGCTTGGTTTTACCCGTCATCTTTAGCGGGGCAGTCGCCTTGCCGCGCTCGTAGCGCTGCTCGAACACCTGGCCGTCCTGCCAAATCTCCAGCTCGAGCCATTCAGAGAGAGCATTGACCACCGAGATCCCGACGCCGTGGAGCCCGCCGGACACCGTATAGGCGCCCTGTTCGAACTTGCCGCCCGCGTGCAAGACCGTCAACGCCACTTCGGCGGCAGACTTCTTTTGCGTGGAATGTATCCCGGTAGGAATGCCGCGTCCGTTATCCACAACTGTGACGCTGTCGTCGATGTGGATCGTCACCTCGATCGTCTCACCGAATCCCGCCATATGTTCATCGACACTGTTGTCGACGACTTCATAGACGAGGTGATGGAGGCCGTCCACACCGGTGCTGCCAATGTACATCGCCGGCCGCTTTCGCACGGCGTCCAGGCCTTCCAATACTTTGATTTGATCCGCGCCGTAACTGTCGGATTTCGGCGTGGTCTCAGTGTCGTTACTGGCCATCAGTCTCCCGTGTAAATACAGCCATCGGCTCTCTGCTTTCAGCCCTCAGTGACCTACCTGACGGCTGACCGCTGATTGCTGGGCTCAGCTAGATTTTTATTGGCATGACCACGCACTTGAACCCGGGACTGTCTGACTCCTGGATCAAACAGGGGCTCAGCGGATTATCCATTTGGAGAGAGATCGTCTCTCCGTCCATTACCCCGAGGACATCCAATAAGTAGCGGGCGTTGAACCCTGTGTTCAAGGCCTCCCCCTCGTACCGTGCCGCAAGCTCTTCGGTCGCTTCCCCAAAATCAGGATTGCTGGAGAACAGCGTCATCTGTCCGGAGACGAACGACACCTTTACCGCGCTCGCCTTATCACGGGATAGCACGGAGACACGCCGAAGCGCACTTTCAAGCTCGCTGCGATTAACCCCGATTTTCCCGCCGCTCTCTTTCGGAATGACTTGCTGATAATTCGGGTAGTTCCCTTCCATGAGCCGCGAGGTCAGCAGCAGCCCGCTCTTCCGGAAAATCATGAGATTTTTGGTAAATCCGATCAAGGGTTCGCCCTCGCCGCCTTCTTCGAGAAGACGCTGCATCTCATGCGCCGCTTTCTTCGGAATGATGGCTTTGATCTCTTGCGGCGGGCCTTTGGCGCCGGCCTTTCCGACCTCCTGCTCGGCAACCGCCAACCGATGTCCATCGGTGCCGACCAGCCGCAAGATCGTTTTCTTCTCCGACGTGATGAGGGTCACCAGCAGACCATTGAGGAT
>VBOL01000176.1:7051-15540 GCA_005887945.1 Nitrospirota bacterium
GGCGTGAATCGTCGTCCAATTATTGTCTCCCGAGGTGATTTCAATCTCACCGACCGCCAGTTCCTTGATGATCTCGTACAGCTTCCGAGCCGAGACCGTGATCCCTCCAGGCTTCTCCACGGTAGCCTTGTAGAGCCCGCGCATGCCGATTTCGAGGTCGGTGGCCACAATTTCCACCCCCTCCTGCTTCGCCTCAATCAAGATATTCGAGAGGATCGGCATTGTGTTGCGCTTCTCGACGACACCTTGGACCCGCTGGAGACCCGTCAAGAGTTCAACTCGTCCCATGCGCAGTTTCATCATCTCTTCCCCTTCAGCGACGCCGCTCACGTTCGCAGGATCTGTTCCCTCAAGCTGTCCAACGTGGCACTCAATGCACTGTCGCTGTCTTTCGCTTTTATGACCTGCTTGCAGGCATGGATGATCGTCGTGTGGTCTTTACCTCCGAACTGTCGCCCGATCTCGGGATACGAGGAGTCTGTGAGCTCCCGACAGAGATACATGGCGATCTGTCTTGGGTGTACCAGTGTCTTGCTCCGGCGACGGGATTTCAGGTCGGCGATCTTCACGTGGAAGCGCGCGCCTACCGTTTCCTGAATATCATCCATTGACACAATCTTTTTCTTGGTGCCGATCAGATCCCGGAGGACACTCTTTGCCATATCCAACGTGATCGTTTGGCCGGTGAGCGAGGCATAGGCGCCGAGGCGCACCAGCGAGCCCTCGAGCTCGCGGATATTGCTCTTCATCGTCATGGCAAGAAACTGGATGACATCTTCCGGCAACGTGACACCCTCGTCCTCGGACTTTTTTCGCAAAATGGCAATCCGCGTTTCAACGTCCGGCGGCTGGAGATCCGCGATCAGTCCCCATTCAAACCGTGACCGCAACCGTTCCTCGATATCAGGCATATCTTTCGGAAAACGATCGCTCGAAAGGACAAGCTGCTTATGTGCTTCATAGAGGGCATTAAACGTGTGGAAGAATTCCTCCTGCGTGCGTTCCTTGCCTGCCAAAAATTGAATGTCGTCTATCATCAACATGTCGATATGACGATACCGTTTTCTCAGATCCATCATTTTATCGTATCGAATGGAGTTGATGACCTCGTTCGTAAACTGCTCGGTTGTTAAATAGGCAATCCGGAGATCAGTCCGTTCTGCCACATAATTTCCAATCGCATTCAAGAGGTGTGTCTTCCCCAACCCGGTCTCCCCGTAGATAAAGAGTGGGTTATAGGCTTTAGCCGGCTGTTCGGCGACCGCCATACAGGCAGCATGGGCAAACTGGTTTCCTGCGCCTACTACGAAATTCTTGAATGTATACTTTGGGTTGAGCTGTATTCCCCGTTTCGGCCGTGGACCAGTGCTGTGGCGACTGGTTGTAGTAGTACTCCCACTACTCTCAAGCTGCCTTGTCGGCTGTTTATGAAAGATGACAAACGTGATCGCAGTCTCTTCGCCACCTCGGGCAGTAGAGATGGCTTCAGTTAGGAGAGGCCTGTAGTGTTGACTTAACCAGTCACCAAAGAACTTATTCGGGACACCTAGTTGAGCTGAAGAGTCATCAATTCGTTCGAAGTGTATCGGTGTAAACCATGTATCATAAACCTGTTTTGGCACTTTCCCTTCAATATAAGCCAAGGCATCCTGCCATTCATTTCCCATAGTCATAACCCCTGTCTCATTCTTAATACACAGACTTATTCACACGTGTTGATAACCTGGTTCTCCGTCTAAAATTCACTCATGAACCTATTTTTTATCAGACGCTCGGAGTGGCCAGGTATCAATATTCACCTCAAATCACCACACTTTATGGACTTTGCGTGCAGGGGTTACCCTGAGTCAATCCCCAACTCACTCCACAAAGACATCTCTCTATATAACCCAGAAATTCATACACTTACTCTCTTTCTACAATATCCCCTTTACCTACTCTTCCTCCTTCTCCTATTACTATCTCTTTCTTGTACATAATATATTCGGAGAAGAACAACCAACGCATCTAGAGAACGATAACATGTTCTGATGAAAAAATTTTCTCGACAAGATCATCATATGTCAAAGTAGGATGGGAACCACCAGCCGCCATTCCCTCAGCAATAACCACAACTCCCTTCACAAAAGAAGGGGCTATCGATGCTGCGTGCCCAACAAAGACAATATCTATATCTGCATCACTCGCTCGAAAGAGAGATGGAGAGATAAGGTCCGGCTGTTGTCGAAGAAGATAGAGCGTCGCACTCATAAGAATATAGATAGATCTCTTAAAAAATAAGACTTCTGTCAGCCGATTGAACTAACTGTCTGATTTCATCTGCTGTCCGAGTTGTCACGGAAAAATTATCAGACCAAACATCCATCGCCATCCCTGGCTCGACGATAAATGGGATTGATAACTGTTTAAAGGAAGGAAGATACTTTTCAAGAATATCGACATCGACTATCTTTTCAGTATCCTGCATCAAGAGAAGGGGAGCGCGCCCTAGGAGGACGACGGTCATTTCATGGTCCCCAGCACAAAGCCCTAGCGCAATACGAAGTGCTTCAACAGGGCGAGCCGTCACGAAAGGATCTTCTGAAATGACCACAGCAACGCGTTTCGACATAGAAAACTAAACACAGTGACAACAACTTCTTATGTAAACGCGAGAAATCGATCACAACGATCAATAATTCCCGACAATACAACCAGTCCAGACAAAGAAATCCTCGAATCGACAGTGGTCGTGGGAACACCATGTTGTTGACAGCCATAGGCACAGACAGACATCTTCACACCAGCATCGATCAAACTAATATAGCGTCGATCCACAGCCGTCTTTACTCCTTCATCAATGAGATAGAGATAAACTTCGACTCCTCTGCGCAAAGCAGCTTGAGCCAGCTGGACAACAGTCTCAACACTGGGATGAGAAGGGGGTGTGGATAACAAGAGACCCAACTTGAGAGCCGTCATAATTACAAACCAAAGACATCAATATAATCAATTGCTTATAAAATAAATACTCTGCGAGCCTACGAGGTTTTTAACACAAAGTCAACATCAAAAAATTGGGCTTCTTTATGAGGAGAATGAACGAGTTTTCAGGATGGAAGTGAGCCCAACCAGAGGGAGTTCCTCTTGAGCTTTCGACTCGAGGTTACGGAGAATGACGGAGCCACGAGCCGCCTCATCATCACCTAAGAGAATAGCGTAACGGCACTTCGATCGATCAGCTTGGCGAAGGTGACCTTTCAGTGTAGTAGCCCGATAGTCACATTGGGCAGAAATTCCGACTCCACGGAGTTCGTCGAGAAGTACAAACCCAAGCTTTATCCCTTCCTCTCCGAAAGCCGCGACATAATAGAGACACTCGTTTAAAGAGGACAATGATGCCTCCGGGAGCATCAACGACACACGCTCAAGCCCGACCGCGAATCCTACAGCCGGAACAGAGGGGCCACCGAGAGTTTTCACCAAGCCATCATAGCGGCCACCAGCTCCCACCGCGTTCTGAGCTCCCAAATGAGTCGACGTAATTTCAAAACTCGTCAAACAATAGTAGTCGAGACCCCGCACTAAACGAGGGTTGAGTCGATAGGGGATTCCAATGGCCACGAGACCTGTAAGAACTTGGTCAAAGTGCGCACGGGCATCAGGAGAGAGATGGTCCGTCAGCTTGGGCGCTAACTCTGTTGCAGCTCGACAGTCCAGCACCTTACAGTCCAGCACACGCAAAGGATTCCTATCCATTCGGCGCCGACAGTTTGCACAGAGGCGTGATTCCTGATGTCTGAGGAATGCCAGCAGGATGGGTTTATAGGCAGCGCGATCGCCGGAGCTTCCGAGGCTATTAATCTCGAGTGTCAGGTTAGAGAGAGCCAGATCCGATAGCAGGCGCCACAGCAGCGCAATGACTTCGATGTCTGCACGAGGGTCCGACGTGCCAAAGAATTCCACACCGAATTGATGGAACTGCCGGAGGCGCCCCGCCTGCGGCCGCTCATGGCGGAACATCGGCCCGATGTAAAAATACTTCTGCGGGAGGGGATCGGCCGCCCGATTATGCTCAATGAAGGCGCGGACCGTCCCGGCTGTGCCTTCCGGGCGTAAGGACAGCGAGGTCCCATCCCGGTCGGGGAAGGTGTACATCTCCTTCTCGACGATATCTGTCCCCGCACCGATGCTCCGGGCAAAAAGCGCAGTGAGTTCGAAGATGGGGATACGGATCTCCTGATACCCGTAACAGAGCGCCCAACGCCTCGCTGCATCCTCGATGAAACGCCACTGAGGGGTCTCCTCCGGAAGGATATCCTTGACGCCCTTGATGCCCTTAATCATGTCCATGCTCAGCGACTGTCTCGAAAGAGTCGGGACTATAGCGGCGGGTGGCAGGCAAGTCAACGCAGGCCGACAGGAGTAGTTCGTCGACGGTGAAACGTCGTTCGCAAAACCGCAAGTCCGAAGATTCCTCCGCTCCACGAACGATATACAACGAACGAAGGACGCCGCGCCTTCTTGCGCCGACCGGCGCGCGGGCGTATAGTTCGCGGCCTATCTGCTGTCAGGGGATGTTTCATGAGTACAGATCAGCCGACCCGCCGCATAATCGCGCTCGCACCGATGCCGCCCGAGAAAGTTGCCTATGCCTTGGCCCGGTACAGCCGCTCGCCCGATTCTATCGAGAGCAGCCTCCGCTGGGTGTATGGACATTCTTCTGAAAAATTCTGGGATCAGTTCTACTTTGACTACGGCCATGCGTCGATCGCCGATCTAGGCCATGTGATCGTCTGCTTCGAAGACATCTCCGAGCTCGCCGCGATTCGACTCGAAGACGAGCCCTTGTGGGATGGCCAGGCGAAATCGAGCCGGTATCAGAACTTTGCGTCCGGCGAGTGGTTCGTGCCGGATTCCATTCGAGGGTCGGAGACGGAAGGCACCTACTATGGCATTCTCCGCAGCCTCGCCGAGATTTATCGACTCTTACATCAACCAGTGACCCAATTTATTTCGGAGCGTGAGCCACGCCCCGAGTCGATGAAACCGGTCGAGTACCAACGGACGATTGCCGCGCGCACATTCGATGTGACGCGGTATCTCCTACCCCTTGCGGCCCGGACGAACGTTGGGCAAGTCGTCAGCATCAGGACGTTGGAGAAGCAAATCACCAGACTGTTGTCGTCACAACTACCAGAATTGCGCGCGATCGGGGATGAACTCAAGGATGCCTGCCAACGGTCACCGTTGAACCTCTGGGGCGAGCTATGTGGCCATCCAGCCGGAGCATATGAACCTCTCGCGCCGACGCTCGCTCGCCATGCCAAGTCGAACGATTATCAGGCCTCGGTCTACCTGGACCTTGCCAGATACGCTAAGGGCGCACTCCGGGGAACCGGATTAGATCAACCGACGTCCTGGGGTGAGCCGGAGCCGGTAGACCTCATCGACCCTCACGATCCCTTGGACGAAATCGTCACCACCTTGCTGTACCGTGTCTCGCATGCGCCCTATCGGAGCCTCCTCGCGGTCGTCCGCACCTGGACGGAGAAACAGAAGCAGGAGGCCGTCGACGTGACGATGAGCGCACGAGGGCCCTATGACGAACTCATCAAAGAGTTCCGTAGCGGCTACGCCTTCACGTTCGACGTGCTGATGGACATCGGTGGCTGGCGCGACATGCATCGGCATCGGCGTTGTCAGCAGATTCAGCAGAACTTTACGACGGTACACGGGTTTGAAGTCCCACAGCCGCTCGTGCAAGCGGGATTGGATCAGGAGTATCGACAGGCTATGGACGCGGTCCGCTTGGACATCGAACAGCTCAAGAAAACGAGTGCAGAGGGATCGCTCTATGCGACGCCGTTTGGATTCAAGGTGCGTTGCCTGTTCAAGATGGACTATGCCGAAGCCGAGTACATCGCCAGACTCCGCTCCGGTGTGAAAGGCCACTGGTCGTACCGGACTGTGGCTTGGTTGATGAAACAAAAACTTGCGGCGCGCTACCCCGCACTCGGGGATCGCATTCAGGCCACCTCGCCGGACATTGAGGACACCCTCACCAGATAATCCATACAACTGACCCCGATGGCCGACTACCAAGCCCAATGTGAAACGATGCTGTTGGAGGGCCAATGGGATCAGGTGCAGCAGGCCGCACTGGCCTGGGCCCGCCATCCCGCCACTGGCGCAGACCGGGATCCTCGACCCCATTTCACTCTGAACGTGATCCACCTGCTCCGCGGGGAGTTAGCCGAAGCCTGGAAGACTCACCCTAAGTGCCTGCAAGAACCAGAAGACATTGCCCAGGTCAAAGAGTGGATCGAAGAATTCGTCGCGCGACAGTCGGAGCAGGCCTATGCCCATCTCGTGATGGGATTATTTCTGGCCCAATCAGGCCAATCAGAGCAGTCAATCGCGGCCTACAAGCAATCGGCCAAACTCGCGCCACAGTCCGCCTATCCTCATCATTTTCTCGCACAGATTCATGAGCGGGCCAACCATCTTGAAATGGCCATCAAGGAATACCGTGAAGCTGTGCGCCTCGATCCTTCCTATGTACCGGCGCGGACCAACTTAGGCGTGGCTTATCAAGAACAGGGCCGGTTGGAGATGGCAATCCCCCAATATCGCGAAGTAATCAAGTTGAATCCCAGCGACTCGGTGGCCCACGCAAATCTCGCTTGCGCTCTTGCGGAGCAGGGCAAGATGGAGCCAGCGCTGCAGTCCTACAAGGAGGCGTTGCGGCTGAATCCTAAGGATGCAGCGGTGCATTTCGCGCTGGGAGGTCTCTACGAAACGAGGGGCCGTCTGGATCTGGCACAGAAGGAGTACGACGCGGCCCTCATCGCCGATCCGAACTTTGGTCCAGCGCATTCTGCGATCGGCTGGCTGGCGTTGGGCAAACAGCATATGCAGGACGCCTATGAAGCCTTCAATCGAGCCCTCAAGTCCAACGCGGAAGATCCTCGGGCCTACCACGGCATTGCTGAATACTATTCCCAAAAGGGAAAGCGAGAGAGCGCACTGGACAATTTTGCAAAGGCGCTCAAGTACTACAAAGATCCCGAAAAGAAAAATGCGATTTTGAACCAGCTTTTCCAAGAAGGCCAGATAGCGGATTAGCAGGATGCTGAAAAAGTCCGCCAGCAGGGGAGGGGTAGCCTGGTTGGTCCCCCGTGCTCACGGAACCCCCACGATGAAGGGGATGGAGCCTGATGATCTTCTGTGCTCGCGCAACGCGCGGCCTCAGAAGGCCCTCGTTGGACGCGCGCAGTGGAAGATCAATCAGCCCTCATCCCTGAAGAGCTAACGAGCGAGCTTGGAAGGAGCATTTGTAGAAAGTCTCGCACCAATTCCGGCTGGATTCATGGAACAGGATGTGCCGCTCAGTATATTCAGTAGTTAGGCCTATCGAGGTGAACGATGCGAGATCTCTGGTATGCCGATAACCGAGACTTGATCAAGTGGGGCGTCTTGCTTCGACTTGCTTTGGGCTTTGAGGCGTCGCGCATTTTGCAGTTGGCGTTCTACCGTCCTAGCGAGTTCGGCCAACTCGTCATCGATGGTCAGACGCACAACATCCCCGAGGAAGTCATCGCCCACTTTCGTAACCCGCGTACGATCGGCAGTATAAGCTCTAAGATTCGGGTGACCGTCTTTGATCCCGTCTTCGAGGACAGGCCCACTCATCTGCAAGCAGTCCTTGCGTTACTGCCAGCATTCGGGCGAGAGCGGTGCATCGTCTTTCTCGATCCCGACACTGGGCTTGAACCCCAGAATCCAAGTCTGGATCACGTCCTCAATGACGAGGCAGGAACGATCTGGACCAACATGAAGAATGGCGACGTATTTGCCTTCTACCAACACAAAACCAATTATGCCGGTCAGCCATGGATCGAGCCGAAGCGAAGCCAATTAACCAAGGCGCTGCAGGTTCAACCCGATGCAATCCAAGATGGCTCAGGCTCCCGATATCGCCAATGATGTGGTCTTCTACTTCATCCAGAAGGCCTAACACGCGACTCCAGTGGACGGCGATGCGTGTGCCACCGCTGAACCCGTGCTCTTAAGCAGCATCCCACGGTGGGGATCAATTGCATGGTGCGGTTGCTCAAACAGGTGGTCAACGAGGCCGCAGGTGAGAAAACACCGGAGGCGTACCCTCTGGGGTACGTTGAGGATTTTTCGAGACGAGAACGAAGTTGGGCGCCTGTTTCAGCGACCGACTAGAGTTCGCGGATGGCGCCTTGAAGAATGGTAATCTGCGTCACTGGATCGCCGGAGGATTTCAGTTCTGTGCGGATTTGCTCTTTGAGGTAGGAGGAGTACCCCACACGGTCGATCAAAAGGTCGAGGAACCGTTCAACCGGGAGTAGACTCTGGGCCTTGAGTTCTTCGACGATTTCATCGGTGACAGGCACGTAGCTACTCCCCATGTGGAACACCACATTGTAGTGACGGTTTTTCCCGATGCGCTCGAACCGTAGTCCCTTCACCGACCCCTC
>VBOL01000177.1 GCA_005887945.1 Nitrospirota bacterium
GGCATGCCGGTGAGAATGCCCTGCTGTCGACGTGTCATATCCGCCTCGTCGGCTAGTGCAAACGAACCATCACTCCACGCCACGGCAGCGGAGACCACGAAGAACATGGCCGCCATGGCCCAACAGTGATCGTGGCGCCTTCGAGTGCCCAAACAAAAAATCCTCAAGGCCTGGACAGACCCTGAGGATTGCACCCGCAACTCATCCTCGCCAATTCCCCAGCCCACGAGGGAACCTCGGTCAACTCTCCTGGCAGGTCTTCTGGCTCATGGTTCACCCTACTCCCCGCGCCTTCCCATCTGAAGACGTGAATCGTGACGCATTATTCGTTACTCGTGAAGAACCTCTCCCCACGTTTAACGCGTAACGGACAACGGTTAACGTCTCAAAGACAGTGGCTTCTACGGGTTTCGTCCCCACTTACAGCGGCGGGACCGCGAGGGACTTGCACCCTCTTCCCTTACCCAGGAGTCACAATGTGGAGGGCACTCTAGGAGACCGGGTAGAAGGTTGTCAAGTTCATTAATGTCCGTCGTCCCCTCCCCTGCTCATGTTCTGACAGGTACGCGTCCATACCCATTGGCAAACAGAGCGAAAGACCGAGGCTTTTCAGGTCACCTCCCGGCATGGGCTTTGCTCAGTTTTATGGTGGATGACTCTCGCGAATAGCATACGAGCTCACATGAATCGCCGGCCCACGATGCAACGTCTACTTACGTATCTATGAAGCACCTGATCATTAGCGTCGTCATTATCTGGGCCTTCTTCCAGATATCGAGCCTCATCTGGTCCTCAAAGGGACAACCTGCCAGCGCTACCTTCACCCGACTCCTGGAGCCACCGCAGCACCGTCTCCTCGACCCCTATCAGAATGGCTACTACTATCTCCTCGGATTTGCTGCAGCTGATTCTCTCGATCCGGCCAAGGTGGGGCATCAGATGTGGCTAGAAACCACCGCAGCTCCAGGCACTAGCGAATTCAATTACGACAAACCTGGACGCTCGGAACTACAGATTGAGCTCCCCATGGAACAGGTCCTTCCTTCCTGGAACTCCCAGAATCCAGTGAGGGAGTTCCGGAATATGAAGGCACGGCTTCAGACTTTGACCGGTCGCGACCACACCTTATTGGTGCGGTACGAACGCTGGATCGAGATGCCTTTCGAGGATATGGGATTCGGACACCAAGGCACGCCCCGCTTTGTGGAAATTTTTGTTGGCCACCGGTTTTATATCGCTGACGGATTTTCTCGCCAGACGGCCCTGGGCATGCAGCGGCTGAAGAAGGATATGCACACGTGGCGGAGCGTACTTCGAGACGCGACGACCATCGACACCAAAGTCATGGCGCAAATCTTTATCACCGACGATCTCCGGCTGCTCTCGACTTTGTTGTCGCAGCCCACCGTCAACAAGACCGTGTTGGCAATGACCCCCAACATTGCCCCTCCACTCACTACAGCAGAATCATCGCTCCGCTGGCCACTTCAACATCAATTCACACTCGGCGTCCATGGCGAACACACAGGTGAACTCACAACGGAGAGGCAGACTGAATCCCTAGATACACACGAAGAGCGGTTGGCGAGCGCTGCTCATCTTCCCAAACAGGCCTTTCTCCAGATCGCACATCCTCACGGACGCTCGTTCCTTGGAATCTCACTTCGGACGCGAGAGATCTGGGAAATGTATGCGACGTACTACGACGCGATGATACATGCGGAAGAAACAGGACAGAGCACCATGCCAAAACTTTACGAACTTGCGGGTACCGCACGCCAAGGCATCGTAGAAAGCCTCGTCAGCCCAAACTCCTTCGAACCAGACTGGGATCCCTTCCACTATCAACTGAGGGAAACCGATGCCAGGCTACGACTCGCCTCGCTGCAGGTCGTCCTGCGGCGCCCGAGCGCACAGACTACCGTGCCGAATCGACTCGCTCAAGTCGGCTCGTCCTACTACGATCCCTTTAGTGGATTACCGATGTTGTGGAGCCCGACGCAACAGAAGATCTATAGCGTGGGGAAAGACCGATACGACGATGGGGGCGACGTGAGTTTCGATATCAGCGTGCCTGCTATTGTCTCCCTCGCGCCCGCGCCTAAAGAATCGCAGGCAACTGCTCCAACCCGCCGTACCAACCGCCACTAGCCCATCAAGGTAGTAGGATAACACTCCCCAGGATGCTCAAAAAGTCCGTCAGCAAGGCCGCAGCCGATAAAAGCACCGGAGGCGTGGCCTCTGGGCTACGTTGAGGATGCTTTCGAGGCGAGAACTAAGCTGGCGAACTTTTTCAGCATCCTATTAGCCTCTATAGCGCAGCTTGAGCACAAGGATCGCGCCCGTCAGAAGCAACGTGATGAAATTGGTCAGAATGATTGGCCAGGCATGGAGGATCAGTCCATACAGAAACCAGAGGCAGACGCCGGCTGAGAATATGGCTAGCATGCCCAGCGATACATCACCCGCAGACTTCGAGGTCCACGTCTTCTGCAGCTGGGGCCAGAAGGCACAGGTGGTCAACGTCCCTGCCGCAAACCCCAGTAGATCGATTCCCGTCATCGTAAGTCACCCTTCCGGAGGCCTGACGTTCCCATGCTTAGCCCGCATTCTTCATGAACGTTTCTGCTGCAATCGCGGATTTGCTGCTGCGACAAGCCCGGACGCGGTCAGCACGGCGTCCAGGCAGGCGGGCTCGCCGTTCGGTCGGTCAACATACTGTTTCAAGTACGTCTCCCTCCCTCGCGGCTCCGCGCGCCTGTCTCGCGTGGCGACTGCGCGATTTCGCGACGAACCGTCAGGTATAATGCGGGCTAGCCGGCCTAGCCCATCAAACCTGCTTGTCAAGCCGAATGGCCCTATGATACATTTCTAACTCTGCAATCTTGTATCGATACGACTAGATGAAGGAGTGTACCCGTGGCATTTACATGCGATCTCTGTAGCAAACGTCGCCAATCCGGCCATAACGTCAGTCACGCCAATAACAAGACCAAGCGGATCTTTAAGCCCAACCTCCAACCAGTCCGGGCAATGATCGACGGTCAGCCAAAACGCATTCGGGTCTGCACACGCTGCTTGCGTAGCGGCAAAGTTCAAAAAGCCGTTTAGCAAGCTGTTGAAACAGTCCGCCAGCATGAGAAGGCCGTTATTGGGTTTGTCTCGCTTATTTGGTTGAACAAGACCAACTAGATGAACGAAACAAACAAGATGAACCAGATCAACTTGTCCCGCCTGTCTCACGTACCAACGTAATTTCCCCCTAGCCTCCTACGGGGCCGACCACAAGACGCGGCCGCTCTGATCAGACAGCTTCACGGCAAACCGATCGTCGGGAGAGAGGGCCAGTTTCCGATTTCCATCGCGGCTTGTCAGCACCAGACCCACCTCGCCATTTTTGTCGAGTCCTAATCCGGCTCGCGCCTTTCCACTCGTATCCAGTAAGAGAAACTCTTCAGCATTCACCCCATTGATCTTCTGCGCCTTGACGGGTGAAGGCACCAGCCACCACCCGCTTACCGCACCACCAATCAGGCTTCCGAAGAACGTCACGACGACCAAGAACCCAAAACGTCCTCGGCTCACTATGCATCCTTTCTGCAACGCACAGGGCTATCGCCCCTGCTGCTGCTTTACTCCAATCTCCCGCAGAGATTATGCGCAGGGTCCGCATAGCTCTTTGGCCTTGGGAGGCTCATGCATAAGATATAAAAAAGGACTTGGAAGCGCATGCCTCTCAAGTCCTCCGTTTCTTACGCGTGACGCTTCACGCCTCACGTCTTGGTTTTGGAGCGGGCGATGAGATTTGAACCACACTCCGTCGCCGGATCGGCCCTGACGCCTGCCTCCCGGCTCCTGCTGAGGGGGCCAGCCCCCTCGCATGCTCCCCTCGAAAGGGGCGCACCCCTTTCGAAATCCCCTGTCGTGGGTTCAAACCCACAGGAACGCTGCGACGTATTTGGAGCGGGCGATGGGATTTGAACCCACGACAACTAGCTTGGGAAGCTAGGACTCTACCACTGAGCTACGCCCGCTCGTTGCAACAAATCCTACGCTGGCATCCAATTCAAGTCAAGGACGGCTTCAGCTCTAGGTTTCAGGCCTAAACTCCACAATCGCAAATTTTCTTCGACCGATCTTGAGACGCCTTCGTTGATTTACCTTGAAAGTAATCAGTTTATTAGGATCAGATTCTTTCTTGTCGTCAACCTCAATCCCACCCTGAATAATAAGCCGTCTCGCTTCGCTTTTGCTTGGGACCAGCTTGGTCTTTTCTAGGAGGTCCGGCAATCGAATGTCGCTATCTTCGCGGAAGTCAATCCCGATCATGTCCCCTACGCGTAACGTCAACAGCACATCTGGCTCCGACGGAAACTCTCGTTCAGAAAATTTTTGCTGAAAACCGGCACGGGCCTGCTTGGCCGCCTCGTTACCGTGATACCGGGTCACGATGAGCTGAGCGAGCGCTTGCTTCGCCTCCATCGGATGAGCGGCATTGACTCCAGCCAAATCCTCCGTCGTGAGCAGCTCGTAATATCGCAGCATCAACGTGTCGCTGATCGACATCAGCTTGCCGAACATGTCGTTCGGTGTGTCTTCCAGTGCAATGTAGTTCCCGAAGCTCTTGCTCATCTTGCGTACGCCATCGGTCCCTTCCAACAGCGGCATCGTAATGACCACCTGGGCCTCTTGGCCGTAACCCCGTTGCAAGTCGCGCCCGACCAAGAGGTTGAACTTCTGATCGGTGCCGCCCACTTCGATATCAGACTTGAGTGCTACGGAGTCGTAGCCCTGCACGAGGGGATACATGAACTCATGGATACTGATCGGTTTCTGCTCGTGGTATCGTGTATGGAAATCATCTCGCTCGAGCATCCGCGCGACACTGTACTGCGCGCTCAGATGGATCAACGCTTCCGCCGTCATCGTACTCATCCACCGGCTATTGAATTCCACCAGAGTCTTCGCAGGATCGAGAATTTTGAAGATCTGTCTCTCGTAGGTTTTGGCATTCTCCAGCACCTTTTCCTTCGAAAGCGCGACGCGCGTCTCCGATTGACCGGTCGGATCGCCGATCATGCCGGTGAAATCGCCGATCAAGAAGATCACTTGATGCCCGAGTTCCTGAAAGTGCTTGAGCTTGTGGATCAAGACCGTATGGCCTAGATGAAGATCCGGCGCGGTCGGATCGAACCCTGCTTTCACACGCAGCGGCCGATTCTCTTTCAAGGAGCGTGTCAGCTTCGATTCAAGTTCGGCCCGTTGAATGACCTCCACGACTCCGCGGAGGATCAACTCGAGTTGACGCGAGAGCTCGTTCATGTCGCCTTCTTCCCTCTGGCTGAAGCTACGGCGCCCGACGTCACTGTGACCAATGGACGAATCCGCTCAAACTTCTTTTTTCCAATCCCTTTGACAGCTCGCAGTTCATCAAGAGAGTGAAAGGCTCCCACTGATTGCCGATACTCCATGATCCGTTCGGCCAACCGGGGACCGATCCCGGGCAGAGCGTCAATATCCTGTTCCGTTGCCCGATTCAGATCGAGTAGGCCAGTGTGAGATCGTTTCGGAACAGCAGGAGTGGACGGATGATCTGACACTACGGCGACAGGGGATGGACTCACTGTGGTTGCGTGTCCACTGCCGGAAACAATTTCAGCCTTCGGCCCCGCAAACGATTCGGCTGCCAG
>VBOL01000178.1 GCA_005887945.1 Nitrospirota bacterium
GGATCATGTCCATCTGTTTCTCAGTTTTCCGCCGAAGTACGCGATCGGCGCGGTAGTGGGGCTGCTGAAGGCGGTCAGCGCCAAGGAGATTCGGGAGGAGTTTCCGGAGGTCCGGAAGCAGCTGTGGGGCGGAGAGTTTTGGGAAGATGGGTATTTTGTTCGGACGGTGGGGACAAAGTGACAGCCGCTGTGATCAAGAAGTACATTCGGTTTCATGAGACGAAGAAGAGAGGGGCTGAACAATTGGACCTCTTCTAGAAAGCCCCGCCCGGAAGGGCGGGGTTCTTTACTTCATTTTCCTGGGGTCTTGGTACACCATGAGGTGAGCGTAGGGGCTGCCTTCGAACATGATGTAGACGCCGGAAGGGTTCGGGGCAGTCGGGAGCTTAGTGGCTGCTGCATCGAATGGCCACATGACCATCCAGTGCGGGGGTTCTTTCACAATCTTGGCCCCGTCCGCCGACATGACGACTTGCCCATCTTTTTCAAAGTGTGAACCGCCGCGAGCCATATAGGCGATGCCGGGCACCGTGTTCGTCGGTTTCGGCGCGTTGTTCATGTGGTCGGTCATCCATTGCTGAACGGCAGCGTCCATACACATGGGGTCAGGATACGGTAGATTCATCACGGTCGGGATGCAGGTAAAGCCGTTGGCGCTTTTCTTGGTCTCGGTCAGCTTGCCATCAGGGCCGTAGATCATGATTCCAGCGTCTTTCGCTATGTGCGCCGGTGCTCCGCTTAACGCAAGCGCCGTTTGGTCCTTCTCGGACATCGCTTTTACTTCTTTGACGGTTGCACCCTTCTTTGACGGCATGTTGCCCGCGGTGGCGATCGCCGGCATCATGAGGGTACTGGCGACCAGGATTGTGAGTACGATGTGTTGAGCCATGGCCTTCTCCTTGGTGAAGGTGAAAGGTATGCGTTACTGAGCCGACCACCAAATAGTGCGTAGTTCATCACGCTGCATAGTGGACATGTTGCTCACGAAACAGGTTTGTGATCACCTGCGGTTGCTTCCGGCGCCGATACAAATGGCTGCGCACGATGGCCATGAGCTCGGTCCGGTTGGTCGGCCGGTTCTTGCCGAGCCCGTTGCTCTTGACGTCCTGATTCAGCAATTCATCGGGGTTCAGTTCCGGGCAGTAGCCCGGCATCCGAATCAGTCGCAGCCGCGACGAGTGGTTGGCTGCAAAGCGCGTGGCTGTTCTGGATTTGTGCACCGGATGCCCGTCCACGATCAGATAGATCTTGCCGGCGACCTGTTTGAGCAGCCGCTGCATGAACGTCACAAACACTGGCGACTTGAACTTACCCTCAAACACGATGAAGGCGAGCGCCCCCTTGTTGGTGATGGCCGAGAGCATGTTGCACCCGAAGCGCTGGCCGGTGGCCCGCACGACCGGGGTTTGTCCGACCGGAGCATAGCTCGTCCCTGTCACGTGGTCACTGCGCAGCCCCATCGCCAGGAAGGCGATCACCTGAAGCAAGTGGTTCTGTACCACATCTCTGATCGCGCCGACTTCATCATAGAATTTTCCTCGCCCCGCGACACCGAACTTCTCGGCCATCGTATCGAGAAAGGTGTTCGCGAAGCGAAAGAAGAGGAGATTCTCAACCGCCTCTTTGCCAAGGTAATGGTCGATCCGGAAGATATCGGATTCCGGAAAGGTCGCGCGCAACGTGGCGTTCAAGGATCTGGCAGAGGCGAGATCTCGTCCGAACGGCTTCTCAACAATAACCCGGGCGTTATTTGTACAACCCACCTTCCGAAGTCCCTCGATCACCGTCTCGAAGAGGCTGGCGGGAATAGCCAGATAGTGCAGGGAGCGAGCGGCGCTACCGAGCGCCTTCTGCAATCGCTGGTAGGTCGACGGATCCTGGTAATCACCGTCGATGTACTGCAGCAATTGCACGAGCTTCGCGAATGCCGCCTCGTCGACGCCTCCACCGTATTGAGCAAGGCTGTCGCGGGCGCGCGCTCGAAGCTGCTCGATTCCCCATCCTGATTTAGCGACGCCGATAATCGGCACCGTAAGAGTTCCGGACTTGACCATACTCTGCAGGGCAGGGAAGATTTTCTTTGCGCTTGTATTTTGAGTTCCAACCATTCCCTGATTGCTCCGACTTAGCTCTGCGTTGCTGATGTCTTTTAGAGAGGGCCTATTCAGGATCGTCTGAATCGACTGGAAGATCGTGAAGTAATTTTGATAGGAGCAAAACGTTCATAGCGAACACCGCGGCGAACTCCTTTAGCTTGGCGTTTAAATTGCAGCCGCCGGAGCACCTTCGTTTCCCCTTTCATCAAATACCATAATCTACAGCAACTTCAGTCCCACTAACAATCCTAACCCTCATTCATCTGAGTTGCTGTCTTTTGGGAATCCTCATGCTGATGGATATTGGCTTCGAAAGATTGAGCCATGTTTGGAAAAAACCAAACGGCTGAACACGGGAGAGTGGCGAGGAGGAGGACTTTAAACTGGGGCCGAGAACTGCTCTGCGCAGCTTCTTGTCAGGGTTTTCCCTGCTGTCAAGCAATCTTACAAATACATTGCGCTAGAGAAGACTATCTAAATTCATGCCAAACTGTTCAGTTCCACAACTACTTATACAAGGATCAATCCTGACCGCTCATTCTCGTCAAGTGTCAAGACGCTTTACAATTCTAAAATCACACTCCCAACTTCCATTGATCTTTCAATACCTTCGTTGGTGGCATTTGTCTTGCCTCTACCTATTGAGGCCGTGTCTTGCGTCATGGTCATAGGTCAAATTGTATTCCTTCTCGGGCGCCCAAGGAGGTGCTTGCATGCTGCGCTTCTTTCAGAAGAAGAAAACTTCAAAAAACATTTCCGGTCTGGTGAGCAGGCCTCTGCTTCTTCTAGCGGCCAGCGTGTTCCTATGCATTGGGCTTGTTCATGTCCCTAATGTCCATGCCGACCTATTTGTGGGGAATTTCTTCGGTCCCGGCAACGAAGATGTCCTCCGCTACAATGGAACGACCGGCGCATTCGTCAGCACCTTCGTCACCACTGGCAGCGGCGGCCTCACTTTTCCCCTGGGCGGAGCCTTTGGCCCCGACGGCAATCTCTATGTCAGTGATTCCGACCATGAGACAGTTCTTCGGTATAATGGCTCGACCGGTTCTTTCATCAATGCCTTCGTACCGGCTGTTGGTGATCCCGCTGGTCTAGCCTTTGGTCCGGACAGCAATCTCTATGTGGCCAGTAGTTCATCTCCCGGTGAGGTCAGCCGCTTTAACGGATCGACCGGCGCTGCGATTGGTGCTTCTTTCGGTAGTGGCCAGCTCAGCAACCCTGAAGGGCTAACTTTTGGGCCGGACGGCAACCTCTATGTGGCCGGTGGTGATACCAAGAGCGTCCTCCGTTACGATCCAACATCGGGAGCCTTTATCGACGCCTTCGTGCCTGCCGGCAGTGGAGGCCTCACCAGTGCCAGAGGTGTGGTATTCGGCCCTGACGGTAATCTTTATGTGACTAGTTTTGGCACTGGTCAGGTCTTGCGCTACAACGGCACAACGGGGGCATTCATTGACGCCTTCGTGTCTGCCGGCCTTGGAGGGTTGAGTTTACCTCGTGGACTCACTTTCGGTCCTGACGGGAACCTCTACGTCGGTAGTTTCGGCTCGGGTGATGTGTTCCTTGTCCCGGCGGGGAGTGGAGGGTTGGGTGGCCCAACTTTCCTGGCTTTCTTCAGTGCTCCACCAACACCTGCCGTCCCCGAACCCTCCACCTGGCTGTTGCTCGGGTCAGGACTGGCCTCGCTGGCACTATGGCGGAAGCGGCAGCGTCCCGAGAGGGCGACGGAGGGAGGCGTTACGACGCGACGGGTCGGGCGGGGGCTCGGCATTCTCGTTCTCACGGCGATCTTGGTCTCGGCTGGCGCACCGGGGATTGCGCAGGCCACTACGGTCAACGGGGTCAGTTTCAGCGGGCCAGGACTCGGGGTGCCCGCCCCCAGCGCAAACTTCGGGGGAACGACGGTCGGTTACCAGATGACCTTCGGGTCAGTTGCCCCCATCGACATGACGGTGAGCCTGACCGGAGCCGGGACAGAGACCATCTTTTTCTCGACATTCCCCGTCGACACCGTGTTCAACCAGACCGGGATTACCTGGGCCGACTACCACTCCCTCCTGGGTACGGGAAGTGGCAGCGGCTTCACCCCATCTACCTCAGCGGACGGTCTCGGCTTTGCGCTGTCGCCGCCT
>VBOL01000179.1 GCA_005887945.1 Nitrospirota bacterium
GACGGACATGGAACGACGGGCTGCTTCCCATACCGAAGAAGAAGAGATGAACCATCGCCGCCGGTTGCTGAATGCTGCGAAGAAAGGCGATCAGAAGGCCATTGGCAAGCTCTTAGAGCTCTATCAAGTGCGGATCTACAGTGGCGATATGGTGACGAAAATAAATAAAACATCCGCGACACACAAACTTCAGGCTCAGCTCGCGGAAGGGAAACCCGTGAAGGGTGGGCCGGGGAGTCACGGCAAGAAGACTGCGCCTGCGAAGCGCAGGCCAGCGAAACGCGCACATGCGAAAGCCGCAGCGCGTCCTGCCATTTCGAAGGCAAAGCCAAAATCTCGGCCAGCCAAAGCAGCTCGAAAGAAACACAAGAAGTAGCCAATCTCGGCCAGCCAAAGCAGCTCGAAAGAAACACAAGAAGTAGCCAGGCTGCGATTATTGCACGGCCACTCGTAGTCCTCCTCCCGCCAGTTTTTCGGCAATCTCTTCTGCTTGTGCCAGCGTACCTGCGAAGACGATGGCTTCCCCCTCATGGTCGATCTTCCATGCGAGCTCAAAGGCCTTCGTGGAGTTCATGCCCGGAATGTATTGGCAAAAGAGCGCAATGACTTGTTCATAGGTATGACACTCGCAGTTGAACACGATCACACGCGCATCGATCCCGGCACCTACGTCGGTGCTGGTGGTCTCTGTCGTGACGGGGGGTGCGAAGGGGGTTTCCGTGCCTGCCATGGGCACGAATTCTAGCAGACTTGCCTGCAACTTTTAATAGCCTACCCGGACGAGCAGGTGGTTGGTTCTCAGCCAATTCTCTCGGACACAGGATTGCACATAGAGCGCGAAATGCGAGGGGGAGTCTGTGACTGGTTGGAGTTCGTGTGCCAGCGCCAGGGTCTGCGTATAGGCGAGTGCGGCGGATGTTTTCACGAGGGCGAGCCCATATTCAAAGTGGTACCCCTCTTCAAGGGTGGCGCTACTCTTCGACAGTGCTCTCACCCGACCGAGATCAAAGGCTTGCTGTCTGAAGGAGTCGTCCATGAGGCGCAGGAGTGCGGCAGGGCTTGGCACAAGACTGTCGCCGATACGAAGACTGTGGGACGGCTCGAATAGTCCACGTTGGAGACGACGGTCCCGGCGAAGCGCGATGTGAAAGCGCGTGCGCCAGAGAGGATCGTGAAGGTCGCGATCGATAGCGGCTGCCACAGTAGGTGGAAGCGGTCCACTCACGTCATAGCCCTGCACGAGTCGTCCGGACTCGATGAGATCAGGGAAGCTCATGCCCATCCGGTCTTGGAACGCCGTCATCCCGGCCATGGGGGTCAATTGCAGCGCCATGAAGTCGCGAAAATGGACCGTGGCGAAGCGTGTCAGGAGCCGTGCCAAGGTATCTGGGTGGCATAGATGAAAGGGGTAGAACAGCGCGTGGGGTGCTCGGGGTCGATTCATCGACAAAGTTTCACGGTCATGCTGGGGTTTGCGCGTGCGAGATCTCTTCACGTCGTGGCTTGATTTCCTGCTCATCTTTGTCCCGGCGACTATCGCGCTCGAAGTCCTTGGAGCCGATCCACTACTGGTCTTTGTGTCGGCTGGACCATTATTCCGTTGGCGGGCCTGTTGGGACTAGCCACCGCACCGAGCATTTGACAACCCATGTCGGTGCCGACATTGGTGCGTTGCTCAATGCCTCGCTTGGCAATGCCGCGGAATTGATTATCGCACTTGTAGCTCTGCGCGAGGGCCTTCACGATGTCGTCAAAGCTTCTCTCACCGGCTCGATCCTGGGCAACATCTTACTCGTACTCGGGGTCTCCATGTTTGCCGGCGGATTGAAGTACGAGCGGCAGAAGTTTAATCAGACCGCTGCCGGAATGGGTGCCAGTCTCCTGCTCCTAGCTGCTGTGGAGCTCATCATTCCCGCTCTCTTTAATTTCACCGCCGTCGAACGTGGCGTCGCGGTTGAACGAGATCCCAGAATCGCAATATCATTCATATTATTAGCTACTTATGTGGCAAGCCTGTTGTTTACTTTGAAGATGCATCGTCATCTGTTTGCCGGAGAGGCCCATAATGCTTCGGACCTCTAAGAGCAACCCTGGACCCGACGTGCTTCGATTACGGTGCTCACTGTGGTGACCTGACTCGTGGCCCTGATGAGCGAGATGTTAGTCGGTGCGCTAGAACCAGCTGTGCAGCAACTTGGGCTCACGCAAGTCTTCATCGGCGTCATTCTTGTAGCACTTGTAGGGAATGCGGCCGAACATTCCACAGCCGTGATGGTTGCGCTGAAAAACAAGATGGACCTAGCCTATGGTATCGCAGTTGGGTCTAGCCTGCAGATTGCGTTGCTCGTTGCTCCATTGCTCGTTTTTGCCAGTTATCTCTTTGGGACGCCGTTGGATCTGATCTTCACACGTTCGAGGAAGCTGCGGTGACGATCTCGGTCCTGATTGTGGGATTCGTGGCAATGGACGAAGAATCGAACTGGATTGAAGGTGTAATGTTGGTCGGAGTGTACCTAATGCTGGCGATCGTCTTTTTCTTTCTGCCCGCCTAGGAGGATGTGGGGAGCGACACGCAACACCTGATTCCGAGTTTCTTGCCTTTCCCGCTAGT
>VBOL01000180.1 GCA_005887945.1 Nitrospirota bacterium
GAATAGAGGACTGAATGGTTAAGGTTGAACAAAGGATCAGGATTCGGTTGCGCGGGTTTGATTACCGCGTGTTAGACCAGTCAGTGGCGGAAATCGTTGAGACCGTCCGCCGGAGCGGAGCAAAAATTGTGGGGCCGATTCCGCTTCCTACGCGCATCGAGAAGTTTACGGTGCAGAGTGCCACGCATGCAGATAAGAAGGCTCGCGAGCAGTTCGAAATCAGAACGCACAAGCGTTTGATGGACATCATGGACGCGACTCCTGAGACCATGGAATCCTTGATGAAGTTGAACTTGGCCGCCGGCGTTGATGTCGAGATTAAGCTCTAAGGGTGGACGACTGACAAGGAACGTTACGCATGACGAACGGGTTGTTGGGTAAAAAACTGGGGATGACCCAGATATTTGACGAAACGCGGTTTACGCCTGTGACCGTCATCGAGGCGGGTCCTTGCCGCGTGGTCACGATCAAGACAAAAGAGCGCGATGGGTATGAATCCGTCCAGTTGTCTTTTGGCGAAGTGAAAGAACGCAGGTTGTCCAAGGCCGAGCTGGGGCATCTGAAGAAGACGGAGGCTCCAGCCACCCGTGTACTCAGAGAGTTTCAAAAGGTTGGCGAGGTGGCGGTAGGGCAATCCATCAAAGTCGATATCTTCAAAAAGGGCGACTGGGTGGATGTCATCGGTATTTCCAAGGGAAAGGGATTTCAGGGGGTGGTGAAGCGGCATCATTACGCCGGCGGTCCTGAATCTCACGGGTCCATGTTCCATCGTCATCCAGGTTCGATGGGGGCCAGTTCGTATCCTTCTCGTGTCTGGAAAGGGAAGACCTTGCCTGGGCATATGGGAGCTAAGCGGATTACGGCCCAGCGATTGAAAGTTATTGAATCCAGGCCTGATGAGAACTTGTTGTTCGTTCGAGGTGCAGTCCCTGGCGCGGCAAATGGACTGCTTATGGTGAGAAAGTCTAAGAAGGGGTAAGGCATGCCCACGGTTGATGTCGTTGATTTGAAGAGGCAGAAAGTCGGGTCTGTCGATCTTCCTGAAGAAGTGTTTGGCTGTAAGCTGCACACGGCCTTAGTCCATGAAGCAGTGGTGATGCAGCGTGCCTGTAAGCGTCAGGGTACGGCGTCGACATTGCGGCGAGGAGAAGTGGCGGGGTCTGGGAAAAAGCCATGGAAGCAAAAGCATACTGGGCGGGCACGGGCAGGCTCGATCCGCTCTCCTATATGGCGTCATGGCGGGTCGGTGTTTGGGCCGAAGCCGCGTGATTATTCCTACAGCATGCCGAAAAAGAAGTATCGTGCAGCGCTTCAAAGCGCGCTTTCGGGAAAGTTAGCTGACGGACAAGTGGTGATTGTGTCGAATCTATCGTTGGACCAGCCTAAGACGAAACTGTTAGCTCAAGTGCTGACCAAATTGGGTGCCGGGGCCTATGCCTTGATTGTGGCAGGTGCCGGGCATGCTGGATTGGCTCAGGCTGCGGGCAATCTTCCTAATGTGTGTGTGGTGGGACCTGAGGGATTGAACGTCTACGATATTGTTCGAGCTGAATTGATTCTGATTCTTGAGCGCGAGTTGCCGCGGGTGAAGGAGGTCTGGGCATGAAGGCGGGTCTCCATAGCATTCTGTTGCAGCCGTTGCTAACGGAAAAGATCACGGCGATGCGGGAAAGCAACAACACTGTGGGCTTTCTCGTTCACCCGGATGCGAATCGTGTCCAAATTAAGCAAGCGGTGGAAGTGCTGTTGAAGGTGAAGGTCGAGCGAGTGAACGTGATGAATGTTCGCGGGAAGGTGAAGCGATTGGGTCGTTTCTCTGGTAAGCGATCGGACTGGAAAAAGGCCTTCGTCAAGCTCAAACCAGGTGAGAAGTTGGAGCTCTACGAGAGCGCATAGCGAGGACATTGCACCGGGCTGATTTCGGTGTGCTGGAAGGACGACTGTAGCATGGGAATCAGAGCTTACAAGCCAAGGACACCGGGACGTCGCGGGATGACTGCGGTGACGACCGAAGAGCTGTCGAAGAAGCGGCCTGAGAAATCGCTCACATCATTCCGTCGCAGTACCGGCGCCAGGAACAACGATGGGCGGACGACTGTACGTTTCCGTGGAGGTGGACATAAACGGCTCTATCGAAAAATTGATTTCCGGCGCGACAAGACAGGAATCCCCGGGACCATTGCCACGCTCGAATACGATCCCAATCGGTCAGCCCGGATTGCCTTAGTGCACTATAAGGATGGCGAGAAACGCTATATTCTGGCCCCTGTTGGATTAAAAGTCGGGGATGTGGTCCAGTCCGGTACTGGTTCAGAGGTTCGTACCGGGAATGCGTTGCCCTTGTCCAGTATGCCGTTGGGAACGACCATTCATAATATGGAGTTGAAGCCTGGAAAAGGCGGACAGCTGATTCGAAGTGCGGGAGGCTCTGCTCAGGTGATGGGGCGTGATGGCGAATATGTGCAGGTGCGACTCAGGTCGGGTGAAATGCGGAGAATTCTTTCAACCTGCATGGCAACCGTCGGACAGGTCGGGAATACGGATCATGAGAATATTAATGTTGGGAAGGCAGGCCGCAATCGATGGTTGGGCCGACGCCCGAATGTGCGCGGTGTCGTGATGAATCCGGTCGACCACCCGCATGGTGGCGGCGAAGGAAAATCTGGACAGGGTAACCCCCATCCGGTCTCCCCATGGGGTCTTCCGACCAAGGGCTACAAGACCCGGAACAACAAGGCGACGGACAAGTTCATTATTTCCCGCCGCAAGTAGGAGTACGCGATGCCGAGGTCAGTCAGTAAGGGCGCATTCGTTGACGACCATCTGCTTCAGAAAGTGGAGCGGATGAATCAGAATAAAGATCGCAAAATCATTAAGACCTGGTCGCGTCGGTCCACGGTCATTCCGGATATGATTGGACATACCTTCGCGGTTCATAACGGGAAGAAGTTTATTCCCGTCTTCGTGACGGAAAACATGGTCGGTCACAAGCTGGGAGAGTTTGCTCCGACCAGGTTTTTTAAGGGGCATGGGCACGCCAGGACTGAGAAGGCGGTCGCCCTCAAGTAGGCGACGGGCTCCGGTTTCGGCACACTCGATTGGATGAGACGGTTATGGCTGAAGCACAAGCAGTTCTACGGTTCGTACGTGTCGCTCCGAGGAAAGCCCGCCCGGTGATCGATTTGATCCGTGGGCAGCAAGTTCCAATGGCTCTGGCATTGCTTCGAAATTTGCCGCGCCATGCGTCGAAGGTGGTCGAAAAGATTTTGAGGTCCGCCGTAGCTAATGCGGAGCAAAAAGAGATGGGCGACAGTGAATCGATGGTGGTGTCGAAGGCATTCGTTGATTGTGGGCCGACGTTGAAACGCTTTCGATCTCGGTCGCAGGGGCGTGCAAATGCGATTCAAAAACGTATGAGTCACATTACCGTCGTCGTGTCGACTGCAAGCGTGAAGGAAAAGAAGTAGATAGGGGCGGCTAACGGGACGGATTCATTTCCTGGCTGAGTGAGGCACAAGTAGTTATGGGGCATAAGACACATCCGATCGGGTACCGGCTAGGATACAACGTCACCTGGAGTTCTCGGTGGTATGCCAGCAAGGATTATACGAAGCTGCTCCATCAGGATATCAAGATCCGCAAGATGGTCAAGCAACGTCTCTTTCATGCTGGTGTGGCCAAGGTTGAAATCGAGCGATCTGGAGACCAGACGCGTGTGATTATTCACACCGCGCGGCCCGGGATCATCATCGGTCGTAAGGGGGCTGAGGTTGATAAGCTTAAGGCGGAATTGGAGAAGAGCTACTCCGGTCAGGTGTACATTACGGTGAAGGAAATCAAGAAACCGGAACTGGATGCCCAGTTGGTGTGTGAAAACGTCGCCACCCAATTGGAAAAGCGAGTGGCGTTCCGTCGGGCCATGAAGCGAAGTGTGCAGTCCGCACTTCGTCTTGGAGCCCAGGGTATCAAGATTATGGTCGGGGGCCGTCTTGGCGGAGCGGAGATCGCGCGCTCAGAGTGGTACCGCGAAGGCCGGGTGCCTCTCCATACGCTCCGGGCGGACATCGACTACGGGTTTGCCGAAGCCCACACGACGATGGGGCAGATCGGGATCAAGACCTGGATCTATAAGGGGGAGGTCCTTCCGTTGCAGCCCTTTAATAAAGAATCAGCATTTGACCGCAGAATTGGGTAATTGAAGAGGATATCGTGTTAGCACCAAAGAAAGTGAAGTTCCGTAAAATGATGAAGGGGCGTATGACCGGTAAGGCCTATCGTGGCGGTCAGATTACCCTCGGAGAGTTTGGGCTAAAGGCGCTTGAGCCTGGCTGGATCACCAGCCGGCAAATTGAGGCGGCGCGCATTGCGATCACTCGGTGTGTAAAGCGTGGTGGCCAGGTTTGGACGAGAATTTTTCCTGATAAGCCGATCACCAAGAAGCCGGCTGAGACTCGCATGGGTAAGGGGAAGGGCAACCCGGAGTACTGGGTCGCCGTCGTCAAGCCTGGCCGTATTCTTTATGAGATGGATGGCGTGACGCCGGATGTGGCTAAAGAGGCGTTCCGCTTGGCTTCGCATAAGTTACCCATTGCCACCAAGTGTGTCATTCGCGGCGAGTTTTAGCATCGGTTGAACCGGACGCAAGGGTAAGGGGAGCGCATTCATGGACTTGAAGGAATTGCGGCAACTCACGGGGCCGGAGTTGGCTGAGAAGACACAGCAGCTCACGCAGGAACTCTTCAATCTTCGTTTTCAGCTGGGAACTGGGCGGCTGGAAAATCCTACGCAGGTTCGAAAGACGAGGCGATCCATCGCCAGGGTAAAAACGATTCAGCGCGAACTGGCGCAGGTCGATCCAATTTCTACCACGGCGAAAGGGGCTTGAGGATGGGAACGTCAGCAAATAAACGGCGTGAATGGGTTGGACGTGTGGTCAGCAATAAGATGAATAAGACCGTGGTCGTCGAGATTGAGCGTTCGGTTATTCACCCGCTCTATCGGAAGGTGCTTCGACGGGTTACGAAATTCAAAGCCCACGATGAGGATAACGCCTGCATGATCGGTGACCGTGTGCGCATGGTCGAGACGAGACCTATCAGTAAAGATAAGCATATGCGGGTTGTCGAGGTTGTGGAAAAGGGACGTGGTGAGTAGGTCGAGATCGTGCGAAGGGCAGAGGAAACACCGGGACTATGATTCAGAGCTATACATACATGGACGTGGCCGATAACTCCGGTGCCAAGCAGGCCATGTGTTTCCATGTCCTTGGTGGAACCAGGCGTCGGTATGCCTCTCTCGGAGACATTGTCGTCGTGGCTGTCAAAGAGGCCATTCCTGCGGCAACGGTCAAGAAGGGTGATGTGAGCCGTGCCGTGGTCGTGAGGACGACCAAGGAAGTGCGTCGCGAGGATGGTTCCTATATCAAGTTTGATCGAAATGCCTGCGTACTGATCAATAAGGATGGTGATCCCGTTGGGACTCGTATCTTTGGGCCGATTGCGCGTGAGCTGCGATGGAAGAAGTTCATGAAGATTATTTCCCTGGCTCCTGAAGTGCTTTAGCGGGAGTGGAGACGGCGGGATGCGTAAGCAGGCGTTGAAGAAGAATCGAATTCGTAAGGGTGATGTGGTGATCGTAATCGCTGGGCGCGATCGCGGCAAGTCCGGGAAAGTGCTTTCGGTTGATCCCGGAGTGGGAAAGGTTGTGGTCGAAAAGTTGAATATGATCAAGCGCCATACCAAGCCGAATCAGAAAGTCAAGCAAGGCGGCATTCTCGAACGGGAAGCGCCTTTTGCGGTCTCGAATGTGATGTATCTGTGTCCTGTGACGCAGAAACCGACCCGGCTTGGCGTGCGTACGCTCGATGATGGCCGACGGGTCCGGTTCAGCAAAAAATCGAACGACTCAGTCGAGTAGGAGTGAGGACGCCAGATGCCGAAGACTGAATCAGGGAAAAGCAGTAAGACATCGGAGCGGCGATCACCCAAGAAGAAAGAAGGGTCGCCGGCACTGCAGGCGAAGGACGAGGGCAGCGAAGAGTCCAAGTTCAATCCACGGATGCGTGAGGCCTACTTGCAGAAGGTTGTGCCCGCACTCATGAAAGAGTTCGGCTACAAAAACATCATGCAGGTCCCGAAGCTTGAGCGGATTGTACTGAACGTGGGGATGGGTGAAGCCATTCAGAACGTGAAACTGCTGGAGAGCGCAGCCGGGGAATTGGGTGCGATTACGGGCCAGAAGCCTCTGATTACAAAGGCGAAGAAGGCCATCGCCTCTTTCAAGTTGCGTCAAGGGATGCCGATCGGCACAAAGGTTACGTTGCGTAGTCGCAGGATGTGGGAGTTCTTCGATCGTCTCGTGACATTGTCGTTGCCACGGATTCGAGACTTCCGAGGTGTCTCGCCAAAGTCGTTCGATGGCAGAGGCAATTACACGCTTGGACTCAAAGAACAGCTCATCTTCCCCGAGATTAAGTACGACGAGGTCGCATCTATCCACGGAATGGATATCACGATTGTCACGACCGCCAGGACCAACGATGAGGGCCGGGCGCTGTTGAAGCATTTGGGAATGCCATTCCGGACGTAATGTCAAGCGAAGGAGCTGCAGGTGTCGAGATTAGCGCTCAGAAATAAATCGGCCATCAAGGCGAAGTTTCCGGTCAGAGATTATCACCGGTGCGAGATCTGCGGGCGCGTGCGAGGGTTCTTGCGCCGGTTTCGTATGTGCAGAATTTGCTTTCGACTGCTGAGCCTGAAGGGTGAGATCCCGGGGGTTCGGAAGTCGAGTTGGTAGATTATCCAGTTTCCACGTTACCGGGCTAGTGATCCGCATCTGGTCACACGCAGAACGTTGGTGAAAGGGTTGGTATGGTTACAGATCCCATTAGTGACCTATTAGTACGATTGCAAAACGGGTTTCGACGACGTCACGATGTCGTGAGCGTTCCAGCCTCCCGCCTCAAGCGTGAGGTCCTTCGGATTCTCCAAAACGAAGGATATATTCAGGGCGTTCAGACGGACGTTGCGGATGGACATCCCGTGCTGAAAGTGCAGTTGCGGTATGTGGCAGAAGGGCAACCCATGGTTTCCGGCATGCTGCGGGTGAGCAAGCCAGGCCGCCGTGTGTATGTAGGGATCAAAGACATCCCGCGAATCAAAAACGGCATTGGCGTGGCGATCTTGTCCACCTCGAAGGGGTTGATGACGGATCAGGATTCTCGCCGCGCTGGACTGGGCGGAGAAGTTCTCTGCTCGGTGTGGTAGTTGGTGTTGGGATTATTGGAATTTTGTGTAATGGGTAGAGCGAACCAGATTGTCGTTACGGCACCGTGTTAGAGGAGCGAGGCATCGATGTCACGCATAGGAAAGAAACCTATTCAGATTCCAGCGGGAGTGGATGTCAAAGTCGCCGGACCTATCGTGTCCGTCAAGGGCCCACTCGGGAAGCTCGATTGGTCATTGTCCACAGGCCTTGGGGTCTCGATTGCGAATGGACAGCTCGTGGTGAGTCGGTCAAATGAGGACCGTCAAATCCGTGCATTGCACGGGTTGACCCGTGCAGAGCTGAGTAACCTTGTTCAGGGTGTGACGAAGGGCTACGAGCGTAACTTAGAAATCACCGGGGTTGGGTATAAGGTCGCTGTGCAGGGTCGGACGATGAGCTTCAATTTGGGCTATATCAACCCAGTCACCTATCCGATTCCGGTTGGAATCGACGTGAAGGTGGACAAGCAAACGCTGATCAATGTGAAGGGGGCCGACAAGCGATTGGTGGGTCAGGTTGCGGCGAACTTGCGTGCAATCAAGCCTCCCGATGTCTATAAGCAAAAGGGCGTTCGCTATGTCGGGGAAGTGTTGCGTAAGAAAGCAGGAAAGACAGGGAAGTAGGGTGATTCATGAATACTGCAGATAAAGCGAATCAATTAACCAGGCGGAAACAGCGAGTGCGAAAGCGAGTCTTTGGAACGGCCGAGCGTCCACGTCTCAACGTGTTTCGCAGCCGCTCTCATATCTATGCCCAGATCGTTGACGATCTCAAAGGGGCAACGCTGGCTGCCGCGTCCTCCCTGGATAAGTCTCTTCGCACATCGGTGAAATCCACCGGCAGCATTGCTGGCGCAAAGGCTGTTGGAAAGTTGTTAGCCGAGCGGGCTAAGGCTGCCAAGGTGCAGGCCGTGGTGTTCGATCGTGGTGGTCGGATGTACCATGGACGCGTCAAAGCGTTGGCTGAGGCATCGCGTGAAGGCGGTCTGCAGTTCTAGATCGTGCCGCGCTTCCGTCACGATGCGGGAGTGAGGGCAATAAAGAGGAGAAATGTTAGGTGCGAGTTAATCCAGATGAACTAAGCCTGAAGGACAAGGTGGTCTTTATCAACCGCGTGGCGAAAGTCGTGAAGGGTGGAAAGCGGTTCAACTTCTGTGCGCTGGTCGTCGTTGGAGATGGACAGGGATGGGTGGGCATCGGGAAAGGGAAGGCCGCCGAAGTGCCCGTCGCGATCTCGAAGGCGGTTGAACAGGCTAAGAAAAACCTGGTGCATGTCGCCCTCACGTCTGGGACGATTGCGCACGAGGTCCATGGGCTGTTCGGGGCCGAGCATGTCCTCCTCAAGCCCGCAAAGAAGGGCGCCGGAATTATTGCCGGAGGCGCCGTCCGGGCGGTGGTCGAGGTCGCCGGCGTCCATAACGTCATTGCTAAGACGCTGGGCCGTGGAAACCCCTTTAATACGGTTCGCGCCACGCTCAACGGACTTTGTCAGCTCCGCAATGCTGAAGACGTTCTCAAGATGCGTCGTAGTGTGGTGGCCGACGCACAGGATAGGGTGAGTGCCTAATGACTGCAGCGAAGATCGCCAAGGCTGCCTCAAAGGGGTTCGTTATCACCTTGCGGCGAAGCCCTATCGGCACACCGCAAAAGCATCGACGGGTTTTGAGTGGCCTGGGTTTGAGGAAGATCAGACAGATAGTTACTCGTCCCAATACTTCACAAGTAAGAGGGATGATTGGCAAAGTTGGATATCTATTGGAAGTGCAGCCACAATGAACTTACATGAACTCGGTCCTGCAAAAGGATCAAGGAAACGACGTAAGCGTATCGGCCGTGGTCCAGGTTCTGGTCATGGGAAAACATCGGGGAAGGGCCATAAGGGTCTGTTAGCCAGATCCGGCGGTCGGAGTCGCCAGGCGGGCGGGTTTGAAGGCGGCCAGATGTCCCTGATCCGTCGCGTGCCGAAGCATGGCTTCACAAACGTATTTCGTAAGGAGTACTCGATCGTCAACCTGAAAAGCTTGGGTGACATGATCGTGTCCGGTACCATCACGCCACAGGCCCTGGTCGATGTCGGATTGGTCAAGCGCAAGTCGTTGCCGATCAAGATTCTTGGAAACGGAGACCTCACGAAGGCGATCGTTGTGCAGGCGCACAAGTTCAGTAAGTCTGCAGAGGCAAAGATTCGAGCAGCTGGAGGGAGAGTCGAGGTCATCCCCGGTGTTTGAGAGACTCCTGACCAGTTTTCAGAATATTTTCAAAATCCCCGAGCTGCGTACCCGCATTCTCTTTACCATGGGGATGTTGGTGGTGTATCGGATCGGGGCGCATATTCCCACGCCCGGGATCAATGGCGACGCCCTCTCCGATTTTCTGCAAAAGCAAGGCGGCGCACTGCTCGGGTTTTTGGATATATTTTCAGGCGGGTCGCTCTCGCGGTTGACGATCTTGGCGTTGGGCATTATGCCCTACATCAGCGCTTCGATTATTCTTCAGCTGCTGACCGTGGTTGTCCCGCACCTAACAAAGTTGGCCAAAGAGGGCGAGCGCGGTCGGAAAAAGATTATTCAGTACACTCGGTTCGGGACGATCGGTATTGCGGTGATCCAGGGCTTCGGGATTGCCGTAGGTCTCGAACAAATGAATAACGGCGCATTCGTGATGAGCGCTGGGTGGGGATTCCGTCTTATGACGGTCATCACCTTGACGGCCGGTACAGGCTTCCTGATGTGGCTCGGTGAACAGATTACTGAGCGCGGCATTGGGAACGGTATTTCCTTGATTATTTTTGCGGGGATCGTCGCGCGCTTGCCTGCCGCCTTGGCCCAGACATTTGATTTATACAAGGTCGGGCAGCTCAGCATTATCTTGCTGGTCGCCCTTGCCTTGCTCATGATCGTGGTGGTGGCCGCCATTGTCTTCTTAGAAAGTGGGCGACGGAAAGTGCCGGTTCAGTACGCAAAGCGGGTCATCGGACGACGAGTGTTTGGCGGGCAGAGCACGCATATTCCACTGAAGATCAATACAGCGGGGGTGATTCCGCCTATTTTTGCATCGTCGATTATCGCGTTTCCTGCGACGATTGCCGGGTTTTTCCAGACGCCTTGGGTGAAGGCCTTCGGCGCTCAGCTCGCGCCTGGGTCGCTGTTATATACACTGATGTACGTTGGCCTTATTCTGTTTTTCTGTTTCTTCTATACCGCCGTAGTCTTAAACCCGGTGGACATGGCAGACAACATGAAGAAGTACGGTGGATTCATTCCCGGGATTCGCCCCGGAACACGGACTTCCGACTACATCTATAAGGTACTCACGAGAATTACATTTGCCGGATCGATTTACCTCGCGATCGTCTGTGTAATCCCTGAATTGTTAATCTATAAACTGAACGTGCCTTTCTATTTCGGCGGTACCTCGCTGCTGATCGTGATCGGTGTCGGTCTCGATACGGCCCAGCAGATTGAGTCCCATATGTTAATGCGGAATTACGAAGGGTTTCTCGGTAAGGGTATGGCTCCCCTCCGTGGACGGAGTGGGTGAGGAAAATCCATGCGGGTGGTGTTTCTCGGCGCACCAGGAGTAGGCAAGGGAACTCAGGCTGACCGTATCACGGCGCAGTATCAGGTGGCGAAGATTTCGACCGGTGATCTTCTCCGCGAGGCGGTTCGCAATCAGACCAAGCTGGGTCTTGAAGCAAAGCGTTATATGGATCAGGGGAACCTGGTTCCTGATGCCGTGGTGATTGGGCTGGTAAGGGAGAAGTTAGCTGATCCCAGCTGCGCTAATGGATTTGTCCTGGATGGATTTCCTAGGACTGTTCCGCAGGCGGAAGCATTGGGAACGGTTTTGACCTCCAAAGGGATCGCGCTGGACCGGGTCGTGAATTTTCAGGTTTCGCGTGAGGATGTCGTGAGGCGATTGAGCGGGCGCCGAAGTTGCCCGAAATGCCAAGCGACGTTCCATGTAGACTTTGCACCGCCCAAGGTGGATGGGATTTGCGATCGATGTAAAGGGCCGCTCGTGCAGCGCAGCGATGACCGTCGCGATGCGATCGAGATGCGCCTGAAAGTATATGACGAGCAGACGGCCCCGCTTGTGCGGTATTACCAAGAGCGAGGGCTTTTGCTCCAGCTGGATGGGTCGGGCGCAGTGGATGTCGTCTTCCAGCATCTCTCGCAGGAGCTGGCACCGTACCGGGCGACATGATCATTCTCAAGACGCCGGACGAGATTGCGGTGATGGCTCAGGCGTCAAGAGTGGTGGCAGAGACACTAAATGTTTTGCAGAAAGCCGTCCGGCCAGGCATCACGACCGATGAGCTGGATCGTTTAGCCGAGGAAGAGATTCGGTCCCGTGGTGCGCGGCCCGCGTTTAAAGGGTATCGGAGTTATCCAAAGACGCTCTGTGCCTCGGTGAATGAACAGGTCGTCCACGGGATTCCCTCCAAGCGAGTGTTGAAGGAGGGGGATATCATCGGGCTCGACCTAGGGGCGATCGTCGACGGGTTTTACGGGGATTCGGCGGTCACGGTCGCGGTGGGGCAGACGACCGAACGGAGTGCCCGCTTGGTTCAAGTGACTGAAGAGGCGATGTACCTCGGAATCAAGCAAGCGGTCGTGGGCCATCGCCTGTCAGACATTTCGCACGCGGTTCAGCGGCATGTGGAGTCCGCCGGTTACTCGGTCGTGACGGAGTTCGTCGGCCATGGGATTGGCCGGCAGTTGCATGAAGAACCGCAGGTGCCGAATTATGGGAAGGCTGGGCAGGGACCACGGTTGCAGGCAGGAATGGTCCTTGCGATCGAACCAATGGTCAACATGGGTGGCCCTGCCGTCAAGGTTCTTGAGGATCGATGGACTGCGGTGACGGTAGACGGGAGTCTCTCGGCGCATTTTGAACATACAATTGTGATTGAGCCGAGCGGACCGCCGCGTATTTTGAGTCGGCTGTGAGGAGCTCTGGGGACGTGGTCATGCAGTTCGGAGAGGAAGGCTAGAGGTACGTGCCGAAAGAAGATGTGATCGAAATTCAAGGCACGGTGAACGTAACGTTACCGAATGCAATGTTTCGTGTGTCCCTGGACAATGGCCATAAGATTCTTGCACACATTTCCGGGAAAATGCGCATGCACTTTATCCGTATTCTTCCCGGCGATAAGGTGACCGTGGAACTGTCGCCGTACGATCTGACACGCGGGCGGATCACCTATCGGTTTAAGTAGGAGCACGAAATAGACATGAAAGTGAGATCATCCGTCAAGCCGATCTGTGCCAAATGTAAGGTGGTCAGGCGCAAGGGCGTGGTGCGAATCCTCTGCGAGAATCCGCGCCACAAGCAGCGTCAAGGATAGAAGTGTGGCCTGGGGTGGGCGGCCTCCGTGCTCGCAGAGCGAGCGCGATGAAACGGCGCTTGCCCGGGTTAAGAGCGCGTCTTGGCGCGCTCGGGATGGGCGGGTGAAAGCGATGCGCGCAGTTGAGGCTCACCCAGCCCAGGCCGGTGAGAGCGTTACAGGAAGAGGGTAGGAGGAACTATGGCTCGTATTGCCGGAGTGGATTTACCAAGAGACAAGCGGGCGGACATTGGCCTGACCTACGTCTATGGGATTGGACGGGCGTCCGCACTCTCTATCCTGGGCAAGGCCGGGATCGACGGAGCAATTCGTGTCAAGGACTTGAGCGAAGAGCATATCGTCAAGATTCGAGAAATTATTCAGGAGGGCTATCAGGTCGAAGGCGATCTGAGAAAGACCTTCTCGGTGAACATCAAGCGATTGATCGATAGTGGCACGTATCGTGGTCTGCGCCATCGGAAAGGGTTGCCGGTTCGCGGCCAGCGGACCAAGACGAATGCGCGGACGAGAAAAGGCCGTCGCTCCGGTGTGGGAAGCAAACCAAAACCGCCTGCGCGTTCGGCATAGTGCGTGACCGTTATTTGAGTAGGGAGCCTGTATGAGCATAAAAAAAGGGAAGAAGAAAGAGCGCCGGATCGTGCAGAGCGGGGTGGCTCATGTCCAGGCCTCCTTCAATAACACGATCGTCACCATCACCGACATGAGCGGCAACACGATCGTGTGGGCAAGCTCAGGGAACCAGGGGTTCAAGGGCTCTCGCAAGAGCACGCCCTTTGCGGCTCAGCGGGCTGGCGAGGCTGCTGCGCGCAAGGCGATGGAGAGCGGAATGCGACAAGTGGATGTTTATGTGAATGGGCCTGGGTCTGGTCGTGAATCGGCAATTCGATCTCTTCAGGCCGCTGGATTGCGGATCCATATGATTCGGGATGTTACCCCGATTCCACACAACGGGTGCCGGCCACCTAAGCGGCGTCGCG
>VBOL01000013.1:0-12631 GCA_005887945.1 Nitrospirota bacterium
ACAGGAGGCAATGACGATTCAATCGTCTTGTCAACCGTGATGCGACTTTGGACGATCCGTTCCTGGAACATCTCCAGGGTATCGTCCACGATCTCACCGAGATCGACGGCCCGCCGCTCCGGTGTCTTCCGCCTGGCAAAGACAAGGAGTTGATTCATCACCTTGGTGATCCGCTCGACCTGCGTGACGATCGTGGCAAGGCCCTTTTTCATTCTTTTATCGGCGGTGCGCTGGAGCAGATATTCCGCGCGCCCGAGGATTACGTTCATCGGCGTACCGATTTCATGCGCCATACCTGAAGCCAGTGTGGCCAGTTCCGCCAACCGCTCAGCCTGTCGGAGTTGCATCTCCAGACGTTTGCGCTCTGAAATATCCATGATCGACGCCACCACCCGCATCCCCTTGGTCGTCTGAATAGGCGTGAGTCCGATTTCAACAGCAAATTCACTCCCGTCCTTCCGCAAGCCAGACAACTCGCGTCCGCCCCCCATCGATCGTGTCTCGGGAGCCTTTATGAACCCGGCTCGGTGCTGCCGGTGTTCAGATCGAAACGGCCCGGGAATGAGCATCTCAACCGACTTGCCGAGCACCTCTTCCCTCTCGTAGCCGAATTGGTGGAGTGCGGAGGTATTCACCATCACAATCGTTCCACTTTCGTCAACGAGCAACATGCCATTGGGAGCGGCTTCCACAATGAGACGAAACTGTTGCTCGCTATCGTAGGACTCTGGGCTCACCCTGGCGTCTGCCCTTCGATCTCGCCCAGCTTCCGATAGAGCGTCTTGCGATCGATTCCGAGCATGTGGGCCGCCTGGTACTTATTGCCGCCGGTCTTCTCGAGGATCTTGAGGATATACTCTTTCTCCACTTCATCCAGCGGCAGGGTCCGTTCAGCCGCATCGTCGAGCACGCGCCGATCGCCACGGGCGCCCTGAATAGGTGACGGGAGATCGTCAGGAACAATCTGCTCGCTTCGGCTGAGCGTGACGGCCCGCTCGATCACATTTTCCAATTCCCGTACATTGCCCGGCCACGCATAGTCCACCAACATCGCCAGCGCGGATTCACTTACGCCCTGTGTCTGTTTCCCGCGAGACTGCGCACACTTCTTCATGAACGCGTCCACGAGCAGTGGAATATCTTCGCGGCGCTCGCGCAAGGGGGGCAGGCGCAGCTCGATCACATTGAGCCGGTAGTACAAGTCCTCACGAAAGCGCTTCGCCTTGACCTCTTCAGTCAGGTTGAGATTCGTTGCCGCAATGATGCGCACATCGACGGCGATCGGTTTGTTGGCCCCCACGCGACGAATCTCTTTCTCCTGGATCGCACGCAAGATTTTAGCCTGCAGCATCAACGGCAATTCACTGATCTCGTCGAGGAACAGCGTGCCCTTCTGCGCCTCTTCAAAGAGACCCCGCTTGTCCACCTTCGCATCCGTGAAGGCGCCTCGCATATGGCCGAACAGCTCGCTTTCGAGCAGCTGTTCGGGAATGGCGGCACAGTTGACGGGGATAAACGGAGCATCCTGGCGATCACTATTGTAATGGATCGCCTTGGCCACCAACTCCTTGCCGGTTCCGCTCTCACCGGTGATCAACAGATTCGTCGGACTGTCGGCCACGCGCCGGATCAGGTCGAATATCTCCTGCATCGGTTTGCTCTTGCCGATGATTTGATGAAAGCTGTACTCCTTGTGGACCTCGCGCCGGAGCCTGTTCACCTCGCGCCGTAACGCCGCTTCGCGGAGGGACCGTTCCACGACGCGGACCAACTCGGTGTTTTTCACTGGCTTGGTCAAGTAATCAGCCGCCCCATGCTTCATTGCATCGACTGCGGTCTCAACGGACCCGAAGGCCGTCATGAGAATGACCCCGATGTCTGGATAGAGCCGCCTGATCTCCATCAACAACTCCGTCCCCGGCATCCCTTTCATCCGCAAATCCGTCAACACGACGGCATAGTCTTGCTCGGCCAAGAGCTTCAAGGCCTCTTGCCCGCTTCCTGCCGTCGTGATCTGATGCCCGCGATCTTTGAGCACATCGTGGACAAGCGCTCGCATTTCCGCATCGTCATCGACGACGAGAATCGCGCCCCACTCCTCGGTCATGTTCCACTCCTTCTCTGACAGGATGCTGAAAAAATCGCTCCTCTCACCCGCCCACCCCAGGCGGCTACTTCACCCGCCCGCCCCGAGGCTGCCAAGACAGCCTCTTTGCCCAGGGACGCGCCTTTTCCCATGCATCGTTCTCGCATCGTTCAGACCCTCATCGTACCAAATGAGATTCTCGGAGGTCGGAAGTGCTGGTGGGGATTTTCCGTTCGCCACGATCCATTCAAAGGGTGAACGGCCCACACGAAGTGCGGTCTGTAGTTCCTCGGCTCTTCACTCGCTGCGGCCTTGCTGGACGAACTTTTTGAGCATCCTGCGTGGTCGTGTCCTGTTGTGCCAAACATGCGAACCAATGGATTTCCTGCGTGCCGGCATCGTTGTTCCCCAGCCTGCTGGTGGCCGGACGTGAGAGGCTAGCCCTTTGCTCTAGCAGGGGTCAAGGCCGATCTGACGCGAAAGGCCACAGGCGACCGCTCGCCGCACAGCAGGGGCAGTCGCCGTAGTTTGGCAGGGGACGGGATCGAAGAAGTGTGCCTACTTCACCTTGGAGAAATCAGCAGCGATTCGCGCCTCTTTTCCGTCCTGAAGATTCACGACGAAAACGGATGCGGCATTAGGATCAAATTGTTCATACGCAAACAGTGCGGTAAAGCGTGACCGGTAGGTCGGCCCGCTTCCCTCATTCTTTCGGCCACGTTCGGCTTTCCCAATATCAATGGGCTTGATCCTCTTGGAGCCCTGTTGCAACTCGATCAAGGCACCTTCTGCAAAGTATTCGTCATCGCCACACAGCTGAACTTCAATCTCCATATTGGGCATGTCCACGACTTTCTTGATGAACTCGTCGGGCATGCGCACATCCGTTTTCCTCTTCTTGGACTCCGCCGCTTCCTGCCGGCCAAAGGCTTCAAGTCGATAGCGCTTGGTCCGGAGGATGGCACTGGCTCCGCAGGAATCTTTCTCTGGGTCAGCTCCCACGCGCGTGACCATGGAGGCTTGCTGTAGAACCTTCTTGACGTCCTCCGGGGTGTTGGCTTTCTCCATCGGCGCCCGCCCGGCTTCCAAGGCCTTCTGCGCCTCTTCCGCTGAGACCTTCACATCGATCGCCAAGACCGGCTGGAGAACGACGACCGTCAACAGGCCCACGACCGTACAGGTGGCGACGCCACTAACTCGCGCCACTGATGTCAGACACCGCACGCTCATAACTCCCCCCGTAAACAAGACAGCGAATGATGGGGCGGCATTGTACGGAAACCCCTACCGCTTTGCAATCAGCCTGGGAAACGGGCCCAGTTGGCATAGGGCTTGGTGGCATAGAGTTCGTCGAGATCGACCGGCACTCTCACGCCGGCTTGCGTAAGCAGCTGGGCGACCAGGCGGAGCGGCAGGCCGACCACCGTCGGGAAATCTCCGTCAATGGAATCGACCAGGTCGCCGCCCTCTCCCTGGATCGAATACGCACCGGCCTTGCCGAGACTTTCTCCCGTCGCGAGGTAACGTTCATACACTCGTTCATCGAACGGCCTCATTCGAACGACGGCCGTGGACAGCGCGACGATGTCTATCTCACGAGCTGAACAGGCAAGCGCGACCGCCGTGCGTACGTGATGATCACGACCGGCCAGGAGCCGGAGTATCGCATGGGCCTCCGCCAGATCGGCCGGTTTCCCGAGCACGTTATGATCCAACTGAATCACCGTATCGCTCCCCAGCACGATCGCCTCCGTCTCTTGCCTCGCGACCGACCGGGCCTTGCCCTGCGCGAAGGACTGCACCTGCTCGATCACGGCCCGACCTGGCACCAGCCGCTCCTCGAAGGATGGGCCTTTGACGTCGAATGGGATGCCCAGCAGGGCGAGCAACTCGTGGCGGCGCGGAGAGGTCGAAGCCAGAATGAGTGACATCTACAACGTCGGAGAGGGTTCAGCGGAGACAAGGGGCTCGAGCGGCATCTGGTCAGAGACCTCGGTGAGACTCGCGCTGCGCATGCGAAAATCGGCGAGCACCTGCTCCAGGTCGGCGACCGAAGAGACTCGGAACATATCGGCTCGAAGCGAGGCGGCATGAGGAAATCCTTTACAGTACCAGCCTAGGTGTTTGCGCATCCGCCGAAACTGGCCCTGCCCGCAGGCCGCTTCGAACCGTCGGGCATGATCGAGCAGCATCTCGAAGCGATCGTCCAACGGCGGCACCCACGGTTCGGGCCCCTCTTCAGACCGATGTTGCTGCAGAACGAGCCGCGCCTCCTCTTTCTGCCGAAAGAACCAGGGGGCTCCGAGCGCGGCTCGCCCGACCAACACGCCATCGACTCCGGTGTCCCGCACGCGACGGACGACGTCGTGATAATTGTGCACATCCCCATTTCCAAACAGCAAAGTCCCGCTCCCCCGCACGATCTTCGCCGCCCGACCAATGGCGTTCCAATCCGCTTCTCCTCGATACATTTGCTGCAAGGTGCGGCCATGCAGGGAAATGACCGCCGGCCGTTCCATGAGGAGATGTTCGATCCAACGATCAACGACCACCACGTCGTAGCCGAGGCGTGTCTTGACGGACAGGGGGATTGTGTGTCGGACGAGCGGGCGGGCATCCTGCCGCCGCTCGTTCATCCGCCAGATCGCCGCCACTCTGCCCGGCTTGAGACCCGATCCCTCAAGGGTCTGACCGGCCGTCCAATCGGCGATCCCCTGTTTAGCGGCCCGCATAATGGCCTGGGCCACATCCGGCGTTCGGATCAGCCCCGCGCCCGATCCGGATGAGGCCACACTCCGCGAGGGACAGCCCATGTTGATATCCAATCCGTCAAACCCTAACTCACATACTGCATGAGCGGATTGATAAAAGAAGTCCGGCTCTTTCCCATAGACCTGCGCAATGATCGGCCGTTCAGCCTCATGATAGATGAGGGAGTCCAACAGGAACTCCGGTCCTCGGCAAATGTCATGCACATGCGTGAACTCCGTGAAGGAGACATCCGGCTTCCCGTGCATTGCCACGGTATAGCGAAACGTCGCATCCGTGACCCCATCCATCGGCGCCATCCCGATGATCGGTCTGGTGAGTGACTGCCAGAAATTCATCGGGCTCGCTCCATCTCCATCACCGGTTCCCCCACTTCGTTCGCCTGGGCATAGGCCTGGCGCAAAATGTCGCATTCCTGTTGTACGCAGACCCGTATGTCCGGCGCACGTTCCGCCACGAATTCGAGGAACCGTTCGATCTTGAGGAGAAAGAAATCATACGAGTGCGTGAGCGGTCGTGGCGAGCGAAACCAGAAAGCCACGAACTCCGTCAGGCAGATGCCTTGCTCCGCTAAAGCCCGGCAGCTCTGCGGAAACATCTCTGCGAGGTCTCCTCCCCAATGGAGAATCTCGTGCGGCACATAGGACGTTTGGTACCGTGTTAAACCGCTCACTTCCGCGGCCACTTCCTGCCACTCCGAGCCTGTCAGGGGGGCTTGTCCCGAGATGATTTGCGCGTAGCGCGCATAGTCGTCGCACAACTGCTGTCGATCAGACTGGCTCACCGGCTCCTGGACTGAGACTGGACGAGACGTCAGTCCCGGTAACTGCTCTACAGCCGTTCCTCTGGCCATCGTCTGCTGAACGAGGAGGGAGAAACGCCGAACGGCCTCTGCATACTCCTCCACAATCATTTCGATCGGTTTGGTGTCCACTTCAAGCGCCACCGCTCGGAGGCTGACGAGATTCGAATGGGCCAGAACCTGCTCAAGCATAGTGAAGAGGATCGACGGAATCGGGGCAGCATGGGCGTCGATCCATTCAGGAAGCTCCTCCTCCCCCTTTGGCTCACCAACCGACTCATGGCAGGCCAACCCTGCTATGTGGATTTCTACGACCCGCTCCAAGGGAAATTCGTTGAGGAATTCCTGGATGAATCGTTCAAGAGATATCCGTCGGCAGGCGGCAGTATAGCGATAGACGGTCCAAAGGTGTCCGATGTCCAGCACGAGACCGCAGGGCACCAACGCTGTGACGAGTCGAAAAAAATGGGGAATCGGTATTGTGCCGGCGAAAAAATATGTGAGCGGTGGCATCTCCAACAGAAAGAGCGGCGCAGTCCCGTCCGCTCGACGACCCTGCCGATCCATCGCCTGTTGAACCGTCGAGATATTTGCCGCCACCACCTCGGCACTTAGCCGCGTATATAATGGAGGGACATATGTGCCAAACGAGTAGCCCGCCATCTGCTTCATCGCACATTCATGATTCAGCCAGAGACTCTGTATGCTGTTGAGTTGTGTGACCATCTCGCCGACATCCTCCTGAAAGAACGGTGACTCTTGAACGTCCGGCTGAGTGATCCACAAGCCCTCCCCGTGGTACGCCAGCGCTATATCCGGCACAGCCCGTCGAACCGTTGTCAGTGCGGTCGTCGTCGCCTTAAAGACTTCGAGATAGCCCGGCTGGAGTCCTCGCTCTCTGAGCTTGTTCACCAGCTCGAACAGATCGGGAGAATACACGTCGACTGACAGCCCCGTCCCCTGTGGGGGAATTTTCCTGAGGCGACGCTGAAAGTCCTGTTGAACGAAATCGGGATCAACCATCGATCACCCCTTGTGCTGCTCTAACAATTGGCCTAGTCTATTCGCCAAACCCCTTGTTTGACAAGGGAAGCCCTGGTCACGGACCAGGGAGCCCCGTCTGCTATACTTGGCTTACGTCGCCAGAGGTGGAAGCCTCACGAATCGTGCAGGCGGGAATTGGGGGATGTCTCGAACCCATGGCGAACGACGATGACAAGCCCTGCAATACGACACATCTCATACACGCTATGGTTGCCCATATGATGACACCAGGGGTTGTCCAGGTTCCAGGGGACGTCTCCGTCAGTGAGGCTGCACTGCTGCTTGAACGAGAACAGGTGCCCTGCCTGCTCGTAAAGGATACCGACACGCGGTTCGGCCTCATGACGCCGACCGACATTGTGAAGAAAGTCGTCGCTCAGGGGCTCGAACCGCACGACATCGAAGTCCGGACGATCATGACACGCCCGGTGCAGTTCATCGAGTACGATGAGGCCTTGGCAGAGGCTTCGACACTCATGAGGGCGACAGGTGCCTCTCTCCTGATTGTCACCAAACAAAACCAACCGGTTGGGGTGCTCAGTGCACAAGACCTGATGCTCACGCCCGCCCGATGTGGCACGAAGATCCCCGTCGTCGTGAGTGTGACCGGACGAGCCTCGGCGCAGGGACTCAACTATAATGCCATGATTACCCAACTGGGCCATGTCGGAGCGTTGATCGAATCAACCGCGAAGATCCTGACAGGATCGAACGTGGTACTGGCATTTTCCATTCCTGGTCAAAACACTCCCTTAACCATTCGTGGAACAGTCCTGACCAGCGGAGTTCCGGGGGCAGAGCCCGGTGAGCTATCAAGCGGGGTCCGCACCTGGCATGTCGATATTCAGTTCACTGACCTCTCGTCGACCGATCTAGCGCGTATCAGGGCCTGGGCACTTCAAACAATGCCTCCCTCATCCACTCGCTCTTAACCTCACACATATGCTCCGTTCTTTTGACCAACAGGCGATCAACTGATAGAATTTTGTCTCTCTCTAGGATAAACCATAATCCCGCATGGATAATCCGATGAAGACTTCCCAGACCCGTTCCCGCCCCCTCCCCTCGAACGAGGAGTTGCTCAGCCAAATTCGCCTTCTGCTTGACAGTCCGGAAGACGACCTGCAAGCCGCGATCATGAAGGAACTCCTGGCCGGGACGCTTCGGCTCCACGATTCTCATCTGGACGTCCTGGACCTCAAGATCGTCAACCGCGCCGTAAAAGAACTGCGTCACGCCTTCCGCGTCTTTCATGACTATCGCGATCGGCGCAAGATCAGCATCTTCGGTTCGGCCCGCACCGCCTCGGATGATCCGAACTACCAGATGGCCTTCCAGTTTTCCCGTCAGATCGTTGAGGAAGGATTCATGGTCATTACCGGGGGAGCCGACGGGATCATGCGCGCGTGCCAGGAGGGCGCCGGACGCGAGAACAGCTTCGGGGTCAATATTATGCTGCCCTTCGAACAAGGCCCGAATGCCACGATCGCCGATGACCCCAAGCTCGTCACGTTCAAATACTTCTTTACCCGCAAATTAATCTTTCAGAAAGAGGCCAACGCCATTGCATTATTCCCAGGCGGTTTCGGGACTCATGATGAAGGTTTTGAAATCTTGACCCTCGCCCAAACCGGCAAGAGCGATCCCCAGCCGATCGTCTGTCTCCAGGCTCCCAGCTGCGACTATTGGGACGACTGGTACGCCTTCGTCACACGCCAACTCTTGGCCCGTCAACTGATCAACCCTGAAGATCTCAGCCTGTTCAAAATCGCCACGTCCGTGGACGACGCGATCGATGAGATCAGGAGCTTTTACCGCCGATTCCATTCCATTCGATATGTGGGCCGGCTCTTGGTCATGCGGCTGCAAACCCACATATCCCCAGAACAGGTGGCTGGCCTTCATGAAACGTTTGGCGATTTGTTATCCGAGGGCACCTTCGAATTGCGCGGGCCTCTCCCCGAAGAGCTCGACGAACCGGATCTGAGGGACTTGCCTCGGTTGGCCTTTACCTCCAACCGTCGAAGCGCGAGCCGGTTGCGTCAGCTGATCGACCATCTCAACGCCCTTTGACCTCTCCTCACAAAGACGCTTTAGTCTCGGAGGAGCATCATGGTATGCTCCGCCACGATGGCTGGTTCCCGCACACAGCACCCATTCTCTGGGCCCCCCACCGTCGTGCTCTATCACGCCGAATGTGCCGATGGGTTCGGCGCCGCTTGGGCAATCTGGAATCAATTTCCAGCGGCTCGGTTCATTCCCGTCAAACACGGGAATCCTCCTCCCGCAGGACTACAGGACCAACGAGTCGTCATCGTGGATTTCAGCTATGCCCGCGAGACGCTGGAAACCATGGCTGCTCAGACGCAGGCGCTCCTCGTGCTCGATCATCACATCACCGCAGAGAACGCCCTCGTCGGCCTTCCCTATGCCTACTTCGATATGAAAAAATCGGGAGCCGTCCTGGCCTGGGAATGGGCACACGATCAGCCGATACCGTGGCTCCTCGACTATATCCAAGACAAAGACCTCTGGACTTGGGCGCTCCCCTCCAGTCGGGAAATTAATGCGGCCGTTGCCTCATATCCATTCGATTATCACCTCTGGAGTCACTTCAAGCAGAAGGAGTTGGAACAGGAAGGCCGGGCCATCCTGCGTTATGAAAACGAGCTCGTGAGCAAACTGGCGGCGCAAGCGATGTTGGTCGACTTTCACGGAGCCGTCGTTCCGTCGGTCCAAAGCGCGGTCTTGACTAGTCAGATCGGCGAACACCTCTCCGTGGAGTATCCGTTTTGCGTAATTTGGCACGACCGCGATGGGCGCCGTTATTACAGCATGCGCTCGCGAGAGGATGGGACCGACGTGGGGGCCATCGCCGCGTCTTTCGGCGGTGGAGGCCATACGCACGCCGCGGGGTTTTCAGTCTCCCTTGGACCTGATGGCTCCTTGCCGGATAACCCGGCACTCCCTCGATCAGTCATCGACCATCGCCGTCCTCCCTCCCAGTGAGGACACCATGATCCCTCTGCATGACGACAACCCAACCGAGCGGACGCCGGTCGTCACGATCGCTTTTATCGTGGCCTGCGTCCTCGTCCTTTTCTACCAGGCAAGCCTTCCCGCCGGCTCAGGAAACACGTTCGTCTTTCAGTACGGGGCAATCCCGGCCCTCGTGTTCGGGGAGGCCGACCTCCCTGAGATGGGCGTGGCCATTCCCGCCTACGCCACGTTGATCACGAGCATGTTCCTCCACGGCGGCTGGATGCACCTCATCGGGAATATGCTGTACCTCTGGGTCTTCGGGAACAACATCGAAGACGTCATGGGGCATTCGAAGTACGTCGTGTTCTACCTCACATGTGGAATTCTGGCCGCCTTGAGCCACGCCCTGACTGATCCGTCCTCGACTGTTCCCATGGTCGGAGCCAGCGGCGCCATTTCCGGTGTCTTAGGCGCCTATGTGCTGTTGTTTCCACGCGCCCGCGTGCTGGTTATGATGCCCGGCCTGGGCGCGACGAGGGTGGCAGCGGGTGTTGTCCTCGGTATGTGGTTCGTGATGCAACTGTTGAGCGGGGGAATGAGCATCGGCAGTGCGGGCGGAGGCGTAGCATTCTTCGCCCATATCGGCGGGTTTCTCGCTGGGATGGCACTGATTGGTCTATTCAAACGCCCGGACGTGCCCTTCTTTGCACCAAGCCGCAGAGACCGATGGGATGGTTAGCGCTCACCAGAGACACTCCAAGGCACTGCTTCACGCATCCAGCAGCTCACGCACTTTTTCCACCAACCCAGTTTGTCGATAGGGACGCCTCAAGAGATACCGCGGGTTGAGGCGATGAGACATCATCGCCTCGTCGTCATACCCAGAGATAAAGATCGGCTTCATCATCGGGTGATGCTTCAACAACCGTCTGGCTAAGTCACGCCCACTGATCTCCGGCATCATGAGATCGCTCACGGCCACATGGACGACTCCAGGATGTCGCTGCGTGAGCAGCAACGCTTCAACGGACGAGCTCGCCTCCAAGACTTGATAGCGATGCCGCAACAACGTGGAGAGCGCGAGCTTACGGTCGATTTCATTCGGTTCCACCAGCAGAACCGTTTCCTGGCCTTTGGCTGAGACGGGTGCCAGGATTGATGGAGCAGGCGGCCGGCCCTGTCGTACAAGGGGAAGCGCCACCCGCACCACAGTGCCTTCGCCAGGCTGGCTGACAACATCGACCTGGCCTGCACTTTGCTTCACAATGCCATAGACCGCGGTGAGTCCGAGTCCCACATTCATTTCCTTTGTGGAAAAGAAGGGTTCGAACATATGCGACTGGGTCTCTAGGCTCATCCCGCTTCCGGTATCGGTCACTTGAATCAGCACATTGGGTAGATGCCCTCCCCTTCCATTCACCGACGCACTCTCATGCCCGGGGAACGCCTGCTTCGCTTCAATCAGGAGCCGACCACCATTTGGCATGGCATCCCGCGCATTCACCGCAAGATGAAGTAGAACTTGTTCGAGTCCTTCACGATCGACCTCGACATCCATCGGCGCATCTTCAATGACCATGCTTAGATCGATGGATGCGGGCAGCAGTCCTCTCATCACTCCACGAATCTCCTCCAGCACTGCCTTGACCGAAAGCACCTGTCGGACGTGACCGTCGTGGAAGCCCAACCCAGCCAATTGAGCGGTGACGGCTGCGGCCTGCCCCCCGCTTCGAAATATGTCATCGACCGGCCCATAGAGTGGATCGTCCGACTTGAGGCGAGATAGGACCACACCCGTCTGCCTCCCGATCACCGAAACGAGATGGCTGAGTTCGTTGGCAATGCCCCCGGCAATCCGACCGATCGCTTCCATCTTCTGGGCCTCATGCAATTGCTGCTCGAGGCCTTCTCGTTCCTTCTTCTCCTGCCGAACATGCTCATTCGCCCGCGAGAGATCGCTCTTTAGACCCTTGATACGGACCTCCAACTGATCGCGCGACGCTTGCAAGGCCTGTTCAGTCTCTTTCAGAGCCTCGATACTCCCCAGCAATAGTGTTTGTTGTTGCCGTTCGGCCCCGATCGTTTGCAGCGCGAACCCGTAGAACGTCGCCATCACCAACAATACCGGTACTCCCAGCAGATGGCCGGGCGATAAAGAACCATGGGAGAGCCGGCGCACCGAGGCGGCAATGAGCATGAGGATGAAATACGACAGATAGAGATCCGACCGGGCATTACCCGAGAGATAAATTATCGCGGTCACGAGAACAGTATCGATCCCGATCACGGCCCCGCTGAACCACGCGGCCTTGAGGATCGAGGTCGGCACCCTCAACAGGCAGAGGACCATCGCCACCAACCCACCGACGATCACCCCGCTCGTTGGGCGGCTTACGATCAGCTCCGCTCCAGACAATAACTGGCAGGCCAACATGACGCCGACCAGCGACTGAAGTACAACATATCGTGGACGCGAAATCGTACTGTCGTGACACGAATCCGCCGAAGACAGCTCTACATGATTTTCACAGGGGATGGTAAGACTGCTCATCCGTATGATCTCCTGTTCGGGCGACCGAAGACTAGGAGTGGAGCAAGTCCTGTACCGATACCCAAACAGGGCGGAACCATGTTTTTCCAGTAGGCTATGCCCTGAGGAGCTGAACAGTTTAATCCAGATCCCTACAGCAAGTCACAAAATAGAACGACGCGGGATGGCCAAAAAACGGCTCACAGATTGGCACTGGCCTGGGTAGTGCAGCGAAAGAGACGGTCGATCCTGTTCACAGCATCCTGTCGATTGATGCCGGATTAGGAATGATACAGATGAATGAAGGAGGTTATGCAGACATGCGGGGACCGTTTGCCGGGCCGTCGTGAAATTGCTTCGCATGATCGAGGGCAAGACTGAGCGTCTCCCCGAGAAACGTGACATGTCCCATCTTGCG